>NZ_AP014945.1:1209968-1512460 GCF_001548275.1 Caldimicrobium thiodismutans
ATAAAGCTTATACTCCTTTTTGTTCCAATCTGAAACATAAGTTTTTTTAAAAGCCCCGTTAGAAGCTTCCTTTCCACATACTGGACATCTTAAAATCATTCTTTAGCCCTCCTCCTGCAATTTTTTGTTTATAATGTAAGCATATCTCCTTCTGCCCTCCCGATGAGTTGGTTAGGCTAAAAGATACCACTAAAAATTCTTTTTTCCACATAGTTCTTCCCTTGTCGTATCAACAGGAATAACATCCACATTAATGCTGAGTTTTCCCTCCAAAATAATCAGAAAGAATTATTTTTATAATTTACATTTCTCAATAATCTCCTGAGAAATTTCTATACTTTGATATACCATACCTTCAAGGTCAATGTTATTTAAATCGTTATCATAATCGCATTTATTTCTCCATCTTCTTAACTTATCTAATTTAGAAGCGATTTTTCCCCAATCTTTGCCTAATTTTCGTAAATATTCTCTTAAATACTTATGGTCTTTCGCTTCTCCGGTTGGTTTAAAACCAGAGTGTTTTTCAGCATAATTGCGACACCAGCAAAAAGCTGAATAGTAAGCTCTACTAACTGCTGACCTGTAAGCGCATTCTCTTGAATATTCGGATCTTTGTAATCCAGCAAGTTCTTTTGCTAATTCTAAATACTCTTGCCAATTAAAAGCCATTTTTTTATTCAAACTTTTTAAAATCGGTTGTTAACTGAATCCAACCTTTTTTGTCAACAAGGTAATCTAAAAATTCTGATTCTACATCTTCAAGTTTTTTCATAAATAGTTCATTATAACTTTTAGACCGAACATATATTACAATATATCTGTCATCTATTTCTGGATCTTTGTATATATCAAAAACAACTTGATTATCCGGGAAATTTGATTTTATTATATTCGCAATAACAGGAATTAATTCTATCATATCAGAATAATCTAAAAGATACTCTTTTATGTCTTCAAAATGTTCTAAATAAAATCCATATTTTTCTAATGTTTGTAGATTTTTTTCTATTCTTCTTTCAATAGATGTTTCAGTTTTGATAGATTTCATTAATTTTTGTAGAGAACCCATTCCCAACCTCTGTATATGTTTAATAAACTCTTGGGTTTGAAATAATAGGGGTGGATTTTTATACTTTCCTTCTTTCACCTAACCTCTCTTTAAAATCTTTAAGTCCCATTTTATTAAATTTTTCCTTTTTCACAAAGGCACAATTTATTATCATATGGCTCATAGAATGGGTAACATCTGATCTAGTTTGATTTAAAAGTAATTCAAGGATAATATTAGTATCAATTAAATACATTAGTCACTCAACAATTCTAAGTTTTTATGTTGAAGCTCTACTGAAGTATATTTATCTTTTAAATTTTGAAGTGCACCACGCCATGAGAGTTTCAATTCTTTTTTAGGTTTAGGATATTTTTTTTCTAACAAGAATTGGACAAAATCATACACCTCCTGCTCATACTCTGGTGGTAGCTTCTTAATCATTTCTATTAAAGATTCCATTTTTAGACCTCCTTTTTTTCTTAACCCAGTTATCTCTTTATAAAGCTCATCCACAGTAAGCTCCCCAAATAGCCTATCCTTAATTTCTAAATAATCTACCTTTTGATACAGGTTTTCGCGAATGAACATACTTGCTTTAAAAAGGCTCAAATTTTTAACTATCTTTTCCATAACCTTCAATTTTATATTTTCTTTATCTTGCAACATATTTTAAGATTAAACCAAGCATGCCAAGGATAAGTGTAAAACCTCCATAAACCATTTACTGAAAAAATTGAAAGCGCCTCTCTAAGGCCTCAAAACGCCTATCCATCTCTCTCTGTAAAGCCTCAAATCGCCTCTCCACAAACTCCCTTAATGCCTTAAGCTCTTCCTCCACCCTAACCACCCTCTCTATCAATGATAACTCCTTCAATTTTGCCTCATTCACCCTTATATACTCCCCAATCTTCTCACTCAAAATCTCCGATATACAAACCTCTCAACCAAATCCTTTATCGCCTGCTCTGATACCCCCTGTAATCCTAAACCAGCCATTTTTCTACCTCCTGCTTATTCCTATCTCCCTCTACTTCCTCTCTAAGTCTCTCTATAACTTTAACTCAAACTTCCATATAATCAAAAAAGTGCAGAGGGGCACTATTCAAAGCTTTGAACAACCAAAATACCCTCTTCCTCTGCCATCTTTAAGGCTCTTGGCCTTGCAAAATGGGTATTGCCTGCTCAATTTTTAATAAAATCTTTATAAAAAGCTTTCTTAATAAAGGCTCAAGCGCATCCAAAGCCTGCATTATCTCTGCTGAATATATACCCATAATTAAAATACTAATCCTCTTTTAATCATTTGTCAAATTTCGTATAAGTCCATATCTTTTGAAACTTAGGAAAATTATTCTACTACTTCGGTTGTAAAAAATAAACATTTCACCCTTTTCCACCCCTTCTTTTTCTTGGTCGGATATGAATTTTAACACCTAACTTAAGCTCAAACACAAGCACATAATTGGCAAAAGGGTTAGCCCCAAATACCTGCAAAGGCAATAAAGGTCATAGCCTGAAGTCTTTCTTTGCCCTGTAAATACCTGTAGATGATAGGCTATACAAACACAAAGGGAAGGGTAAGAAAAGCTCAAAGTGGAGGGAGTTTCATACTGCGCATAACATATACTTGCATGGGATGACTTGTGCTATAGAGAGAACGATGGGCAAAGCAGTCCAGTTTCCTATTAGAATTAGCAAAGGGCGAGAGCCCCCTGTCTGAATTTACCCAAACCCCTTGCAAGTAAATTTAAGGATGAAGTTCTAAAAAAAGAGTGCTTTATATTCTCGGGTCCTTTTGGTAAAATGTAGGGGATGAGTTTTTTAACAATAGCTTGCATTAAAGAGAATTATATTATAATGTGAGAAAAGGGGTGGTAAAGTGGTATATATAATTCTTGTCTTTCTTGTAAGCTTTCTCTTATGTATGATAATAATAAGGCTTGGAGTTTTCAGTGATGCGCCCTTGGGGGTGCAAAAGTTTCACAAAAAGCCTACTCCGAGGGCTGGGGGGCTTGGGGTGTTTTTGGGGCTTTTGGGTGCAGGGGTTGGCTTTTGGGTTGCAAAGAAGGACTTTGCGTGGGAATACTTCCTTTTTCTTGTTACTTGCCTTCCTGTGTTTTTTGCGGGTATTTTGGAGGATGCAACAAAAAGGGTATCTCCTAAGTTGAGGTTGGTTGCTGGGTTTTTGTCGGGGCTTTTGGCTGTGCTTTTACTAAACGCTGGTGTGAAAAGGGTGAACCTTCCTTTCTTTGACCAGCTTCTTTCCTATTGGGTCTTTTCTTTGATTTTTTCTGCCTTTGCCTTTTCGGGGGTTTCTCATGCTTTTAACATCATAGATGGCTTTAATGGGCTTTTGGGTGGTGTTGCCATAATTGTTTTTGGCTCTTATGCTTATGTATCCTTTCTTCATGGGGACCTCTTTTTGACATACCTTAGTTTGAGCTTTGTCTTTGCTGTGCTTGGCTTTATGCTTTGGAACTATCCCTTTGGTCTTGTCTTTTTGGGAGATGGTGGTGCATACCTTTTGGGCTTTGGAGCAAGTGTTTTGGGTGCTTTGCTAACCTCAAGGCATCCTGATGTTTCTCCTTGGTTTGCCCTGCTTTTGGTGCTTTACCCTGTCTGGGAGACTTTGTTTTCTGTATACAGAAAAAAGTTTTTAAGAGGGACCTCACCAATGGAGCCAGACGGACTTCACTTTCATATGCTTGTCTATAAGCGCATTGTTAGGTTTTTTATTGGAGAAAGGGCTGAGGCATTAAAGAGAAACTCTTACACCTCTCCCTTTTTGTGGTTTATGGAGGTGCTGTGTGCGGTTCCTGCGGTTTTGTTTTGGAATAACACAAGCCTTCTTATGCTCTTTAGCTTTGCCTTTGTGGTTTTTTACACCTGGCTATACCTCAGAATAGTTAGATTCAAGGTGCCAGGTGTGTTTAAAGCTCCCCAGCGAGGGCAAAAACTCTGAGAAGGTTTACCGACATGTTTTTGATGCTACCTGCAACCCTTAGGGCTTCGTATATAGGAACGGTGCCTATAGGGACGGTGATAACCTTTGTTATAGCTTCCCTTGTTATCTTTATAGCTTCACCGGTTGAGAGGTCCATTATGGTATCCACTCCGTATTTTATGGCTATTTTAACCTTCTCTAACTCTATGGGTATGTAGCTGGCAAGACCTGAGTTGCCTATGTTAGCGTTTACCTTTACCTCAGAGTTTATGCCTATGCACATGGGCTCAAGGTGAGAATGTAATAGAAGATTTTTCAGCTTAAAGGAGGCAAAAGCCCCTAAAAGGTTTTAGTCCTCTTTCTTCTTATAATGATCTGATCTTAGAGTGTTTGCACCCATATCCTTTGACATTTATATCTATCTCTCACCCTTTTAATAGCATTTTTTCTGTAAAGATATAATTATATGCAATTTTTAATCTTTACTCCTGATCTTTTAACTCTATCATGTTTAACTTTAAGCTTATCTTCTCAAATAAAAATATAATGTGTTTTCAGGGTAATTTTTCAATCTTTATTAACTCTATTGAAAAAGAAAAATTTATTTGAAAAAAATTCCAAAAATCTAAATTTTTGTATAAAATTTTATAGCTTTGACCTTTTCCTGGAAAGTAACGTATATCCGGATATACACAGAAAAATATAGGCTCCAAAAGTGCCAAGGCAGATACCTTTTAATCCAAGCTTAAAATAAATCACTAAAAGATAATTCAAAGCCCCATTTATCATTACTCCCAGAAGGGCTATAAAAAAGATTGCCTTTAGCCACTCCCTTATTTGAAACACCCTGTATAAAATAGGCCAGATAAACATTAAGGGAAGACTTAAGGCATAATAACGAGTTGCCTCAGCTGTAAGAACTATATCTACTTTTGAAAAAGCACCATATCCAAAAAAAAGAGAAACTAATAAATCCGCAAAGAAAAATAAAATTAAAGTAAGAGGCAAAGTAATAAGAAAAATCTTTTTTAAGTAAAAATTTAACTTTTCAAGAGAACCCCCAACTTCAGATAGGGAGGTTATAGCCATGTGTTCAAGTTTTAAAATTCCCTTTGGAATTCCTGCCACAGTTAAGCCATAGGTTAAAGCTGAAACTGATTTTTCTTGAAGAAGGGAAGCAAAGGCCCTGTCTACAAGAATAAACAGGTGAAATGCTCCGTATAGAGCAGATAGATAAAAAAAGTGCTGTAAAATTCTTTTAAAAGTGGCATCCACAAAAAAGTTAAAATGGATATAGGTCCTTCCTACATAAAGCATGTAAATGGTGGAAATTAACTGGGCAAGAGAAAGGGAGATAGGCAACACCAGAGAAGAGCGATAGATAAAGAGGCCAAGGGAAATAAAAAGAAAGGTTGAAAAAGAAAAAAGGGCTTCTCCTACAAAATAGGCTGTAAAGTGCCTTGTGCTCCTCAAAACTGCACCAAAGTGATGAAAAATAAAATTTAGAAGGAGATAGGGCAAAAGAAGAAAATAAGCTTTTTTGGTTAAAGAGAGGGCTTCCTCGCTAAAGCCTCTTGGAATCTTTAACACAAGAGGATAAAAAATGAGAGCTAAAAAACCCGCTATCAGGGTTAAAATCAAGGTGAAGCTTAAAAGAAGCCCTGAAAGTCTTTTAAACTCTTCTTCACTTTTAAGGCGAGCCCTTACAAGATTGGGAACTCCTATGGAATCAAAAACATCGGCAAAAATTAAAAAAAGCCCGATAAGGGATACCGCCATAAAAAAGGCATCAGTTTCATAACTAAAACCAAGTAAAATAGCAATAGAAACATTTTTAAGATATCCAAAACCTCTTGCCAAAAGATTAATAAAAGAAGATTTAATAACCGCTTCCTTTACAGACTCTGAGGAAGTAGAAAAAAAACTTCTTAACATCTCTTTTAAAAGATTTAAAATTCTTGAAATTTTCATTTGCCTTTGCAAGTCTATTCCAAAATTCCTATTTGACAATCAAGAATTATTCAGGTAGTTTTCAAGGCGCTTTCTAAGAAGAATAAAGATAAAGAATGCCAGAAGAAAGGTTGCTGTGACTATTAGAATTTTATAAGGGTGCCCTCCATAGACTACATCTCCCTGAATGGAGAGGGCAAGAGTTCCCGGGGCTCTTCCAAGGGTAGAAACAATCAGAAAGGCTTTAAGCGATATAGGCATAAAAGGCATAAGATAATTAACTAAATCCTTGGGAAAACCAGGAAAAAGATAGAGAAAAAAAACTCCAGAAAGACCAAATTTTTTAAATAGTTTTTTTACTTTTAAATAAAAGGGATGCCCTTCATATCTTGATAGAAAATGTTTTCTGAGAGAACGAACCAATAGAAAAACAAGAGCTGAGCCGAGAAAAATTCCAGTGACACTCAAAACAAAGCCCCAAAAGGCTCCAAAAAGAAAACCTGCCATAAAACCTGTTACCTCTCCTGGAAGGGGAGCAACAACAACCTGTAAGGCCTGAAGTAGAACAAAAAGAAAAGGCCCAAGATGGGGATGCTCCTTTATTATATCTCTAAGCAAAGTTCGGTCTTCCCAGAAATTTAAAAGATTATCCCACATAAGTTTTTTATAGGCCAAAGAGAAGTTTCAAAACCTCTTGTAGGCTTTTTAGAGGATAAATTTCAAATGTTTTTGAGTTGATCTCAATCTTTCCATAGTCAGGCACAAGGGCTTTCTTGAAGCCTTTTTTTTCAGCCTCTTTAAGCCTGAGAGTCAAATCTCTTACAGGTCTTAATTCTCCTGAAAGCCCTATCTCCCCTATATAGAGCGTTTTTTGAGGAAGCTCCTTCTCAAAGAGACTTGAAAGGAGAGATACAGAAATTGCAAGGTCTGCTGAAGGATCGGTTATCCTTAATCCTCCTGCTACTTTAACATAGACATCCTTATCTCCAAGGGAGAGTCCAAGCCTTTTTTCAAGGATGGCACAAAGAAGGCTTAGTCTTATCGGGTCATAACCAACGGACTGACGCCTTGGTAAACTCAAATAACTTTTAGAGGTTAAGGCCTGAACCTCAACTATGAGAGGTCTTGTCCCTTCAAGGATACAAAAGGGGGCCCCTTTTCCAGTAAGAAAGAGCTCTTCATACTGGGAGTGAGATTTAAGCCCAGCCTCTGTCATCACAAAAACACCAATCTCATTTACCGCCCCAAAACGGTTCTTCATGGCCCTGAGAATACGAAATCCCGTTTCCCTCTCTCCCTCAAGATAAAGCACCACATCCACAAGATGCTCAAGAATCTTTGGCCCTGCAATAACCCCCTCCTTCGTAATGTGTCCCACAAGAAAAATACTTATATCTTTCTCCTTTGCAAGCCTTAACAACTGATTAGCGCATTCCCTTACCTGAGAGACACTCCCCGGTGAAGAAGCAAGCTCAGGTAGATATACCGTTTGAATAGAGTCAACGATGATAACCTCTGGCTTTATCTCCTCAACAACTTCAAAGAGAAGGGATAAATCTGTTTCGGAGAGAAAATAAAAGTCTTCAACTATTTGAAGCCTTTTAGTTCTTAATTTAACCTGTTCTGGAGATTCTTCAGCAGAAAAGTAAAGCACCCTTTTTCCCTGCTCTGTGAGATAACCTGCCATCTGGGTTAAAAGGGTTGATTTTCCTATACCTGGATCTCCCCCGATTAAAATCAAAGAGGCTGGAACAATGCCACCTCCAAGGACAAGGTCAAACTCAGAAAGCCCTGTTGAAATCCTTGGCTTGGAAAAATAGGATACCTCGGCAAGCTTTAAAACCCTGAAAGGTTTGGTCTCTCTTTTTTTGGAAGCCCTTTCCTCTTTTTCTTCAAGAAAACTATTCCAGGCCCCACATTCAGGACACCTTCCAAGCCACTTAAGACTCTTATAACCACAACTCTGGCACTGATAACTCATCTAACTAAATCCTTTACATAAATTCCCTTCCAGAGGGAAAAGGATTTCTCCTTTCCATAATAATTCAGTCTCAATTCCTCAAGCTTTAAAGGAGCCTTTAAAACCCCTGGTTCAAAAATACCCTTTTGCACATATAAAACCTCTTTTCCAATGATTTCCTCATCCTCTCTCCATAAATGATATTGATTTTCAGGCCTCTTTTCAAGATTTACCACATAAACTTCGGGGTGAGAGTTCATATAAAAGGCAAGGGAGCTTGCAATTTCTCTATGACTTGCAAGAAGAGGAATCCCCTCTTGATAATGTTTTTCCACAAATTGAGAAAGATCCTTCCAGCCATAAAATTTATAAAGCAAGAGCGCTGAAGATCTTCCAAAGATATCTGGCTTTCTTGGAAGAGCAAGCACCATAAGAGACACACCAAGAATTATAAAAAGATTTAAAATATATAGAAATTTTGTGAAATTTTTTTGTAGGAGAAAGAAAAGCACCCAGAGATAGCCACTCAGAAAAAAGGGCATGATCCAGTTAGGATTAAACTCTTTAAAAAGGGAAAGGATTAAAAGAACTAAAAGGGGCGGAAAGGAAGTAAAATAAAAAAAATTGAGAATTTTTAGCTGAAAGGCCTCAGCGTAAGAGAGATTTTTAAATGCCCCTTTTAAATTCAATTTAATAATACTAAAATATTTAAAACCATATTTCAAAAAATATAAGAAAAATATAGGCCCAAAGAGAAAAAATAGGCCTCCATAAAATTTGAGATAATAAGAAAAAGAAGGCACCCCTCTTTCAAAGTGCTCTTCTGTATGTTTAAAAAGAGTGAAGTGGTGCTTAAAATTCCAGTAAAGATTGGGAAGAAGGAGGATGAAAGGTAAGAGAAGGAGTAGGAGAGTTTCTCTTTTTTTCAGGGTTTCTCTTTCAAAGAAAAAGAGATAGAGAAAAGTTAAAACAGGAAGGGCAAGAGCTGTTTGTTTGGTAAGTAGGGCAAGGCCCATGGATATACCTGTAAATATAGCTCTTAAAAAGGTGGGATTTTTTAAATATTCAACGAAAAAATAAAGACTTAGCGTCCAGAAAAAAAGAAGGGGTGGATCAATGGTCATCACAAAGCTGTATACCAAAAAGATGGGGACAAAGCTTAAGGTGAAAAGGTGGGCCCTTGCCAGGTATTCTCCAAAGTAGCGGAAGGTTAAGACATATAGAAGGGTTATGGCTCCAGTTATTGATAAGAGGGCAGGAAGCCTTACCGCAAATTCACTAATTCCAAAGGCTTTAGTGGAAAGATAAATTAGCCAGGCAACCATAGGAGGCTTACTGTAATAACCCCAATCAAGATGCCTTGCCCAGTCCCAATAATAGGACTCATCATAAGAAAGAAGAAGGGGAAGCTCCTTAAGATAAAAAAATTTCCCTGTGAAAAGGATTAAAAGAAAAAGACCTCCAATACTAAAGAGATAATCTACGAAATATTTTCTCTGGAATTTTTGACTCAAGGGCTTATCTACTTTGGCACAGTTATAAAAACAACGAGAGGAAATTTTTCCTCAAGCTCAGAAGAGATTTCTTGTGCAATAACAACAGGAATAGTTTCCATCTTATAGGCCTTAGAAAAAATCTCTGCCCTCTTTAAAGCCCTTTCTGCATCCTTCTCATAGGCTGAAACTGACGCCTCAACTGCTAAAAGAAGCTCCCTTGGCTCTTCCTTCTTTCTACATCTAATAAGCATATCTAAATCAAGGGCATAATTCCTTTCTTCCCAGGTAATAATGCCCTGAGAAACCGCTTCATCAAGAACCTCAAGCCAGGTCTCACCTGGAATAACCTTGACCCTAAGAAAAAATCTCCCAAAATAGGCATGAGCCCTATCTCTTACTTTACGCTCAAAAAATATATCTTCAATATCTTCAAAGGCAATTACAGGAGTTTTATCCATCTCCTTCTTAATCTTTCTTGTATCTTCTATGGCTTGAGTTTGCATAAAAAACCCCAAAAAAATTAGCCTCTTTTAAAATTATACCCACAATTTAAATTTTGACAAATTTTAAAACCCTAAATTTGCTTCCACACCCAATAGAAAGTAAATCCTATCAAAAACCCAAGAATATATCCTCCAAATACATCCAAGGGAAAATGATGCCCAAGGTAAATTCGAGAATATCCAACAAGAAGTGCAAAGAGAATAGTAAGAGGACTTAAAGAGGGTTTCAAAAAACTCACAAAGGTTGAACCAAAGCCTGCATTTCCTGCATGACAGGAGGGAAAACTCAGAGTTTTTTTATAGGTTAAGGGGGTTTCCACAAATCTGAAGTGGTCTTCTGTGTAAAAATAAACTCCGGGAAGACAGGCAAAGGGCCTTTCCCGCTGAAAAATTGGCTTAAAAATTTTCCCGCAGGAAAAATCAGAAATTCCAAAACCAAGAATAAAAAAAAGTATTAAAAAAAGATACTTTTTGAGACTCAGTTTTCTCTCTCTGGAATATAAAAAGACAACTAAAAGAAAAAGGAAAATATAGAAAAGGAATAAGGAAGTCTTTTGGCTAAAGAGAGGAAGAATTTTATCTAAATAACTTGTGCGAACTCCATTAATAATATAAAAAAGTTTTATATCAAGGGAAATTATCGTGTCTATCAAAGAATCTGGATCCCAGCCTTTTTTGCATCTTCAAGAAATTTAGAAAGCCCAATATCAGTAAGAGGATGTTTAAGCATTTGTTCAATCACCTTAAAGGGAATAGTTGCAATATCCACCCCAAGATGGGCACATCTTCTTACATGATCCACATGTCTTATGCTGGCTGCAATAATTTCTGTTTCAATTCCATAAACCTCATAGATATGAACAATTTCTTCTGTGACAAGCATTCCGTCATAGCCAATATCATCAACTCTTCCAAGGAAGGGTGACACATAGGTAGCTCCAAGTTTTCCAGCAACAAGAGCCTGAAGAGGAGAAAAAACAAGGGTTACATTGGTCTTAATTCCTTCCTCTGTTAAAACCCTTATAGCTTTTAACCCCTCGGTAGTAAAGGGAATCTTTATTACCACATTGGGACCCATTTTGGCAAGTTCTCGTGCTTCCTTAATCATTCCCTCAGCATCTGTTGCAATTACTTCAAGGGAAACAGGTTTATCGGGAATCTCCCTTAAAATTTCAAGGGCTGCTTCTTTCCATGGTTTCCCGGTTTGAGAAAGAAGGGTTGGATTAGTGGTAACTCCATCAAGAATTCCCCATTCCTTAACCTTTCTTATTTCCTCAATCTTTGCAGTATCCACAAAAATTTTCATCTTTTACCCCCTATTTAAACTTTGATTTTTTCAAAATGTGGCAAGATTTTTAAGTCTTAAAGCATTCAACCGAATAAAACCTTCTGCATCTTTATGGCTATAACCTCCTTCCTCTTCAAAGCTTGCAAGCTCTTTTTTGTAGAGACTAAAGGGGCTCTTTCTTCCACAAACAATTACATTTCCTTTATAGAGTTTTAAACGCACGGTTCCTGTGACCCTCTCCTGGGTCTCCTCTATCAGGTGTTTTAAAGCCTGGAATTCAGGGCTAAACCAGTATCCATAATAAATAAGTTCTGCGATCTTTGGCATAAGAGTATCTTTTAGGCGCATAACCTCTCTATCAAGGGTGATTTGTTCTAAAGCTCTGTGGGCTATATGAAGAATAGTTCCTCCCGGGGTTTCATAAATTCCCCTTGATTTTATCCCTACATAACGATTTTCCACCATATCAACTCTTCCAACTCCATGGAGTCCTCCAAGGTAATTAAGTTTCTGAAGGAGTTCAACAGGAGATAGGGCTTCTCCATTTATAGCCACCGGCTCTCCTCTATCAAAATCAATCTCTATGTATTCAGGCTTATCTGGAGCCTTCTCAGGAGAATTGGTAAGAATAAACATATCCTCAGGAGGTTCCTGCCAGATATCCTCAAGAATCCCCCCTTCATAACTTATATGAAAGAGATTGGCATCAATACTGTATGGCTTTTCAGGAGTTACAGGAACAGGGATCCCCTTTTCTTTGGCATAGGCAATGAGATCACTTCTTCCTTTAAATTCCCACTCCCTCCATGGTGCAATGATCTTAAGATGAGGCGCAAGGGAAGAATAAGTGAGCTCAAAGCGGACCTGATCATTTCCCTTTCCTGTTGCCCCATGAGAGACTGCATCTGCTCCCTCTCTTAAGGCTACTTCAACCTGAGCCTTGGCTATAAGGGGACGGGCAAGAGAAGTTCCCATGAGATACCAGTCCTCGTATCTTGCTCCGGCCTTTATGGCAAAGAAACAATACTCCTTTACAAATTCCTGTTTTAAATCCTGAATAATAACCTTTTCTGCTCCTATGGAAAGGGCCTTTTTCTTTACTTCTTCCCAATCCTCCCCCTGCCCAAGATCCGCTGAAAAGGCAATCACAGGACACTGATACCTTTCAATAAGCCATTTCAAAATAACTGAAGTATCAAGACCTCCTGAATAGGCAAGCACAATCTTTTTGGGTTTCAAAGGATGCCTCCTTCAGAATAGACTTAACTCCTCTCTATTTCTTCACCCAGCTTTTCTTCAAGGGATTTAAGCTTGGAAATTATCCCCGAACTTCTTCCTTTCCGATAATCAAATTTTACATTGCAAATGACACGGTTACAATCAGATTCCATTACTTCAAAACATTTTCTTATCACAGAAAGAGCGGAATCAAGTGTTTCTGTTTCAAAGGTTGTTTCCATGGGAGAAACCTTATAGGGAAAGCCTGATTCCTTTATAACCTTTACAGCTCTTGCCACATAACTACTAACGCTTTCCCCTTTATCAAGAGGGAAAATACTTATGGACACAAGAACACTCATATCTCCAAATTTACACTAAAAAAAATTTTTCTCAATTAGTTGTATAAGTCCAAAGCTTTTGAGACTCTATAGTATTTTTTCTTTGGGCATAACACAAATTAAATCTCTCCACATACCCGTTCCCCTTCAGAAAGAGGAGCTTTTTTACCACCCTTACTTTTTTCTCGTAAGGATCTGAGCTTATGCAGTTTATGAGGGCGATTTTCAGAAGTTTTTAAGCTATAAACATTCGTATTTCCAAAGACCATCGGAAAAAGGTTTGCATAATTGTCAAGAACATCCCTAATGAGGATAATTTTCAGATAACCTTGGACCTGCGGAATACTTTTATGTAAGCACTTATTTGCACCTGCACAGGTAATTTCTTAACAATCCTTTAACAACTCTTTAATAAAAACTTAACCTTTAGCCTTCATACTATATGCCAATGGAAAAATGCGCTATAGTGGAGCTTCATGATGTAAGCCCACACTATTATGATGAAATAGCGCAGGCTATAGAGTTACTTGCAGTCTGTGGCATTGAGAAATATTCTCTTCTTCTTGTTCCCAATTTCTGGGATAAGGCACCTATTTACAAATATACAAGTTTCGTAAAAGCTATATTCTCAACAGGTCAAGAGCTTGTGCTTCACGGATATAACCATAAGGGTAAGGGTATAAGACTGAGGGACCTTTTGTGGACCTATGGGGAGGGAGAGTTTGGGGGGCTAACCCTTTCTGAGACCTACTCAAGGATAGAAAAAACCTTGGAAATGGTGAGCTTTTTGGACATGAAGTTTGAGTTTTTTGTCCCGCCTGCATGGATAGGAAACCGCTACCTTGAAGATGTGCTTTACTCTTTTGAGTTCAAAGCTGTTGCCTATAGAAAGGGTATAAAACACCTTGACACGGGAGCCTTATACACCTGCCCGGTTATAACCTTCAGCAACAGACCACTTCTTAGCCAGCTTAGTATAACCTTTGGACCTGCACTATTCAGGCTATATCAGGATAGTCCAATTCTTAGGCTTGCCTTGCATCCAAGAGATTTCAGGGATAAGAGAAAGATAAAACTGTGGAGGTTTTTGCTTGCTAAAACAAAAAAAACAAGGAGGTTAATAAGCTATGAAGAACTTTTTAGCAAGAGCAGACTTGCACCTTCACTCCAAGGCTTCTAACCTGCCGGGAGGGTGGTTTTCTAAGCTTATAGGTTGTCCCGAAAGCTATGCGGAGCCTATGGAGTTATACAAAAGGCTAAAGCAAAGGGGTATGACCTTTGTTACCATCACAGACCACAACACCATAAGCGGTGTGCTTGAGATTGCTCACCTGCCCGATGTGTTCATAAGCTGTGAATACACGGTGGAGTTTCCAGAAGAAGAGGCAATGGTCCATGTAATAGCCTACGGAATAAATGAAAAACAGCACGAAGACCTTTTAAAGCTCAGGGGTAATGTTTATGAGTTTGTTGAGTATCTGAAATACCATAACATAGCTCATACGCTTGCCCATCCTTTGTATTCGGTGCAGGGAACCAAAATAACCAGAAGGCTTATAGACAAAATGGTTCTTCTTTTTGACACCTGGGAGGTGATAAACGGCACGAGAGGGGATGGTGTAATGGAAATAGAGGAGACCATAGCCCGAGCTTATAGTAGTTGGGATGTTATAAGAAGGTTGGAGGAGAAATACAAAATCAGAAGTTTAAGGAGCTGGGAAAGGATAAGTTTTACCGCAGGCTCGGATGACCATGGTAGCATGGATGTGGGAAGGACATGGACGCAGATAGAGGGTGCAAGGAGTGTTGAAGAGTTCCTTTTGGGTTTGAGGGATGGTAGGAGTGATGTGGGAACTGAGGAATTGAGTGAGGACAGGCTTGTAAACACGGTAGCAAGGGTGGGCTATGTTTACATAAACAAACATTTCGGCATACCACAGGAGATAAGGTCTGTGCTTGACTATGTCCTTATGTATTCGGACGATCCGGCGGTTGCCATGGGTTTAAGGTTCCTGCTGGGTGTGGATGCAGAAAGGACAAAGTTGGTAAGGGCTCTCCTTGACAGTTTGCCCTTCTTTATGTGGAACAGGTTCCTTAAAAACAGGTCTGTGACCGGGCTTTTCGGGTTTATCCTTTCTCTAATTCCTTATGCCTTTCCTTACCTTATTAAGTATATGCAGAAAAAGGAAGAGAGAAGGGTAAAGGCTCTGGCAAAGGAGTTTGGTATGGTGAAGCAAGGCCCTGTAAAAATTGCTTATTTCACCGATACATACAAAGAGCTAAACGGGGTTGCGCGCACGGCAAACATAATGAAAGCCATAGCCCTTGAAGAAGACTTACCCTTCCACTTCTTTGTATGCTCAAAGGAAAGGACAAGAAAAGAAAACCTTACATCTCTCAAGCCTTTAATAGAAGTCCCTACGCCCTTTTACAAAGAGCTCAAGATGGGTGTGCCTGACTTTAAGGATCTTGTGGAAGAGCTTGAAAGGGAAGGCTTCACAGGTGTGCATGTTTCTACGCCGGGACCGTTGGGACTTATGGCTTTTCTTGCGGGTAAGCTTTTAGGACTCAAGGTGACCTTTGCCTTTCACACAGACATACCAACCTATGCATGTGTATACACGGGAGATGAGGAGTTGGAAAACTTCTTATGGAAGGCTTTTGTCTTTTTGGCTAACAGTTCTGACAGATTCTTTGTGCCTTCGGAGCATTACAGAAGGCTCTTCTTGAGCAAGGGGGTGGAGCCTTCAAAGGTCAGAGTTTTCAGGCGGGGTGTAGACACTAAGCTTTTTTCTCCTTATAAAAGGAACGAAAACTTTTGGAATGACAGGCTTGGCAAAAGGGTAGAAAGGGTCATACTGTATGTTGGCAGGGTAGCAAAGGAGAAAAACCTTGAAACCTTTTTCTATGTAGCAAAAGGCTTTCCTGAAGAGACCTTTGTAGTGGTTGGAGATGGTCCCTACAGGGAGGAGCTTGAGAAGATAAAACCAAAGAATGTGCATTTTGTGGGATATTTGAGGGGAGAGGAGCTTGCAAAGGCTTATGCCAGCTCCTATGTCTTTCTGTTTCCTTCAGAGACGGAAACTTATGCACAGGTGGTCTTGGAAGCTATGGCAAGCGGTCTTCCTGTGGTGGTAAGCTCAAAGGGTGCAGCTAACGAGCATGTAGAGGACGGTCTAAACGGCTTTATAGCCACAGAGAAAACCGATTTTATCGATAGGCTAAGCCTGTTGCTTGAAGACGAGTCCCTGAGAGACAAGATGGCTACTGAAGCCTTGTATAGGGCTAAAAGCCTTGAATTGAGAAAAACTTACATGGAATATATGCTAAACATAGCAGGCAAAAGGGAAGTTCTGTATGAAACAAAGGAGGTTTTATATGAAAGTTGTCGATATCGCACCTTACTTTCATTCTAAAAGCGGTGGTATAAAGAGATATCTTTTAGAAAAGTCAAGATACTTACAAAACAAAAATGTGGAACATGTAATGATAATACCGGGCAAAGAAAAGAAGGTCCATTACATTAATTCCACAAAGATTTATCAGATATCGTCCTTTACTATACCTATGAGCGGTGGATACAGGTTTTTTAGCAGTCTAAAGGAAATAAAGAATATACTTAACCTGGAAAAGCCAGACATAGTAGAGCTTGAAGGGACTTACCTTCTTACAGTTTCCCTTTCCTCTACCGAATACAGGCTAATAGTGTTTTACCACTCAGATGTGAGGACGGATGCAAACCTATTGCCCCTTCCCGAAAGACTAAGAAAAAAGATAGTTGACTTTACTATCAAAACTCTATCAAAAGCTGACCTTGTGCTAACACCTTCAAAAAGGCAAGAAGAGTTTCTGAAAGGGTGCGGTCTTGAAAAGGTGCGCACCGTTAACCTTGGGGTGGACACGGAGATTTTCACACCATACAGGAGGAATCCTAACCTAAACACTTTCTTTGGCATAAAGGAAAACACCTTCAAAATCATATATGCAGGCAGGCTTTCGCCAGAAAAGAACATAGACCTTTTGCTTGAAATTGTGAGTATGCTGGACAGTGCCACCTTTCACTTTATAGTGGTGGGAGATGGACCGTTAAGAAAGAAGGTAGAGAGCTTTGCAAAAAAACATCCCAATGTGACTTTTTTGGGTTATATATCGGACAAGGAAAGGCTTGCAGAACTTTACGCAAGTAGTGATATTTTCCTTTCTGCGTCCTGCTCGGAGACCTTTGGGCTTTCCTTCTTGGAGGCTCAGGCTTGTGGCTGTATTCTTGTGGCACCTGACATGGGTCTTGAGACACAGCCCTTCAAAAAGTTCTTGGTAAAAGACTTGGCACCAGAAAGCTTTTATTGTGCCCTGCTTGAAGCGGTCAATCAAGTTAGCTTGACTACAAGGTTAAGGATAAGCTCATACATACAGGAAAACTTCTCTTGGAAATCAACCTTTGATAAACTATTGGAGCTCTATAAGATCATTCTTTCAGACGGTTCTGCTTCCGAGATAACACACTTATGTTTGAAGGTGAACCAACCGCAAGCCCATGAGCCCATAGCACAGCTTCTTTGGCGGCTTCATCCACCTTTTTTAGCCTTACCTCTATGCCCTCCACCTTTTTAGCACCCTCTGCCACAAGCTTAGCCATCTTTTCCGTGTTTCCTGTTAGAGAGCCTTAAAGGACACACATCTTAACCATTGTCCCAGAAGCAAACACAAAAGAGGCGTGTACGGCTTTGAAAATCTTTTGAAGCTTGTAAAGTTTTTAAGCGGCGAGCTGAAAAAAGAGCCAGAAAGCTTTGAGCCAGAAAACTGGCAAAGCCACTAATACGACTTGGATTTTTCTGAGGTTTACGGACAGCATAAGGCAAAAAGGGCTGCGGAGACTGCCTGCGCAGGCATGCACCACCTATTACTTATAGGGAGCCCAGGGGTCGGGAAAGAAAGTCAGTCTTTATCCTCCTCTATTCATAACACAAAATTTATACCTGTTTTTGGTTTTCTTCTTCAAATCTTAAAAATTTGTATTATATTTTGGGACGGGGGTTGAGGTATAAAAATGAAAGTTCAAGCACATAAAGAATTATTAACTCCAGGCATTTTTACTCAATATAAAAATATTGACCTTGAAAGACTTCTTAAAGAGTATGAAGAGAAACTTTCTGATTTAAGGGGGTGTCTTTGACCCCGAAGGTCTCAAAAAGAAATTGCATAAAATAGAGGAGAAACTTCAAGAAACTCAGACCTGGGACTCACCAGAATTTAGGCACCTCCTTAAAGAAAGATCACAAATTTCACAAAGACTCTCCCTTTATGAAAAATTGGAGGGGGCTTTTAAGGAGTTAGTTGATTGGTATCTCCTTTATAAGGAAGAGGGTTCACAAGAAGCCTTTGAAAGCTTTCTTCAGGAGCTCAAAAAATTTGAAAATCTTTTTCATCAAGAGGAGGCAACTCTTCTCCTTTCCGAAGATTATGATCATTCTTCAGCCATCTTGAGTATCCATGCTGGAACTGGTGGAACCGATGCCCAGGATTTTGCTGAGATGCTTCTACGCATGTATACACGCTGGGCAGAAAAAAAAGGCTTCAGAGTAAAACTTGTGGATTATCTTTCTGGTGAGGAAGCAGGGATTAAAAGTGCAGTTCTTCTAATAGAGGGTCCTAATGCTTATGGACTTTTGAAAGGAGAAAAGGGGATCCACAGACTTATTAGGATATCTCCCTTTGATGCCAATGCCAGACGACACACCTCCTTTGCCTCGGTAACTGTCATTCCAGAAATTGAAGAAGATGTTGAGGTTGAAATAAGGCCTGAAGATCTTAAGATTGAAACTATGCGGGCAAGCGGGCACGGTGGCCAACATGTTAACAAAACAGAAAGTGCTGTTAGACTGACTCATATTCCAACTGGAATAGTTGTTACCTGCCAAAATGAAAGAAGCCAGCACCTTAATAAAGCCACTGCCTTAAAAATTCTTAAGGCCAAACTCTATCAACTTGAAAAACAAAGACTTGAGGAAAAAAAAGAGGCTCTCATTGGGGAGAAAAAAGAGATTGCCTGGGGACATCAGATTAGAACATACATACTCCATCCCCACAAGGTTGTCAAAGACCATCGCAGTCAGTTTGAATCCTATAGAGTTGATGATGTTTTAGATGGTGAGATTGACGAGTTTATCCGGGAATTTTTACTCTGGTATACCAAGGAAAAATTAACCAAGGAAAAGGAGAAAAAAAATGAAAAGAGAAAAAATTAAGGCCTTAGTTATGCTTGAAGATGGAACCCATTTTTGGGGCTATTCCTTTACCACAAGAGGGGAGACCTTTGGGGAAATCGTCTTTAATACAGGAATAACTGGTTATCAGGAAATTCTAACAGATCCTTCCTATTATGGACAGATTGTCACCATGACCTATCCCCTCATTGGAACTTATGGAGTGAACTCCGAGGACATGGAAAGTTCCCGCATTCAGGTTGCAGGTTTTATTGTAAAAGAATATCAGCCCTTTTACAATAACTGGAGAGGTGAAAAATCCTTAGGGGAATGGTTAAAGGAAAACCAAATTCTTGGGATAGAAGGTATTGATACTCGCGCCTTAACTCGCCATTTAAGGAATTTTGGGGCTATGAAAGGTGGTATTACTACGGAAACCCTAAATCCAGGAGATTTTCTTGAAAAAATTAAAGCAAGTCCAGACTATGTGGGAAGAGACCTTATTCAGTATGTAAGCACTGAAAATCCCTATTTTTACGATAAAGAGGGCTTTGATTTTTCCACCTCTACCTTCAAAGGTAGGGCAAAATATAAAATTGCTATACTTGACTGTGGTATGAAATACAATCAACTGAGACTTTTTGCTGAAAGAGGTGCGGAGTGTCTTGTCTTTCCTGCCAAAACCTCTGCAGAAGAAATTCTCAAGCACAATCCTGATGGAATCTTTCTCTCCAATGGACCAGGGGATCCTGCTCCTCTAACTTATGTGGTAAATACAGTGAAAGGGCTTCTTGGGAAGAAACCAATCTTCGGAATCTGCCTGGGGCATCAGATCCTTGGACAGGCCCTTGGTGCCTCAACATTTAAACTTAAATTTGGCCATCGGGGAATAAATCACCCAGTTTTAAATCTCCTAAACAAAAAAGTGGAGATTACTTCCCAGAACCATGGCTTTTGCGTAAAAATGGAAGAACTCCCCAAAGAAGTTATTAAAACCCATATTAACTTGAATGACAATACCTCTGAAGGGCTTTATCATCCTGAACTTAAGGCCTTTTCTGTTCAGTATCATCCTGAAAATGCACCAGGTCCTCACGATTCCATCTATCTCTTTGATTGCTTTATCCGTCTGATTGAAGGCCAGGATGGAAATTTATTCTCCTAAGGATTTCCCTCTTCCCTTTGATACAGCCATAACCATTGGGGCCTTTGATGGCATTCATCTTGGCCATCGGGCTCTTTTTCAAGAAACCTTTAAAATTTCAGAATTAAAAGGATTAGTTCCTTTAGTGGTCACCTTTAATCCCCATCCCAGAAAGGTTATTCAACCCCATCTTGAGCTAAAACTTCTTACTACCTTAGAGGAAAAACTTGAACTCCTTGAAAGGGAGGGTTTTTCAAGAGTTGTAGTCCTTCCCTTTACTAAGGCTTTGGCAGAAATTACTGCTGATCTTTTTGTAGAAAAATATCTTGTGGACTATCTCAGGGCAAAAGCTGTGGTGATCGGGTTTAATTTTAGGTTTGGAAGGTCCCGGACAGGTGATACAGAGCTTCTCAAAAATTTAGGACAAAAATATGGATTTCAGGTCACCGAGGTTCCCCCTGTAAAACTTGAAGATAAAACTATCTCAAGCACCCTTATCCGGGAAACCCTGAAAAAGGGCGAAGTAGAAAAAGCCTCCAAAATGCTTGGCCGAAACTATACCCTAATCGGTAAGGTTATCTCCGGTAAGGGACGGGGGAAAAAGCTTGGCTTTCCCACCGCTAATCTACTTATTCCCTCAGAAAAACTC
Source organism: Caldimicrobium thiodismutans (assembly GCF_001548275.1). GTDB lineage: Bacteria > Desulfobacterota > Thermodesulfobacteria > Thermodesulfobacteriales > Thermodesulfobacteriaceae > Caldimicrobium > Caldimicrobium thiodismutans. The sequence continues at coordinate 1,230,719 of NZ_AP014945.1, forward strand.
ATTCCTGCCCAGGGAGTTTATGCAGTCTGGGTATATTTAGATTTTCAAAGATTCCCAGGAGCTCTAAATATCGGTTATAATCCAACTTTTGATGAAAAAGAACTCTCCATAGAAGTCCATATCTTAGACCTCAATGGAGATATGGACCTCTACAACCAGGCTTTAAAAGTTGAATTTGTCAAATTTATAAGGGGTGAAAAAAAATTCTCCTCTATTGAGGAGCTTATTCAACAAATATCTCAAGATTGCCAGCTTATCCGTAAAGTGTTAATCTAAGCCTTTTTAGCTTTTTTTAACTCATTTACGAAGGCATCATAAATATTAACTTTTTTTCCGATTTTCTTAGGAATATCAATTCCTCTCTTTCTCAATTCATTAACGATTTTGTTCACCTGAAATTTACTAATACCCAGCTTTTCAGCTATTTGAGTTGCACTCATCAAAGCATAATTCTCATAAACAAATCTAACATCTTCCAAAGTAACAGGCCTACTTCTCTTTCTCATTGTCGCACCTCCTAACTTTTGGTTTTTTATCAAATTATATATCAGATTTATTAAATGTCAATAGATATCTTCTGAGAATTTAAAGAGGTTAAACCAGAATATGAAGTCAGATCATATTGGATGGGTGTAATAGTGATAAATCCCTGTTTTAGAGCTACCACATCTGTTTCTTCATCTGTTTCTGTATGCTCCTCCGCTCCTTGCCAATAATATATTTTACCGTGAAGATCCAATCTTTTTTCAAAAAATTCCCTTAACTTAGCAGTAGACTGTCTTACAAATTTTACCCCTTTTATTTGATGTGGATTTAAATGAGGGATATTTACATTTAGACAAAATGGTCTTAGTAAAGAAAGATTATTTAACTTTTTGACCAATTTTCCAAGGAAATAGGCAGTAAAGCAATAATCAATATTTTCATAAGCATCAATGGATACCGCTATACCATTATAACCAAGAATTTTAGCCTCAGTTGCCGCTGAAACTGTCCCTGAATAAAGCACATTTATACCCACATTAGCACCCCGATTGATTCCTGAGATGACAAGGTCAACAGGCCCAATTAATTCATAGATGGCAAGTTTGACACAGTCTGCAGGAGTTCCTGAGACCGCATATCCCCAAAAGTATTTTCCTCTTCTTACTTCTCTTACCCTTAAGGGATAATGAATGGTTATAGCATGCCCTACAGCACTTCTCTCTACTTCTGGAGCTACAATATAAACCTCATGCTCTTCACTTAAGGTAAAATAAAGGCCACAAAGGCCATCTGCATAAATTCCATCATCATTTGTAAGAAGTATCTTCATATTTAAAAATCTTTAAACCGGGACTTAAAATGTAGTAGACACTGTTTCCTAAATTGACAATACTCCTTTGGATGCTTACAACCAATCTCAACAAGCACCCATTCTTTGTATTTTTCGCAATACAGTTTTTCCTCTTGTTTTTCTTTCTTTTCCATCTTTAACTCCTGTAACTGGCATTTATTTTTATATATTCCTCAGTAAGATCACAGGTCAAGAGCCAGTAACTCTGTTTCCCCTGCTTAAGTTTGATAGATAGCTCAACCTCCCCTTTAAAAAGTTCTTTTTTAAGAACCTCCTCATCATTCTGCAGGGTCAACTCTTTGATCCAGGGAAGACCATTTAAAAAAAGTTCTACCTCTTCGGGTTGAAAGGGAAGCCCTGTTTTTCCAAGGGCAGAAAAGATCCTCCCCCAATTAAGGTCCTCTCCATAAAAAGCGGTCTTAACAAGAGGTGACTCTGCCACAGCTCTTGCTAAAAGCTCAGCCTCCTCCTTGGTTCTTGTGCCCTTTACCACTACCTTTATCACCTTTGATGCCCCCTCTCCATCCTTAACTATCATGTAAGCGAGATCCTGTAAAACCTCTGTAAAGGCATGCGAAAATTCTTTCCAGTCTTCTATATGCTTTTTTCTGCTTGCAAGTGCATAAACTGTATCATTGGTGCTCATATCCCCATCAACAGTTATTCTGTTAAAACTCTCTTCCACACCCTTTTGAAGAAGTCTTTTCAAGTCCTCCTTTGAAAGGATGCCATCTGTTAAAATAAAAGCCAGCATAGTAGCCATATTTGGTGCAATCATACCTGCTCCTTTGGCTATACCCAGAATTGAAATTCCCTCCTTCGTCTTGCGGGAAGACAGTTTTGGGAAGGTGTCTGTGGTCATAATAGCATGAGCAAAGGCAAGATAATGGGATGGAGAAAGGTTATTTATAAGTTCAGGAAGTCTCGGCAAGATTCTTTCAAGAGGGAGTTGCTCCCCTATAACACCTGTTGAAGCAGGTAGAATCTCTTCCTTTCGTAAGGAAAGGATCTGGGAGAGCGCTCCTAAAAGTTCCTCTGCCCTTTTTATGCCTTCTATTCCCGTTGCTGCATTAGCAACACCACTATTAACTAAAATAGCCCTTGTGACTGGATTTTTGATATGACCCTTTCCCAGGATAACCGGAGCTGCCTTTACAGTGTTCTTTGTAAATACTCCCCAGGATATACCTTTATCTTGGCAAAAGATTAACCCAAGATCAAGACGATCCTTTTTTCTAATTCCAGAAGCTACTGCAGAAAACATAAATCCCTCGGGAATATACATCTTTTACTCCTCCTACGAATGGGGTTTAATAAGTAAAAGAAGGGCTGATATTAATAAAAATACATTTACAAGGTAATAATATACCCGATTACTCAACTTTCCATAAAGTTTTTGCCCAAAAAGCATACCTAAAAGTATTACAGGTAGATTTAGTATGTAAATTTTCAAGAGTTCAACGGTCAAATTTCCGGTCAAATAATGATTTATAGCAGCATTAAAGGCAGAAAAGGCAAAAATAAGCTGTAAAGTAGCCTTAAATAGGTTTTTATCAAAGCGCAAAAGGGTAAGATACATAACAATGGGAGGCCCTGGAGTATTTAATATACCAGCTAAGAATCCAACTAAAAGGGCAATCAAAAGGGCCTTAGGTCTTTTGAAAACCTCAGGGTCAATATTGTCAGTAAATTTGAGATGTTGATGATATTTAAGCTGATAAATCTCCCAAAGAAAAAATATAAAAATGGCTAAAAATAAAAGAATTCTTAGGCTATATTCGGAGGAAAGAGTAAAGCCTCTAACCCCAAGAAAAACCCCAAGTATTATTACTCCAAAAAATCTCAAGGGAATTTTAAGAATCCTTTTTTCCTGCAGGACAAATAACATAATTACATTTATGGTAAAAGAAAAAAGAGATAGAAGGGGAACCCCAAATTTTACTCCTTTTAAAAGGGCTATCAAAGGAAGGGCCATCAAAGCAAAGGCAAAGCCCACAAGTCCATGAACCAGGGCAGAAAGGAAAAAGATAAGGCTTAACAAAAGCGTCTCAGACATTACTTCAGGAAGACTGAAGCTCCTTGTGGGTAGAAATTATTTCTGAGAGGGTGAAAAAGGATTTAAGCTCATAGCCTCTTTCTTTTAAGGCCTCTTTGCCCCCTTCCTCTCTATCAACCAGGGCAATAACGCTGATAATGTTCAAATCTTCTTTCTCACAGGCCTCTATAGCCTTTAATAGGGAACCCCCTGTAGTTACCACATCTTCAACTAAAGCAATTTTCATACCTTTGCAGAAATTGCCCTCGAGCTGTTTCCCTGTTCCATATTTTTTGGGTTCTTTGCGAATTAAAATGCCTTCAAGAGCTCTCTCTTCAGAAAGAGCCGCTGACAAAATTCCACAAACAATGGGATCAGCCCCCATACTCATTCCTGCAACGCCTTCAATATCCGTATATCTCAACTCCTCCCAGAAAAGCTCTCCTATGAGCTGGTATGAGGGACCATAAAGGGTTATTTTCCGACAGTCAAGGTAATAGGGACTCTCTTTACCACTGGAAAGTTTAAAGGGTTTTTCAGGACTATAAAGTAAAGCCCTTTCAAGTAAATAGGGCATAATCTCATTTTTTAAGAAAAAAACATTGAAGGCTTTGACAATTTGATGCGCTGTATCAAATTCTCCCAGGAATTTCTTTATCTCAAGTTCAGCTATTTCAGGGGAAGGGGCATTATAAATTATGTAATTTCTAAGATGCTGGAAAGATTCCTGAGGAATACTCATGAATTTAATGGCAAAACCTTTATCTTTATCAATTCGGACCACCCTTCCTTTCATAAAAACCTTAATGGGCGGATCGGCATCTTTAAGTAAAAAAATAAGATCCACTTCATCTTTTAATTCAGGGAAATTATCAGGATTTGCTATATAAAGCCCACCAAAACTCAGATCCTTTACAACTCCAGAAAAGATGCCCTTAGGACAGACAAATTCTACCTTTTCTTCAAAGGGCAAACGAAAAAATTTTCTTTTTTCGCGCATAGAGATAGTTTAATAGATTTTTTAAAAAAACCAACTTACTTGTATAGATCCTGCTCTTTTGAAACTTTGCCAAAATTTACACTTTATACTTGCTATTTCAAAGTTCTGCTTTAAATTAATCTTTAAGTAAAAATTTTTCAATAGCAGGAGGTGCCCATGCTTAAAGAAGAAATGGAAAAAGCCCTTAATGAACAACTCAAATGGGAACTTTATTCTGCTTATTTATACTTAGCCATGTCTGCCTATTTTGAGGATCAAGGATTGGAGGGATTTGCTCACTGGATGAAATCTCAGACCGCAGAGGAAATGATGCATGCCATGAAGTTTTACAAGTTTATTGCAGAAAGAGATGGAAGGGTTGTCCTTGAAGAGATTCCCGCTCCACCTAAGGAATGGGAAAACTCTGAAGATGTCTTTGATTTTGCTTATAAACATGAACAAGAGGTTACTGCAAGGATTAATAAACTTATGAGTTTAGCAAAAAGGCTTGAAGACTATGCTACAGAAAATTTCCTCCAATGGTTTGTAGAGGAACAAGTAGAGGAAGAGGCATCTTTTAAGTCCATACTTTCTAAGCTCAGGCTTATTAAAAATGACCCACAGGCCCTATTTTATTTGGATAAAGAGCTTGGCCAGAGGCCCATTGATCTTAATCTCCTTATGACTCAGGTCTAAACTAAATATTATGAGGTATATATGGATATCCCTTTAAAAATTGGCAGATTTCAAAGGGAAAATCGCACCTTTTTTGGGATTCTCATCGGTGATAAAGTTCTGGATGTTTCTCAAGAGGAAAAGAGAGAGTATCCATTAAAGGAAGTAAGACCTCTTGCCCCAACGGTTCCCAGTAAAATTATAGGAGTGGGTCTTAATTATAGAGATCACGCAGAAGAGCTAAAGATGCCGATACCCAAGGAACCTTTGATCTTTCTTAAACCTGTTTCAGCCCTTATTGGGCCTGAGGATTATATCCTTCTTCCCCCTGAGAGTGCTGAGGTCCATTATGAAGGAGAACTGGCTGTAGTTATAGGAAAGGAAATCTATCGGCCTACGAGTTATAAAGAGGCGGAATCCGCTATCCTTGGCTATACCTGTTTTAACGATATAACAGCTCGGGATTTGCAACGCAAAGATGGGCAGTGGACAAGGGCAAAGAGCTTTAACACCTTTGCCCCCCTCGGCCCCTTTATTACCAAAAATCTTGATCCTGATGATCTTAATATTCAAACTCGTTTAAACGGAAAAATCGTCCAAAATTCTTCAACCCGAGAGCTTATTTTTAAACCCGCTGAGTTGGTCTACTTTATCTCAAATATTATGACCCTTCTTCCCGGAGATGTTATTGCAACGGGAACCCCTCCTGGGGTAGGAGCCCTTGGCTCTGGAGATACTGTTGAGGTTGAAATAAGTGGCATAGGTGTTTTAAGAAACTATGTGCAGGCTTTGATGTAAAGGAGAGGTGCTCATGCTTGAAGGTAAGGTAGTTGCCCTTTCAGTAAGTAAAGAAAAAGGAGTTCCTAAGGAAAATGTTGAAGAGGTCCGCATTATAGAGAACTTTGGGATTGAAGGAGATGCCCACGCTGGTCCATGGCATAGACAGGTGAGTTTCTTAGATATATCCACTCTTGAGTGGATGAAAACTTTGGTGGGAAGACCCCTTGCCTTCGGAGAGCTTGCTGAAAATGTGACTACCGATGTGGATCTAACCAGAGTTGAGGTAGGAGATCGGATTGAGGCTGGGACATGCCTCTTTGAGGTTACTCAGATCGGTAAAAAGTGTCACCATGGATGTGCTATTTTTCAAAGGGTGGGTAAATGCGAAATGCGTAATCGCGGGATCTTCACTAAGGTATTAAAGGGTGGAATCTTAAGAGTAGGGGATCCCTTAAAAATTATAAAAAGAGGGCCTCAAAATGGAAAAGAATAAGTTTATACCCAAACTTATTGCCTGGGAACTTACCAGAACCTGCAATCTTGATTGCATCCATTGCCGAGCATCAGCCTCTCAAGGCACCTATGAGGGAGAATTGAGCACAGAGGAGGTCTTCCGTATCCTTGAGGAGATAACAGAAGTTGGAAATCCCGTTATGATTCTCACAGGAGGGGAACCTCTCTTAAGAAAGGACTTACTCGAGATTACTGAGAAGGCTACCTCTCTTGGCTTAAAACCGGTGCTTGCCACCAATGGAACCCTTTTAACCAGGGAGATAGCTCTTGAACTTAAAAGGGCTGGAATCTCAAGGGTAAGCATAAGTCTGGATGGGGCAGATTCATCTGCCCATGATAATTTTAGAAAAATGCCCGGGGCTTTTGAGGGAGCCTTAAGGGGGATTCAAATTTTAAAAGAAGCAGGCCTCCCCTTTCAGATAAATACGACAATTACCGCTGTAAATGCTGAAGAGCTCCCTAAGGTGCACGAGCTTGCTAAGAAGCTGGGAGCAGTAGCCCATCATATCTTTTTACTCGTGCCTGTTGGAAGGGGAAAGGAACTTACAGAGGAAGCTCTCACTCCGGAAAGATATGAAGCTTTGCTTAACTGGTTTTATGAACAAAGGGAAAAATCTCCTTTGCATCTTAAGGCAACCTGTGCCCCTCATTATTACCGTATCATGAGGGAAAGAGCACGGGCAGAAGGCAAAGAAGTCACCTATGAGACCTTTGGTCTTGATGCAGTAACTCGCGGCTGTTTAGCTGGAGTAGGTTTTTGCTTTATCTCTCATAGAGGGATTGTGCAGACCTGTGGATATTTAGAGGTCCCCTGTGGTGACTTAAGAAAAAACACCTTTAAAGAGGTCTGGGAAGGTTCTGAAGTCTTTAATAAACTCAGAGACTTTAGCCTCTACAAAGGCAAGTGCGGAAAATGTGAATACATCAGGGTCTGTGGAGGATGCCGGGCCAGAGCCTATGAATTAACAGGAGATTACTTAGAAGAAGAACCCCTCTGCACCTATCAGCCTAAGAAAGCCTCCCTATTAAATCAAAAACAAGTGTAGCTAATTTTTCCTTGGAAAGGTTTTTGAATTCCTCCTGAAATACCGGGCCAAGAATAAGATAATCTGAGGTGTCTGCCCCTGCAGTCTCAAGGGGATTGGCTATGAGAAGATTAAAGTCCTTTTCAGCTTTTTTACTCAGGGCATAAGTTAATAATTTTTCCCTTTCTTCTAAGGCAAAGCCAATGGTAATTTGTTTATCTTTAATTTTTGAAAGACCTTTGGCAATATCTGGTGTTAGCTCAAGCTCAAGGGTAAGGGGCTCTCTTTTTTTGAGTTTACCGGTATGCGAGCTTTTGGGTTTAAAATCACAGGGAGCTCCAGCAAAAATACCTATATCCACCTCTGGGAAAATAGCTCTTGCCTGATCAAACATCTCCTGAGTAGTAAGAGTAGTTATGATTTTAGGATAGGGAATATCTGAAAAATAATTCAATTTAGGAAGCTCATAGGGAAACTCTTTATGCCCCCAGAGGAGAAAGACCTCCGCTCCTCGGAAATAGGCCTCTTTAACTAAAAGATAAGCGGTTTTACCTGAGGAGGCATTAGTGATAAAACGAACCTCATCAATATATTCTCGGGTTGGACCACCTGTAATAAGGACTTTTTTCCCAAAAAAATCCTTAGGTTTAAAGTGGGCCTTGATAACTTCAAGGATTTCTAAAGGTTCAGGGAGCCTTCCTTTTCCTATCTCACCACAGGCAAGCTCCCCTTCAGCAGGCTCATAGATAAGATACCCGTAAGACCTTAAAACCTTTAAATTTTCTTGAGTAGCTGGATGCTCAAGCATGACTGTGTTCATAGAGGGGAAGAGATACACAGGGGCCCTTGTTGCTAAAAGTAGGGCAAGGAGAAGTTCACTGGCCTGACCACATCTTAATTTAGAAAGAAAAGAGGCAGTAGCAGGTAAAATTAATATGGCCTCAGCCCAATTAGCTAATTCAATATGTGGCATTGAGCCTGCAGAGAAAAAATCACTATTAGTATAGGTCTTCTCACCGGTCAAAGCAGAAAATAAGAGGGGACGGGCAAATTCTTCTGCCCCGGTGGAGAGAACTGCCTTAACCTGAGCACCTTCCTTTTTTAAGAGACGAATAACCTCACAGGCCTTATAAAGAGCGATTCCACCAGTTATTCCTATAAGGATTTTATGCTTACTTAACACTGGTTATAAAAACAATAATACGCAGCTCTGTTTGGTACCAGCTTTCAGAAATGCTTATAAAGGCCTGTCCATCAGGTCTTTTAAAGGCTAAAAAGGTGGTTTTAGAGGTAAAACTTCCAATCTCCTGCCAACCATTAGCCTTCATCTGAACTCTGTAAAATTCAACTAAAGCAGAGGCCTTGTAATTACCTTTAAACACAAGCATTCCTGTAAGTATTCCCCCAGTTTTAAGAATAGCGCTTTCGGAAGGTTGATAGTTTAGTCCTTTTAAGACAGGCACATTGGGAACAGGATAGGAAATTTCTTCTTTGACCTCAATCTTTTCAGGGGTAGTTACCTCCACTTTTTCCTGGGCTAAGAGAGGTGAAATAAGTAGAAAGGTCAAAAATAAACTTATGAAAACCCTTCTCATAATCTCCTCCTGATGTTTTTTTTATATTATAGTCACAATTAACCCTTTGTCAAACTTTCGAATTGCCCCCAAAGTTGCCGATAGAAGTTCCAAAATTTAGATACTATCCTGCTTTTGGTCTTCTTTTGCTCTTTCAGTCAACCATTGAGAAAATTTTTATGCTCTTTTACCGGTCTTTTACAATGTTTTATCTCATCTAATCAGCCTCTACCCCTTTAAGCTTCTCAATTTTGCCTGTTTTAAAAAACACTACCCCCTCCTATTCCTTCCATCTCAATCTCAGCTCTTTGTTATTTATCCCTTTTATCCTGATAATTCTGCATGCCTGAGCCTTATCTTTTTGTAATATATCTTCATACACAGCTTCCGGGCATGTTTTACTACCTTGCCAGCTACCTCTATTATCTCCCTCAACTCTTCTATGTGCCTGCCACCTCCTATAAGCATCAGTAATATAGGCTCTATATAATGCCATGCCTTGTATCCCCTGTTTGAACCAGGCTCTGGCATATGCCTCTCTATGACATCCTTTATCCCAAAGGACCTTAAAAACTCTGACCAGATGGCTACTGGGTGATATTATATCATCCAGAAATCTAAATACAAAAGGAGGCTTTTGGATTTTTGATTGTTTCTATCGGCAAATTAGGGAGATATGGAATTATACAAAAATTTGCAAGATAGGGATTTGTGGTTATAATTTAAAGAGAGGCTATTTTAGGGGGGTTTATGCAAACTCAAGCCATAGAAGATCCAAGAGAGATTGAGAAGGAGATGGATCAAACTTCTGTGATTTCGCTGGGTGATATATATAGAGCCCTTAAGGCACATCCTCAGTGGGCATTAGAGTTGAGGAGGGTGCTTTTATCTGCGGATTTACTTGAACTTCCAGCAAGATTTGAAGAATTTGCAAAAGAGGTAAAGGAACAATTTAAAAAGATTGATGAAAGATTTGAACAAGTTGATAAGAGATTTGAACAAGTTGAGGAGCGTTTAGATAGACTTGAGAAGGATGTTGAGGAATTAAAGAGGGATGTAGCCCAGCTTAAAATTGATGTTGCAGATCTTAAGGGAGATAACTTTGAGCGTAAAGTCAGAGAAAGGGCTCATGCCTATTTTGGGAGATTTTTTCTTAAGGTAAAGGTTATTCCAGGGGAGACCTGGCTTGAGGTTCTTGATGAAGCAGTTTCTCAGGGGATTATTACCTGGGAAGAGAGGAATTATGCTCTTGATCTGGATGTGCTTATCAGGTGCAGGAAAAAGGAAGAGCCAAGGGAGCTTCTTTTAGCAGTTGAAGCTTCAGTTTCAGCCTATGAGAAGGATGCAGAAAGGGCCTTAAAGAGGGCAGAAATTTTTTTTAAGGTCTTTCAGATGGAAACTATCCCTGTGGTTATAGCTCAAGAGATTCCTTCTGAGTTTGAAAAAAAATTTTCAATGGTAGTTTTTATTAATGTATCAAAGAGATAAGCCCTGTTCTTTTTTAATCCTTTGATCCACCACATATAATTGAATTGAACTTAAAAAGGGGCCTTCAAAAATTGCCCTGAAGCTGAGATCCTTCCGTTTGCTTTTTTTTGCCTTTTTTGTTGGGTATTATCAAATTTACCTTGGGCATCATTTTCTTCGAATTGCCTCATTAAAAACCTATTTGAAAATTTATCGTTGCCTCATATAAAAAATCTCAGCTCCTCTATTTAACCTTCACGAAAAAACTATCTATTTCACCCTTCTTGAATTTACGAGCTTAGTTCTTTCGCAAAGCTTTTTTCAAAGAAAAGAGTAGGTGGAAAGGTAAAGGAGCTTTGCAGAAAGATAAGGAGATATCAGAAAATGCTTGAGAAAGCATATTTAGAGAAAAAATGGAATTATTTTCGGGAAAAAATTGATAATAAAAAGGAGGGAGAGGTAAAATAATTTCCTTTAGAAAATTAAATGATGCATTACGCTAAGAAGATTGCACTAATTGGAGCTTAGCTAAAGGGTCATAAGTTCATATTCTTACAAGAAAAAAGGAAGAGGATAAAAAAGGGGAAAGATGAGAGGAGAAGTAGTAGAAAAAATCCTCATGAGTCACAAAAGATATGGACTTATACACTTGCTTGACATTGAAAAAAAATAGTTTATTTTAGTTTAAAATCTGAATCAAGAGGGGCGGATAGCTCAGGGGGAGAGCATCGGCCTTACAAGCCGGGGGTCAGAGGTTCAAATCCTCTTCCGCCCATTTACTAAAGTTTCAGCCCCTGTAGCTCAGCAGGATAGAGCGTGAGATTCCTAATCTCAAGGTCGCAGGTTCGAATCCTGCCAGGGGCGTAAGTTTTTCAGTTAAATTCTTTTCAATAACTAAAAATCTTAAGCCTAACAAATTTGTCTGATATAAAAAAACGAAATTGTCATAATCCTTCAATACATAATCTCTATAACTTTGGTAAATCTTGAATTTGGACTTTAAAGAAATTGGCATATTTTTTGATAATGTATATTTGGGTCTTGACTTTTTTAAAGAATTGACTAAAAATAAAAAAAACCTAAATGAGGAGGTGGAATTATGAAGAAGTTAGTAGCTCTTTTAATTGGTGGTGCCTTTGTAGTTTCAGCTTCATCTGTTTTTGCGGTTGAGTCCTGTGTAAAGTGCCACAAGACCATGGACAAAGTGGCTGAAAACATCAAGAAGAGCGGGGCTAAGTCTGCGGATGAGCTTGTTGACTTTTTGAGAAACAAGTCTGCCAAAAAGGCCCTTCACAAATCTGTAAAGGATGAAGACATCAAGAAGGCCTTTGCTGAAGCTGGAAAAAAGTAAAAAATCCTAAAAGGAGGTGAAAATTATGAAAAAATTAGTTGCCCTTTTAACTGGAGTTACCTTTCTTTTTGGTGCAGCTGGTTTAACCTTGGCTTCTGAAAAGAAAGACGCAAAGAAGGATAATGCCACTCAGAACGCAACCAAAAAAGAAGCACCCAAAGGCAAGAAAAAAGTAGAGGGTTGCTAAATCCTTAGGGGGCTTCAAAGCCCCCTTTTTGCTTTTTAAACCACTTATTTATACTCTCATCTTTTAAGTGGTCAATTTGAAATCTCTTTTTGTGTCTGCTCACAAATAAAAAAAATTTTTGATCGAAACCCTTTATCCTTTTTCAGGGCGTTATAAAATTCAAAAAAAATGTTTTCAATCTGTGCATCGGTGTTAAAATATCCCTTATCAAATATCTAATTTAAGGAGGTGTCCTATGAAGGTTTATTACGAAGGAGATGCTGATCTTTCTATTTTAAAAGACAAGGTTATTGCAGTGATTGGTTATGGAAGCCAGGGGCATGCTCATGCCCTTAATCTTAGGGATTCAGGTTTAAATGTTCTTGTAGGTCTTAAACCTGGGGGGCCAAGCTGGGAAAGAGCTAAAAAGGACGGGTTTGAACCCCTCCTTCCCAAAGAGGCCTGTAGCCAAGCAGATCTCATTATGATCCTTGTCCCAGACCAGACTCAGGCCTCTCTCTATAAAGAGTGTATTGAGCCGGTGTTAAAACCTGGGAAAATGCTTCTTTTTGCTCATGGGTTTAATATTCACTTTGGCCAGATTGTGCCTCCTCAGGATGTTGATGTGGCTATGGTTGCCCCCAAGGGACCAGGGCATCTTGTCAGAAGAGAGTTTGAGAGAGGAGCTGGAGTTCCCTGTCTTGTGGCTATTCATCAGGATGCTACAGGATCTGCTCTGCCTCGGGCTTTAGCTTACGCCAAAGGAATTGGAGGGGCAAGAGCTGGTATAATTGAAACCACCTTTAAAGAAGAGACAGAAACGGATCTTTTCGGAGAACAGGTTGTCCTCTGTGGTGGGGTTTCTGCTCTTATTAAGGCTGGTTTTGAAACCTTGGTTGAAGCAGGCTATCAACCTGAAATTGCCTACTTTGAGTGTTTACATGAGCTAAAACTTATTGTTGACCTCATTTATGAGGGTGGCCTTGCCTTCATGAGATACTCTATAAGTGATACCGCTGAATATGGTGATCTAACCAGAGGACCAAGGATTATAACCGATGCGGTAAGGGCGGAAATGAAAAAGATCCTTAAGGAAATTCAAAATGGTGAATTTGCAAGAGAATGGATCCTTGAAAACCAGGCGGGAAGACCAGTTCTTAACTCTCTCCGGAAAAAAGAGGCTGAACATCCAATTGAAGAGGTAGGCAAAAAATTAAGAGCTATGATGCCCTGGCTTAAGAAAAAATAAGTTTATCCTACCTCCCTCAAGGTCTCTCTCAGGGCCTTGAGGGTTATCTCTATTTCCTTTTCACTATGAGCAAGACTAACAAACCAGGCTTCAAACTGAGAAGGTGGTAGATAGATACCCCTTTTAAGCATCCCCTGCCAAAAGCTTGCAAACCTTTCAGTATCACAAGAAAGGGCAGATTGAAAATCCGTAACCTCTTTATCTGTGAAGAAAAGGGTAAGCATAGATGAGCATCTCACCACTTGATAGGGAAGAGAAAGTTCTTTAAGAATTTCCCTTATTCCTTCTTCAAGGGCTTGGGTAAGATTTTCAAGTCTTGCATAGGCACCAGGTTTTTTCAGCTCTTTAAGGGTAGCCAATCCAGCTGAAACGGCAATGGGATTTCCTGAAAGAGTGCCAGCCTGATAGACTGGACCCTCTGGAGCTATTAGAGACATAATATCAGCCTTACCCCCATAAGCCCCCACTGGAAGCCCTCCCCCTATAATCTTTCCAAGACAGGTTAAATCAGGTTTTATTCCAAAATGTCCTTGTGCTCCTCCAAGACCAAGTCTAAAGCCAGTTATGACTTCGTCGAAAATAAGAAGGGCTCCATATTTTTGGGTAATATCCCTTAAAAATTGAAGAAACCCCTCCTTAGGAGGGACAACTCCCATATTAGCAGGCACTGGTTCAAGAATAACACAGGCAATCTCAGAGCCATACTTCTCAAAGGCTTCTGTCACTTTCTCTTGATCATTAAAGGGAAGACTTATGGTATGTGTAGTAAGCTCATCTGGAACTCCGGGGCTTGAGGGAATGCCAAAGGTTGCAAGCCCTGAACCAGCTTTAACAAGCAGGGAATCTGAGTGGCCATGATAACAGCCGTCAAATTTGACTATCTTTTTTCTGCCTGTAAAGGCCCGAGCAAGCCTCAGGGCACTCATTGTAGCCTCGGTTCCTGAATTCACAAGTCGCACCTTTTCCATTGAGGGGATACACTCTCGAATAAGCTCTGCCATCTCCACTTCAAGCCAGGTAGGTGCTCCAAAGCTTGTTCCCCTTTTACTTGCAAAATAGACCTCCGCAATCACATTGGGATGAGCATGCCCCAGAATAAGAGGCCCCCAAGAGGCCACATAATCAATATAGCGATTACCATCCGCATCAATTAAATATGCTCCTTCTCCTCTTTCAAAAAAGACAGGATTACTTTTTACAGCCTTACAGGCACGCACCGGGCTGTTTACTCCCCCTGGGATAATCTTTTGAGCCTTTTCAAAGAAAAGTTCTGACCTTAGTCTTCCCATTTTATCTTCCTCCTGCAATTTTTTGTTTATAATAAAAGCATGTCTCCTTTGCTAATAAAAAAAACGAGGGACAAGAACTCCATATCACTTAGGCTTAAAAGATCCAAAATGAGTCTGTCCCTCAACTCCCCATTTAGAAGGTTTAAGCTAAAAGCCATCGCCACACAGGAGGATGGAGTAGGGGACAACCTTAATTCTATTCCCATCAAATATTTAATAGAAGGATTAATAATTCCGAGGTGCTTTGCCATGTCTAACATTTTACCTTTCCCTATTTTCTAATAGTTGACTCCCTTCGGATAAGGTATTCAAGATGACAAAGTTTTTCAAGAATCAGAGTATAATTTACAGCCTCCTCCAAGGACTCACCCCAAGTAAGAAGGCCATGCCTACAGAGTATAACAATACGATTGTTCATGCAGAGGTTTGAGGCAAATTCCCAGAGTTTGGGGCTTCCTGCTGGAAAAGGTGGAAGCATTGAGAGATGTTTTAGAATTAATTTTGCCTCAAAGTGATAGAATTCTTTAAAATTAAACCCAAGGGCCTCTAAGGTTAAGACATAAAGGGGATGGGTATGCACAACTGCTTTAGCCCGTAAATTTTTTGAATAAATTTTATAATGAAGCCCCCATTCAGAAGAAGGGCATCCCCAAAGACACTCTCCCTTATGATTAATATAACTCAAATCCTTAGGAGAAAGGGTCTCTTTTATTTTCCCTGAGGGGGTAATAAAAAAACCCTCATCAGCCCTTACTGAAAGATTCCCCTCTGAGCCTGAGATTAAACCCTTTTCAGAAAGATATTTTGTCCAGAAAAGGAGTTCTCCTTGAAGATTTTTCATACTCTAATCTTTTGCACGAGGTCAATGTGTTTTAAAGCCCAATCAACCGTCCTTTTTAGTCCCTCCTCTAAGGATACCTCAGGCTGCCAGGAAAGCAAGTTTTTAGCCTTTTCAATCTCAGCCCAGGTAATTTTTACATCTGCCTTATGGAAATCAAGATATACCCTTTGAGCTTTTTTTTGCAAATACCTTTCCAGTATCTCTATTACCTCGTTTATGGAGACAGGATTCCTTCCTCCTCCGAGATTAATAATTTCATATCCTAAAGGTTTTAGAGCCAGAATAGTTCCTCTGGCAATATCATCAATATAGGTAAAGTCTCTGGCCTGAGTTCCATCCCCGTAAATCTCTATGGGTTTCCCCTCATAGATCCATTTAATAAATCTAAAAATACTCATATCGGGCCTTCCTGCAGGGCCATAAACAGTAAAATATCTCACCACTGATATATCCAAACCGTAAAGATGATGAAAGGTATAGCTTAAAAGTTCAGAGGCCTTTTTAGTTGCCGCATAGGGTGAAAGAGGGGTATCCACCTTGAGGTCTTCATGATAGGGAGGCCTTTGTCCAGCATAAATTGAAGAGGTTGAGGCAAGCACCATCTTGGAGACACCAAAATCCCTCATCAAGGTTAAAAGATTTAATGTTGCTGTAATGTTACTATCCACATAAATCCAGGGATTTTCAAGGCTTTGACGAACACCAGCTCTTGCAGCAAGATGAATCACTGCCTCAATGGGATAAAGCTCAAAAAGAAGCCTGAGGGCGGTAAAATTACAAAGATCTAAACGATGAAATTTAAAATTTGGAAACCTTTTTAACCCGTGCAGTCTCCATTCCTTTAAGGCTGGATCATAGGCAGAATTAATCTCATCTACCCCTAAAACATTATGTCCCTCCTTAAGTAAAAATTCACTGACCCGCCAACCAATGAAACCCGCAGCTCCTGTTACAAGATAATATTTCATCTTCGTCTCCTCCTGCAATTTTTGTTTATAATATAAGCATGTCCTCTTTGCAAAAAATCTCTTCTATCCATACCCAAAAAATCTTTTTCCTTGAAAGCTAAATTGAAGAACTCTCCGTTCTTCTTGACGAAGAAAATCAAAAATGGTCTCCTAATGAAACCGATATTCTCTCCTCTATAAAGGGAGTTTCCAAAGACCTTGCTAATAGATTTATTGCCGAGATAAGATATATTAAAAAGTTTTGAGAGCCTGCTAAAAAGATTATCAAATATGCAGGGCTTGATCCTGTTATTAAACAACCTGGTAAATGGAAGAGTAAAAGAATTAACAATTCCGGGGTGATCTGCCATGGATAAAATTTTTACCTTACCCTATTTTCTGATAGTTAGTTGTCTCCTTAGAGATTAAATTGCTTTTTAAGATATTCACAAAGTTCAAAGGTTAAGGTTACTTCTTCCTCAAGAGAATTCTGCAAAAATATAAGGTTTGCAGGGCCTAAAAATTCAGAGAGTTCTCTACAAAAAAAATTTCGACAAAAAAGAGGGGTTAATTTAAGGACACAACCCCTTTCACCTAAAAAAAGACAATCCCTATCTGAGTTCTTAGGAAAGGAAAAGATCTTATTTTCAAGGTGAAATAGGTAAAGATTTAGAAAGAATTCCTCTTGGCTGAGTTTCCACTCCAGGCCCTCACCACAACATCTTATACCCTTCTTTGCACAAGCCGCACAAAAGGCAAAGGACCCCTTTTCCAGAAAGGCCTTTTTACTTTTCTCCAAGGCAAAGGCAAGTTCCTCAACCTTTTTTCTCAAATAGGTATCCCTCTGCCAAAGAGGGATAAGCACTGGTTCAAAAAACTCTCTAAGTCTTTGAAAGTAAAATAAAGCTTCCCTCATTTTACAGGACTGCCCTTGATCTGATTCATCACAAAACCTGTTAAAATCTTGGGATAAAAATAGGTTGACTTATGGGGCATAAGCTTTCTTTTTGAAGCTATTTTTTTAAGAATTTCAGCTGAAACTCTGGGAAAAAGGACACCTATTTTTTCTTTTTGGGTTTTTTTAAAGACTTCCTCTTCCTGGGCATAAAAATCAACTTTTCCTTGTTCTTTTAATGTGGCCTCCTTAACTCCCAAGGTTACTTCAAGGAGTTGTAAGAAATTATAAAGAGGAAGAGCTGAAAGTTCCGGTTCTTTGGCTTTTATTTGGGAAAAAAGATTAGACTTCAACTTATAGACCTTCAAGGTCTCTCCGTCAAATAGGGCGAAGCAGTCCCCCTTACCGTAAAGCTCAAATTTTAAGGTATTCCATTCAGAGGAAATAGTTTCCTCTACAACTTCCCCCATCTCGCTTATTCCCTTCAAAAGGCTCTCCCTTTCCTTGAGAGACAATTTATAGATACGATGTGTAGGAAGCATTAGAAGATTTTCATCCTCAAAGGGGCTTAAATACATGGCCATGTATTGATAATCTCTCCCTTCCTCTTTTCCGTAAAGGGATTCCATGTAGGCCTTATATTTCAGGGCTGTTGTATAGCGATGATGACCATCAGCAATAAAAAGATTTTTGTCCTTTAAAAAGGCAGAAACTTTATTTATGATATTTACATCTTGAATTTTAGCCAGTCTTTGAGTTTCTCCTTCCTGAACTACCTCTCCAAAAAGCTCAGCATTGTGCGAAAGGTTCTTCAAGGTCTCCAAGGTGGGATCCTCATAAAGACTATAGATCTGACTAAACTGGAATCCTGTAGCTTTTAAAAGCTTGAAGCGATCTTCTGTTACCTTAGCATAGACCTTTTCATGGGGGAGTATGATTCCCTCTTCAAAGGGATAGAGTTTCACAAGTAAGATTAAGCCCTTTCTTAAATAGGCCTTACCTTCATAATTAAAGGCTAATTCATGATAATAGAGAGTTGGCTTTCCATTTTGGACAAAAATATTTTCTTCTATGAATCTTTTTAAAAGGGAACTGGCCTCTTCAAAATCTTCCGCAAGCTCAAGGTGAAAGATATTATAAGGACTCTTTTTTTTATATTCAGCAACTTCTTCAGAAGTGACTACATCGTAAGGTGGGGCAAGAACCTCCGAAAGTCTTACCTTTTCAAGATTGTATAACCAGCCGCAAAAAGGAAGACACTCAGGCATTTAATCTTCAATGAAGGTGTAATGTTTTCTAATAGGTTCCTTGATGTCCCAGACACAGGAGAGCCCTTTGGGAAAGGTAACTAAATCACCTTTTTTTATATCGATCTTTTGTCCATCTGGAAGCTCAACAATAACTCTTCCTTCAAGGAAGTAACACATCTCTGTTTCACCATAATACCAGTCAAAGCGAGATATCTCTTTAGTCCAGATAGGCCAGGTCTCAACCTTTAAGGCTGAAAGCCTTTCTTTATCAGGACTTTCAATCTTAACCTCCATAAGAAACCCCTGTCCTAAATTTTCCCTAAGTTTAGCAAAACTTTTCAAAAATACAAGAAAAATATATGGGGCCCTATCTTTTGAGATTTTTAGCTTACCTTTTTGGCAGATAAACCTGCGCTTCATTTTATCATTAACTATAAAGCCTCCCCTGTATAAATTTGTAAATCCTTTAGTTGGGCTAATATTTATTTGTCCAACCCTTTGATTGCAATCTGTAGTAAGTGGGCGAGTTTCAACATTAATGCAGGTGCAGCCAAAGGGAGCATTTCCTTTAGAAGTTGAGCAAATTTTGAAATTATTTGTAGGGGTTCACGATTTTAAACCCCTACATTGGTTATCCTTTATAAAAATAACACCTTTTCCTCAATTAAGGAAATTTCTTTGTTCCATACTTTTCAAGTTTTTTACCTTTCCTTTTTCTTGTAAGGATCTGAACTTATGCAGGAAAAAAGAAGAATCCTTTAAAACTCTTACTTTTAGTTGTAAAAATTTAAAATTAAGGTATGGTAAGGATTTAAAATACCTTGGAAAGGAGAGGAAGAGTATGCGTTTAGAGGTTGAAGAGAGAAGTTCTGTTGAGAAACTCTTAAACATTGAGGTTCCCCCAGAAGAGGTGAATAAAATTATAGAGGAGGTTACTGCTGAGGTCAGGAAAAGGGCCAAACTTAAAGGATTTAGAGAGGGTAAGGCTCCAGTTTATCTGGTAAAAAAGCTCTTCAAAGAGGAGATTGAAGAAAAGGGCATTGAGCGAATCATTCAAAAGACCTTGCCTTCTGCCCTTGAAGAAAAAAAGCTTGAGCCTTTACTTCGTCCTCGGGTGGAAAGTATAGATCGTCTCTCCGAAGGCGCACCCTTTAAATATAGCGTGCTTGTAGAAATTAGACCCTCCTTTGAGCTCAAAAAGGAAGACTATCTTGGTCTTGAAATAGAAAGAGAAAAGGATGAGGTTAGTAACGAAGAAGTGGAAAAGATGCTTGAAGAGCTTAGATACTCCTTTTCCGAATTAAAAAAGGTAGATGAGCCTATAGAAGAGAGATTTGCAGCAGTAATCGCCTTTTCTGCTTTTGATGGGGACAACCTTATTCCAGGTCATCAAGCTGAAGCTCTTTTCATTGATGTGGGAACGGGAGAGTTTAATGAAAAGGTTGAGAAAGAACTTATCGGTAAAAAACCAGGGGATAAATTAACTGTAGAGGTTGAATATCCTGAGTCTGCCCTTAATCCTTTACTTGCAGGAAAAAAGGTTCGTTATGAAATTGAGGTAAAGGAAGTTTACAAAAGAGACCTTCAGGAATTAACCGATTCCTTTGTTCAGACCTTGAATTTAGGTATAGATTCAGTAGAAAAACTCAAAGAGACCATAAAAGAAAGACTCCTTAAAGACAAGAGTAGAAAAAATGAAAATCAATATCGGGAAAAACTTATGGAAAAAATTCTGGAAAAGGTGGATTTTACTGTTCCCCAAAGATATGTTGAGATCAAATTTCATCAATTAGTTGAAAATTTAAGGGAATCCTTAGAAAGAGAAGGACTAAGTTTTGACAAGATGACCCTTTCTCCGGAAAAGCTTAGAGAAAGACTTTATCCTGTAGCTGAAAAGCTCTCCAAGGAGGAGATAATCCTTGACAAAATTGCTGAATTAGAGGGGATTGAAATTAGTGATGAAGAGATTCAAAGGCAACTTCAGGTCATTCAACAGGGGCTACAGGTTCCCCTTGAAGAGGCAAGCAGGATTGTTTATTATAATATTTTACCAAAAATGTTAGCTGAAAGGGTTATGAAATTTCTTGTGGAAAATTCTAAACCTGTATACAAGGAGAATTAATTTTATGAGTTATTATGTCCCTATAGTTATTGAGCAGACTGGGAGAACCGAGAGAGCCTATGATATCTATTCAAGACTTCTCAAAGAGCGCATTATCTTTCTTGGAACCCCTATAGATGAAAAAGTGGCTAATTTAGTTGTGGCTCAGCTTCTTTTTTTAGAAGCTGAAGACCCTGAAAAGGATATCATGATTTATCTCAATTCTCCAGGAGGGCTTGTTACCGCTGGGCTTGCTATTTATGATACCATGCAATACATAAAACCTGATGTGTGCACTATTTGTGTTGGTCAGGCAGCCAGCATGGCTGCGGTGTTGCTTGCTGCTGGAACAAAAGGCAAAAGATATGCCCTAAAACACTCTCGAATCATGCTTCATCAACCCATGGGGGCCTTTCAAGGGCAAGCTACAGATGTAGAAATTCAGGCTAAGGAAATCCTTCGCCTCCGGGAAGTTTTAAATAATATCCTTTCTCACCACACAGGCCAGGATAAAGAAAAGATTAGATTAGACACAGAGAGAGATTTTTATATGTCAGCTGATGAGGCCTTAGAATATGGCCTCATTGATAAAATCTTAGTTGAAAGAGAGGTAAAATAAGATGACTAAGGGAGAACCAAAATGTTCCTTTTGTGGAAAAGGGCAAGGAGAAGTCCTAAAACTCATTGCTGGCTCTTCTGCTTGTATCTGTAATGAGTGTGTTGAACTTTGTAATGAGATTCTTGAGGAAGAATACGAAAAGTCTGAAATTACTCCTGAAGATACCGGACTTCCCAAACCTTCAGAAATCAAGGCCTACCTTGACCAATATGTTATCGGCCAGGAAAGAGCCAAAAAAATTCTATCTGTAGCAGTTTATAATCACTATAAGAGGATTGAAAAGGAAAAAATTGTCAAGAGAAAAAGGAATGATGTGGAGATCCAAAAAACTAATATTCTCCTTGTAGGCCCAACGGGGTCCGGAAAAACTCTCTTAGCTCAAACCTTAGCCCGTTTTTTAGAGGTTCCCTTTACTATTGCAGATGCCACTCCTCTGACTGAGGCAGGTTATGTAGGAGAAGATGTAGAAAATATACTTCTCTACCTTCTTCAGGCTGCTAATTTTGACATAGAACTTGCTCAAAAGGGTATTGTTTACATAGATGAGATTGATAAAATTGCCAGAAAAAGTGATAGCCCTTCTATTACCCGAGATGTCTCGGGAGAAGGTGTCCAGCAAGCTCTTTTAAAGATTCTTGAGGGAACTATAGCCAATATTCCTCCCAAAGGGGGAAGAAAGCATCCTCATCAGGAATACATTCGTATGGATACAACTAATATCCTTTTTATCTGTGGAGGAGCCTTTGTGGGGCTTGAAGAAATCATTAAAAAAAGGTTGGGAAAGGGCTCGATTGGATTTGGAGCTGAAATAAAAAATACCAAAGATCTTACCCTTGGAGAAGTTCTTTCCTGCATTCAGCCTGAAGACCTTATTAAATTTGGATTTATCCCTGAATTTGTAGGAAGAATTCCTGTAGTGGCAACCCTTGAAGAACTCAAAGTGGATGATCTTGTTAGGATCCTTGTAGAGCCCAAAAACTCAGTCCTTAAACAATACCAAAAGCTTATGGAAATGGAAGATGTGGAACTTAAGTTTACAGAGGAAGCCTTAAGGGCCATTGCAGAGGAAGCTTATAGAAGAAAGACTGGTGCAAGAGGCCTAAGATCCATTCTTGAAGAAGTTATGATTGATGTTATGTATGAGATTCCCTCCTTGAGAGATGTAAAAGAATGTGTGATTACTAAAGAGGTTGTCTTGAAAAAAGAAAGACCCATCTTAATTTTTAATAGTAAAAAGAAAATCAAGGAGGGATAACTCAGATATGAGGAAAAAAGTTGAACCTAAGGAAGGCTTAATGAGTCTTCCCCTTTTACCTTTAAGGGAGATTGTAATTTTTCCTAACACTGCTGTGCCCCTTTTCATTGGGAGGGCAAAAAGCATTCAGGCTATTGAATCTGCTTACAGAAATAATAAACTCCTTTTTCTATCTGCACAGAAGGATCCCAAAAAGGATAATCCTGATGAAGAAGATATATTCAAAGTTGGAACTCTTTGCAAAATAGTTCAACTCTTGAAGCTTCCAGATGGTTCTTTAAAGATTTTGGTTGAAGGGCTTAACCGTGGAAGAATTGTAAGATTTATTCCCAATCCAGATTATTTTCAAGTGGAAATTGAGATTAAGACTGAGGTCCTGGAGTCTGATGTAGAGACTCTGGCCCTTTTTAAGCTCTGTAAAGAGGCCTTTGAAGAGTATGCCCAGTTTAATAAAAAGCTCAATCCTGAAACAGTTTCAGCCCTTCTTCAAGTAGAAGACTCCGCTGAACTTGCAGATAGAATGGCAGCCCTTCTTCCTCTCTCCCTTGAACAAAAACAGAAGCTCCTTGAAATAGTAAGTGTCAAAAAGAGGCTTGAGAATCTTCTTCAATTTCTTAGAGGTGAGCTTGAGGTTATTAAAACAGAAGCCCGTATTCGTGAGCGTGTCAAGAAGCAGATGGAAAAGCACCAAAGAGATTACTACCTCCAGGAGCAAATGAAGGCCATTCAGAAGGAACTCGGGGAAAGAGAAGATGGTAAAAGTGAGCTTAATGAGCTTGAAAATCGTATTAAAAAGAAAAAGCTCCCCAAGAATGTCTCAGCTGTAGTTTGGAAAGAGTTTAAAAAACTAAGTCTTATGTCACCTATGTCTGCTGAGGCAACGGTGGTTAGAAATTACATAGACTGGATCCTTAGTCTTCCCTGGTATGAGAAGA
The DNA here is from genome assembly GCF_001548275.1 of Caldimicrobium thiodismutans. Lineage (GTDB taxonomy): Bacteria > Desulfobacterota > Thermodesulfobacteria > Thermodesulfobacteriales > Thermodesulfobacteriaceae > Caldimicrobium > Caldimicrobium thiodismutans. The sequence continues at coordinate 1,254,001 of NZ_AP014945.1, forward strand.
CCAAAGATGTAATTGACCTTGTAAAGACAGAAGAACTCTTAAATAAAGAACATTATGGTCTTGAAAAACCCAAACAGAGAATTATTGAACATTTAGCGGTTCAGAAACTTGTTGATAAAATTAAGGGGCCTATCCTTTGCTTTGTCGGTCCTCCTGGAGTTGGAAAGACCTCTCTTGCCAGATCTATAGCCAAGGCTCTGGGCAGAAATTTTGTAAGGATCTCCTTAGGTGGAGTGAGAGACGAGGCAGAGATCAGAGGACACAGACGGACCTATGTAGGTGCTCTTCCTGGAAAAATCATTCAGGGAATGAAAAAGGCAGGCAGTATTAATCCTGTCTTTTGTTTGGATGAGGTGGATAAGATTGGGACGGATTTTCGTGGAGACCCAGCAGCAGCCCTTCTTGAGGTTCTTGATCCCGAACAAAACCACTCTTTTCAGGATCACTATCTTGAACTTGAATATGATCTCTCTCAGGTCTTATTTATTACCACAGCCAATACCCTTTATACCATTCCTGCCCCGCTTTTAGATAGAATGGAGATTATTGAACTTCCTGGATACACAGAGGAGGAAAAACTTGAAATTGCAAGGAACTATCTTATTCCAAGACAGCTTGAGACGCATGGTTTAAAACCTGAATGGCTACCTTTAAAGGATAGAGTTCTTCTTGAACTTATTCGGCGTTATACCCGTGAGGCAGGAGTAAGAAATCTGGAAAGAGAGATTGCCACAATTTGTAGAAAGGTAGCTAAGGAGGTGGCTAAAGATCCTCATACCTTCAAGCCTTTTAAAATTAATATGTCTGTTCTTGAAAAATTTCTCGGTGTGCCCAGATATAGATATGGACTTGCAGAGGAAAAATCTCAGGTGGGTATTGCAACCGGTCTTGCCTGGACCGAAACGGGTGGGGCCTTACTTCAGATTGAAGCAGTAATTATGCCAGGAACAGGAAATCTCAAGATTACAGGAAAGCTCGGTGAGGTAATGCAGGAATCAGTTCAGGCAGCGATGAGTTATGTGAGATCAAGAGCCCTTCAACTTGGTCTCCCCCTTGACTTTTACAAAAAGGTTGACATCCATGTGCATGTGCCTGAAGGGGCTATCCCGAAAGATGGGCCAAGTGCTGGAATAACCATTGCTACAGCCATAGTTTCTGCCCTGATGAAGATTCCTGTGAAAAATACTGTGGCTATGACCGGAGAGATTACTCTTAGAGGAAGAATTCTTCCCATTGGAGGTCTAAAAGAAAAACTTCTGGCTGCAGTAAGGGGTGGTATAAAGACAGTGATTATCCCTAAGGAAAATGAAAAGGATTTAAAGGAAATTAATCCCAAGGTTTTAAAGGGTCTTGAGATTGAGCTTGTGGAAAGTATGGATGAGGTTCTAAAGATAGCCCTTGAGGTTGAAAATCCTGATGCCCTCTTTAAAGAAACGCCCTATCTTGATGTTTGGGAACTTGTTAGTCTTGAAGAAAAGGTCGGAAAAGAAAATTTTCAGATAGAGCACTAAATATCCAAAAGAGGAGGCAAAGGCCTCCTCTTTTCAAAAATTTTAATTATTTATTAAAATCCTTAATTAATCTTATTAAAAATTTTTATTTGACTTTTCCTAAATATTCTGTATAAAAAGTTAAAAAATTTTTAATAAAAGGAGGGGCTTATGTTTAAAGAGCGATGGTATGTATGGCTTTTAACATTTTTGTTTCTTTTTATGCCTTTGACTCTTCAAGCTTCAAAGGTTAGCAAGAAGGCTAAAACTGTTGATGAATTGATTGCCATGTATGATTCATCCGAGTGTTTAAATTGCCATGCTGATATTGCAGATCAATGGCAAAAAAGTTTACACGCAAGATCCATCTTTGGCACAGGAAGGACTATTGCAACAATTTTTACCACTTACAATGTGGGGCTTAAAAATTTTCCACATGCCGGGGTAAAAGACATCAAGGATGTAAAAGTTGAACACCTTATGCTTTGTGCCAAATGCCATTTACCTCAACTTAAGGATGCTGAAGATAGTGTAGCTCAAGAAATTTTGAAATTAGCTGTTGATTACATGCAAGGAGATGAAAAGACCTCTGAAAAAGCCAAAGAAAAACTTGAAAAGCTAAATATTAACTGCCTTATCTGTCATCAGAGAAACGCCGTGATCCACAAATGGGTTGATGGTTATCCTCAGAAAGATACTGTTTATGGTTCAAAAAATGTTGAACACCCCTTTGGGAAAATGCCCAAAATCAAGGCCTTAGATACCATGAAGGAGTCCATCTTCTGTGGACAATGCCATGGTCTTGGACCTAATTTAGAGTTAGATGAGCCATCTCAGTGTGCAACCCTTTATGGCTATTATCTCTGGAGTTATGCAGCCAAAGGAGGGGCTAAGACCTGTCAGGATTGCCACATGAGAGAAAGTGGACTGGGACACAATATTCAGGCCTATAGAGACAAAAAGATGCAAGAGATGGCTGTAGATTTCCATACCTATGCCAGACCTATTTACTGGAGGGATGGTGCAGTAATAAAGCCTATGATTTATGCTCAGGTGGAAATTAAAAACAAAACTGGACATGCTATTCCTGATGGCTGACCAACTCCCAACAGGCTGGTCCTGGAAGTGACCGCCAAAACTCCAGATGGAAAGGTGGTTTATCATGATAGTAAAATTTATATGCCAGTTCCCCAACAACTTGGAAGGCTTGACCGCATGGGAAGAGGACCATATGATAAATCAGGCATCCTTGTGGACTGGGCCTTACATCCCCTTGAGGAAAAGAAAGAGGATTATAGAATCCTTGTGCCTGCTAAAGAGGGGAAACCAGAATCTTTGGAATATATAGTAGAATTTGAGCTCTGGTATCACCCCTTTGGAAAGAAAGATGATTATTCTCAGCTCTGGAGAAAGACTACCCAAAAGATCAAATTTACAAGTAAAGAACCTTATTAAGAGGTAATTTGTAAAGGGGGGGGAGATTTTCTCTCCCCTTTTTTATTGATTCATAATACTCAAAAATTCCTCGTTAGATTTGGTATCCTTCATCTTTTCAATTAAAAACTCCATACACTCAACGGCACTCAATGGGGCAAGCACTTTTCTTAAGAGCCAGACTTTGTGAAGGATATCTGTAGGTAAGAGGAGTTCTTCTTTACGGGTTCCACTGAGATGGATATCAATAGCAGGCCAGATCCTTCTATCTGCAAGTCTTCTATCAAGAACAATCTCCATATTTCCTGTCCCTTTAAACTCTTCAAAAATTACCTCATCCATGCGAGAGCCTGTGTCAATGAGACAGGTTGCAATGATGGTGAGACTTCCTCCTTCTTCTATGTTTCTTGCAGCACCAAAAAATCTCTTAGGTTTATGCAAAGAATTAGCATCAATTCCACCGGAGAGGAGTTTACCACTGCTTGGCACCACAAGATTATAGGCCCTGGTTAAACGGGTAAGACTATCAAGAAGAATTACAACATCGTATTTACATTCCACTAATCTTTTGGCCTTTTCAATAACAACCTCAGCAACCTGAGTATGTTTCTGAGGGGGTTCATCAAAGGTAGAGCTGATAATCTCTGCCTTTGGAACAATCCTTTGCATTTCTGTTACCTCTTCAGGTCTTTCATCAATAAGAAGAATTATGAGATAAATTTCAGGGTAATTATTTACGATTCCATTTGCTATATTTTGTAAAAGGACAGTCTTACCAGTGCGAGGAGGAGCCACAATAAGCCCCCTTTGGCCTTTTCCAACTGGAACGAAGAGATCTATCACACGAGTTGAATAATTATCTGGTGAGGTTTCAAGGCGCAACCACTTATTGGGATGAATAGGAGTTAGATGGTCAAAGGGTGTGCGAGTCCTAACTATCTCAGGAGAAAGATAATTTACCTTTTCAATCTTAGCTAAGGCAAAATATTTTTCTCCTTCCTTGGGCTGACGAATAGTTCCAAAGATAAGGTCTCCGGTCTTTAAACCAAACCTTCTGATTTGAGGAGGAGAGACATAAATATCTTCAGAACTTGGAAGATAATTATAATCTCTGAAGCGTAAAAAACCAAAACCTTCAGGTAAGACCTCAAGAAGGCCCTCTACAATGACTTCAACATCTCTAAGAAGTAGGGCCTGAACAATTTGGTAAATAACATCGGTTTTTTTATAAAAGGTATAGATATTTTCTATCCCGAGAGCCTCAGCAAGCTGATATAACTCAGTAAGACTCCTTTGTCTAAGTTCAGAAAGAAAAAGAGGACCTTTTTCTAAAGAACTCAATTCTTGGTATTCCCTTTCCATCCTGTCACCTCAATTAGAATTTATAGGCTTTAAAATCAAAAGGCTTAATTTCTCCTTTTAAAAGGGTTTTCCCATGTGATTATTAAAAGAATCTTTCAAGAACTAAATCCAAGAGAAAAAAATAATTAATCCGATAAAGCTCCCCGGGCAGGACTCGAACCTGCAACCTATGGGTTAACAGCCCACCGCTCTGCCGAATTGAGCTACCGGGGAATTTTCTTTAATATTAATCTGTCTTTTTACTTTGTCAAGGCCGTGTATAAGTCCCATATCTTTTGAGATTTGAATCCAAATCTTCTGGTAGATAAAATCAAGAATATAAACCTATGTAGAAAATCAATTTATTTTTTCCCAGAAAAAACTCTTAAGATTCCTCTCCCCTGAGGAAAACTCAATCCCAATAAGATAAATCTCTTTGAATGAACCCTCATACTTCTTATGATACCCCTTCTCCTTAAGTTGAGCCAAAGCTTTACCCTCTCCCTCCTCTCCCTCAACCACCTTGAACTCAAAAAGATATGCCCTATCCCTGTATAGCACCGTTAAATCAATCTGCCCCTTATTGGTTATATCCTCGGGGATTACCTCAAGCCCTGACCCACATAAAAAGGCATAAAAACAACTGGCATAATACCCCTCATAACGGGAAAGCTCATTTTTCCTGAACCAATCATGGGGGATCCCTGCGTAAAGACCCTCAAGAACCCTCTTCATCTTCTCAAACTGATTTCCCTCAAGAGCCAAAAGAAAATCCCTTGTCTTTAAAGAAACTTCCCCTGTATCCCCTGTAAAATACTCAGCAAGCACCTCATTTAAGGCTAACTTTACCTCCTTATTGGGATAGGAAAGCTCATAAAGAATCTTATCTGCAAGGCTAAACATTCTTTTTATGGTAAGATAGCCCGCTTGAAAAAGGAGATTCTCAGGCCGCACTCTATCTATATCAAAGGACCCAATGAGAGTGTCTGTTGCCACAAGATTTTCAAGCTCTGGAATAAAAAAACGCTTCTCCATTAAAAGCTTTACAAGAAAACTGGGAGTCCCTGTCTCAAACCAGTAAGGGTGAAAGGTTCTTTTCTCAAGATAGAGAAGCACATCAAAGGGATTGTAAACGGGTTCACCCAGCCAGGAATAACCATTATACCAGCATTTTATAAGCTCTAAATCCTTATCCTTCAGTTCCTCTCCAAAGACCTCTTCAAGCTCTTTCTGAGTGTATCCACAGATTTCTGCAAATCTCTTATCAATGGTAATATCATTTAACTGATTTAGCCCAGAAAAAAGGGAGACCTTTGAGAATTTGGAAACCCCGGTTAGGAAAACAAACTTGAGCTGAGCATCAAGGGGTTTAAGAACACTATAAAAATTCTTAAGCACATCTCTTACTGCCTTTGCGGTCTCTCTATCCTCAATGCAATCAAGAATGGGTTTGTCATATTCATCAACAAGAACTACAACTTTTTGCTTATACTTCTCGTAACTTTTAAGAATTAATTCTTCAAAACAGCTTCTGTAATCATCAAGATATTCACATTCTATTTGAAGAGTCCTCTGGCATCTCTTAAGCTGGATAAGAATCCATTTTTTTAATTCTTCGGCACTGCTTACATCTCCTCCTCCAAAGTCAATATGAATAACAGGATACTTAACACTCCAGTCCCAGTTCTTTTCAAGATAGAGCCCCTGGAAGAGCTCCTTTCTTCCAAGGAAGGCCTGCTTTAAGGTATCCACAAAAAGGGATTTTCCAAATCTCCTTGGGCGAGAGAGAAAATAATAAGTTCCTTCTTCAACAAGCTTTGCAACAAAGGGAGTTTTATCCACATAATAATAGAACTCACTTCTAATCTTTTCAAAGCTTGAAATTCCGATGGGAAGTTTTTTCTCCATAGCTTTATTTTAAGGCCTCTTTTTTCAAAAATCAATGTTAGCTCTTTCCTTATGCAACCCCTCTTTAACCAAGGAAGTTTTCATCATTAATGCAGGGGCAGGTTTAAAAGGTCTTCCTCATGCAAGAGTTTAAAATTTTAAACCTCCTACATTTGATGGCAATCAATTTTAAAAAAATTAATTCGCCTTTGGTATGTGCGACTGATGTTTAAAGGTCATAATTTTATGGTATATTTTCTTAAATCTTGCAAGGGAGGTTCAAATGAAAAGGGTTCTTATGCTTGGGACAGATGCTGTTGCAAGGGGGGCTATAGAGGCTGGAATTTCTTATGCCACATCTTATCCAGGAACCCCTGCCACCCAGATTCTTGAATACATTGCCAAAAATTCAGATATACTTTGTGAGTGGTCCATAAATGAAAAAGTAGCCTTTGAAGTGGCTTATGGAGTAAGTATCACCGGAAGAAGGGTTCTTTGTTCCATGAAGCATGTAGGCCTTAATGTTGCAGCAGATCCCTTTATGACTGCCTCATATCTTGGTGTAAGGGGAGGTTTTGTCCTTGCAGTAGGCGATGACCCCGGGGCCTATTCCTCTCAAAATGAACAGGATTCTCGCTTTTATGCCTCCTTTGCCAAAATTCCCTGTCTTGAACCCTATGATGGAGAAACAGCCAGGGCTTACACCAAAATAGCCTTTGATATTTCTGAAGAACTGGGTCTTCCTGTGATGATTAGGTCTCAAACAAGGCTTCTTCACTGCTTTGCTCCTGTTACCCTTGAGGAAGTTAAACCCCAAAAGGAAGTAAATCTCTATAAAGATCCCCAGCATCTTATTGCCATTCCAAGACATGTAATCCCCCTTCATAAAGAACTTAATGCCAAACAATCAAAAATCCTTGAAATATTAAAAAAATATAGATTTAACGAAATAATTTCGAGAGAAGGGAAAATAGGTATTATTGCTTGCGGGCTTGCTTATACCTATGCCCTTGAGCTTGAAGAAAATCTTCCCATTCTTAAAATTACAGCCTATCCTGTGGAAGATACTCTTATCAAAGAATTTGTGAAAGATCTTGATGAGGTTATTGTGGTTGAAGAGGGTTATCCTTTAATTGAAAAACAAGTAAGATGTTATCATCCCAAGGTTAGGGGAAAATTAACAGGAGATCTTCCCTTTGAAGGAGAGCTTGGGCCTGATCCCCTTTTGAGACTATTTGGTAAATCTCCCTCTACACATCCTGAAGAAGTTCCTCCCAGACCTCCAACCCTCTGTCCAGGATGTCCTCACAGAGAATTTTACAAGGCCCTTCTTTCTGCAGGGCCAACCTTTGTGACTGGTGATATTGGCTGTTACACCCTCGGGTGTCTCCCTCCTTTTTCAGCTCTTGATACCTGTCTTTGTATGGGAGCAAGTATAAGTAAAGCCATAGGAATAGCCAGGCAAGGTGTGAAAAGGGTTGCTGCAGTAATTGGAGATTCCACTTTCTGGCACACAGGTATTCCCGCCCTTATTGATGCTGTATATAATAAAGCAGATATTCTTGTTTGCATCTTAGATAATTCTGTTGTTGCTATGACCGGGCATCAACCAACCCCTCACCTTGGAATTACTGCTAAAGGAGAGGAAACGAAAAAGTTGAGTCTTGTTGAGATCTGCAGGGCCTGTGGAGTTGATTCTGTGGTGGAAATTGACCCTTTAAAACAAGAAGAACTTGTCTCTGCTTTAAAAAGAGGCCTTGAAACCCCAGGTGTCCATGTGGTAATCTCAAAAAGGCCCTGTGTCCTTATCGCAGGAAAATTAAAGGAAAAAAAATCATAAAGAGTTAAAAATCAGAGGTAAGCCCCAGACTTTCCCAGATATTTAGTAAGGATTTTTGAGGCTCCTTTGGAATTTTTAACCAAATAAAAGTCCCAGGCCAAAGGATAAAGGGTCTTTTATGAAAATCAATGACACTTCTATTTTCATTCCATATTTTGAACCACATAAAGTTATTTGAAATTATTATGCCTTCAGCATCGAAGTTATTCTCAATCCATAATTTAATTGAGGTTAACCCTTCTCCAGCATTATTTTCTGGGTTTCTTGTAGCACCAATCTCAAAGGCTTTTTTAAAAGCCGACATATCATCTAAAAATTTATACCTAGGATTTTCTTTGAGTGATTTTTCAATTCCAATTCCTAAATCTGCAATTACTATCTCTAAAAAATTAAGGTTTTCATATTTTTGAGCATGAATAAATAATCCTTCTTTTGATTTAGCATGATGAAATACATTTTCCATTAACTCAGAAAAAGTATATGATAAATCTTTTAATGTATTATCACTTACAAACTTTTGAAAAATCATTAAAAACTTTTTGGTTATAGGCCAAACATCTTCCACACACTACAATTATTGGTGTAATAAAATTTACTTCAGAAAGCTCAAGGTCCTGAGAATGAAATCCCTGTTTAACTAAATCATGTAGAAAATGGAAAGATTGATTTCCTTTGAATTTGAGAAAATTTTGCATTTATATCCTCTATTATTTTTTGCCTCCGTGATAATTCAAGTGTTCTTAATTTAATACTCTTTTTAAGTAAAGCTTCAAGCAATGGATCCATATTAATAAATTTTAAATTTAAAAGCCCTTCTTTACCCAATTTTTCTAATAAAACTTTAACAAGTTCATCTACAAAGGAATTGCTGATTGCTAAAAAACCTTCAAAATCTAAAGTATCTCCTGGTTTTATATTCTTTGCAATTGCTCTCCCAAGAGCTCTTCCTGTCAAACCAAGTTCTTCAGATAGTTCTTTAATTTTTAAAATCATTTTTTTTCTAATTTTTTATTTAATCTTTCAATTTCCTTCAGCAAGGAACTGAGGCTACAAAATGCCGAAAATTATTCCCATCCATAGAAGTTGAAGTTTCCTGCTTTAATGCAACCTCCCCGTTTCTTAAGTTCATTTTTCTGGGTTATTGGTATTTTCTTCCTGCCTTTGTTCGGTAGTGGCCAAAAGATTATGATATTCTTTAAGGACTGCTTCTTTAAGTTTATTTAAATCCTCATCTGTTAGATCACATATGGTCTCATTTAGTATTAATATTTCTTGCTTTTTGCTGAGTGGGCTTTCATAGATAGTACCAAAAATTTTCCTGTCATTCTCAAGAATGACTGTAAAGGGAATAAAAGTAATCTCGATAGCAAATTTATTCTTGTTTTCTACTGTGATCTTTTTTAACTTCATGGAAAGCACCTCTTTTTAATAGAAAGCGCCTCAAAAATACTTTTTAAAAAATTATACTAATTTTTTTTAAAGATTTTCAACAGCTTTGCTGTCAAAAAGTTTTACCCCTTTTTCCTGAAGAAGATCAATGGTTTTTTCAAGATTATTTGTTCTTAAAACCACAAGGGCCTCTTCCCCGCTTTTTTCTACAAATGCATAGACATATTCCACATTAATATCATTCTCATAAAGGATCTTCAGAACCTCTGCAAGACCTCCGGGCTCATCTTTTACTCCCACAGCAATCACATGGGTAATCTTGGTGGTAAAACCTGCCTCTTCAAGAGCTTTTTTTGCTAAATCTGGTTTATCCACTATCATCCTTAAAATACCGAAATCTGAAGTATCTGCAATGGAAAGAGCCCTGATATTAACTCCGCCCTTAGCTAAGGCACTTAAGGCCTCATAGAGCCTTCCCTTTTTGTTTTCCAGAAAAACTGATATCTGTTTAATTTTCATCTTTACCTCCCTCTTTGGCCTTTTTTAAATCCATACCACGACTTATTAAAAATTCAATTCTAAAGCCCCCTCTTATCTATCACGCGTTTAGCCTTGCCTTCACTTCTTGGAATACTCTTAGGTTCAACAAGGGTCACCTTAACCCTTATACCCACTGTCTCTTCAATTCTTTTTTCAAGCTTCTTTTTTAAGACCTCAAGTTCTCTCACTTCATCAGAGAAAGCTTCCTTTGACATCTCAACCTGCACCTCAATCTCATCCAGATGTTGAGGCCTTGTTAGAATAATCTGATAATGGGGCTCAACCCCCTGGACCTCTAAAATTGCCTTTTCAATCTGATAAGGAAAAAGCATAACCCCTCTCACTTTAATCATATCATCGCTTCTGCCTCGGATCCTTTCAATCCTGATAGCTGTTCTTCCACAGGGGCACTCTCCTGAAATAAAGGCTGTTATGTCCCGTGTTCTGAATCTGATCATGGGAACACCCTCTTTGGTAAGGGTAGTTAAGACAAGCTCTCCCCTTTCTCCTTCTGGCAAGGGCTCTCCTGTTTCAGGGTCTATAATTTCAGGATAAAAATGATCTTCCCAGATGTGAAGTCCCTTTTGCTCTGAACACTCGTGTGCAACACCTGGACCAATGATTTCTGTGAGCCCGTAAACATTATAGGCCTTTATGCCAAATCTTTTTTCAATCTCCCTTCGCATCTCTTCTGTCCACATTTCAGCTCCAAAACTTCCAGCTTTCAATTTTAGGCTTGAGGGATCAATGCCCATTTCATCTTTAGCATACTCAGCCAGATAAAGGGCATAAGAGGGAGTGCAACAAATAACAGTGCTTCCAAAATCCCTCATAAGTTCAATCTGTCTTCTTGTGTTTCCAGCAGAGGCTGGCACTATGGTGGCACCAATGGCTAAAGCCCCATAATGAAAGCCCAGACCCCCTGTAAAAAGGCCATATCCATAAGCAATCTGGATAATATCTTCTCTTGTAACCCCCATCGTGGTAATAGACCTTGCCATAACCTCTTTCCATACCTCAATATCATTTTTCGTGTATCCCATAACTACAGGCTTCCCCGTTGTTCCACTTGAAGAGTGAATCTCAACAATTTCTGAAAGGGGCACTGCAAACATTCCAAAGGGATAGACTTCCCTGAGATCAGCCTTACTTGTAAAGGGAATATATTTAATATCCTCAAGGCTTCTTATGTCCTCTGGTTTAATTCCAGAGGTATCAAATCTTTTCCGATAAAAGGGCACCTTTTCATAGGCATATTTAACAATCCTTTTCAGTCGCTCAAGTTGAAGACTTCTTAATTTTTCCCGTGGCATAGTCTCAAGATCTTTATTCCAGTACATGACTTACCCCCTTCTTAAATGTTATTCATTTATAAAATCAGAAGGTTTTAGAAAATTTACCTTTTCCTCTTTTAGGGTTTCCCAGGCAGAATCAAGATTATCTGCCTCAAAGACAAAATAGGCCCTTTTTCTGGTTTCAGCAACATAGACAAGGGCACTCTCAATATTAATTCCTTTAGAACTTATGAGTTTAACCATCTCGTATAAACCACCTGGTCTATCCTCAAGCTCAAGCCCAAGACATGGCACCTTGGCAACTGTAAACCCCCTTTCTTTAAATTTCTGAAAGGCAAGCTCAGGCTTATCCACCAAAAACTTAATAATACCAAAATCCTTAACACTCACAATGGAAAATCCAAGAATATTAATGCCCTCTCTTGCAAGGACTTCGGTAATTTTTTCAAGTTTTCCGGGTTTATTCTCTGCAAAGATGCTTAAAACTGGGATTGCCTCCACTTGAAATCACCCCCCTCTAAAGAGTTCTGTTATCAATCACTCTTTTCGCTTTGCCCTCACTCACAGGTAAAGTTCCTGGCTCAACAAGTTCCACTTTAGGACGCACTTGAATAGCCTGCCGCAATTTTTCAGCAATTTCCTCTTTCAACTTAAGAAGTCTTTCAATTCTTCCATCAAAGAAATCCCTATCAATCTCAACCTTAACCGTCATCTCATCATAACCCTCAAGGAGAATCTGATAATTCTGAGCCACCCCTTTAATACTCATAAGAACTGCCTCAATTTGCTGGGGAAAGATGTTTACTCCTCTTACAATAAACATATCATCAGCCCTTCCAAGGATGCGTGCGATTCTCACATGAGTTCTTCCACAGGAACAGGGTTCTGGAATAAAATGCGTAAGATCCCTTGTGCGATATCTGATAAGAGGCATAGCTTCTCTATTAAGACTTGTAAGCACAAGTTCTCCCACCTCACCTGGTTTTACAGGCTCTCCTGTTTGGGGATTAACTATCTCAACCAGAAAGGCATCCTCCCAGAGGTGAAGCCCCTTTTTTTCAGGGCACTCAAAACCAACTCCCGGGCCTCCCATCTCAGAAAGGCCATAACAGTTATACACATCCACTCCAAGCATCTCCTCAATCTTTTGTCTGGTTTCATCTGTATAAGGCTCTGCCCCAAGATAAGCCCGTTTTAACTTTAAGTCCTTTCCGGGTTTTAAGCCCTTTTCATGAATAACTGAAGCCACATAAAGGGCATAAGAAGGGGTCATGTGAATACAGGTGGTTCCAAAGGTTTGCATAAGCTCAATCTGTCTTTCAGTATTTCCAGGACCAGCTGGTATTACAAGCATCCCGAGAAGCTCAGCCCCGTAGTGCATAACAAGGGCCCCTGTAAAAAGCCCATAGGTCATGGAATTCTGAAGTATATCTCTGAAAGTAGCCCCACTCATATAGAGGGAGCGGGCAATAAGATGTGCCTGTGCAAAAATATCCCTCTTGCTAAAAAAGAGGGCCTTCGGTTTCCCTGTGGTCCCGCTTGAGGTGTGAAGCCTTACCACCTTTTCAAGAGGCTCAGCAAGAAGTCCAAAGGGATAATCCACAAAAAGATCCTCCTTGGTGGTAAAGGGAAAGTGCCTGATGTCTTCAAGAGTTTTTAAATTAGAGGGCTTAATCTTGGCCTTCTTACATTTCTCTCTGTAATGGGGAACCTTTTTATAAACTTTATTGAGAATTTTTCTAAGTTTTCCTAATTGTAAAATCCTCAGGTCTTCTCTAGGTGCAACTTCAATGGGATTGTAATAACTCCTTTCCAAGGCGAACTCCCTCCTCAAAGGCTTTGAGATTCAGTTCCAGAAATTTCCCTGGGACAGCCTCTTTTATAACCTCTTTCCAGATAGCCTCTTTAAAAGGGAGAAAGAGGGATAAAACACCAAGAAGAATGGTATTTTCTACTTTGGAACTGCCCAGATTTTTAGCCACCTCTTCTGCATCAATTTCAATGACCCGAAACCCTTTATTTTTAATCCTCTCAGGAATATCTTGAGGATACTGAGAAGGATCAAATCCTGCAGGAGGAATCTGCTTGCGGTTCAAAATAATGGTGGCTTTTTCCTTAAGATAATGAAGATATCTCAGGGCCTCAAGCTCTTCAAGGGCAAGCATAAGCTCAGCAGAACCAGCTGGTATAGTAGGTGAATATACCCTTTTTCCAAAGCGAATCTGACCAATAACTGAGCCTCCCCTTTGTGCCATTCCGTGAATTTCACTTTCCTTAACATCAAAATCACTTTTTAGGGCACAAAGAGCAATCATCCGGCTGGCAAGAATAATCCCTTGACCTCCTGTTCCTGAAAGCAAAATATTGTTCGTCTCCTTTGCCATAAGAGCCCCCCTGTCTGAAAATTCAAAAAAAGATTAACACATATTTTGCATAATCACAAGTGAATATGTAAAAATAACACCATTATAGCCTTTGCAAGAAGAGAGCAGGGGATTATAATCAGGAGAAATATCAACCTTTGGAGGTAATAATGATCAAAAAAATAGGTATTATTGGCGGGGGCCAGATGGCAGAAGCTCTGATCAAAGGATTTCTTGAAAGAGACCTCTTTTCTCCAAAAGAAATTCTTATTTCAGAACCTGTAGGGGAAAGAAGACAATATCTGGGAGAATATTACTACATCCAAACAACTCAAAATAATTCTGAACTGGTAAACAAATGCAATCTTATCCTTCTTGCTGTAAAGCCTCAGGTTATGGGGAAAGTGCTTGAAGAAATAAGGGATAACATTAATCCCGAAAAGCACTTAATTCTTACCATTGCAGCAGGGCTTCCTCTGAGTTTTTATGAAAAAAGGCTCCCTCAGAAAACCAAAATAGTAAGAATCATGCCTAACACCTGCGCCCTTATTCATAAAAGCATAAGTGCCATTGCCAAGGGCCCCTATGTTTCAGAAGAGGAGCTCTCCTTGGTGGAAAAGCTTTTTTCAGCCATAGGTGAAGTTATAAGGGTTGAAGAGACCTATATGGATGCGGTTACAGCCCTTTCAGGATCAGGGCCTGCCTATGTGGCCCTTTTTCTCGAAGCCCTAACTGACGCAGGAGTTAGATGTGGACTTCCAAGGGCTGTAGCAGAAAAACTTGCCTTTTCAACCCTTGAAGGAACCTTAGAGATGATAAAAAAGACTGGGAAGGATCCCTATCAGATTAAAGCCATGGTAACCTCCCCTGGTGGAACAACCATTTCTGCCCTTGAGGTCTTCTATAAAGAGGGTTTTTCAGGTATAGTTATTTCCGCTATAAGAAGTGCCTTTGAAAGAAGTAAAGAGCTAAGTAAGGAATTTGAAAATAAGTGATTTATATTCTTGCCCCAGGGCCTCTTAAATACCCCTTTGTAAAAGAGGGGCTTGATTATTATCTCAAAGGACTTACTAAATGGATAAAAGTTGAGGCTTTTTTCCCTAAGGTTAAGGGAAGCTTTTCCACAAGGGAAGAAAGGCTTAAGGCAGAGGAGGAAACCCTTTTAAAAAATCTTCCCGAAAAAACTTTTCTTATTATCCTTGATGAAAGAAGAGAAGGCTTTACCACTAAGGAATTTTCAGAATTTTTGGAAAGGCTTCTTTCAAGAGAAAAAAGCATAACCTTTCTTATAGGTGGTCCTGAAGGGATTTCAGAAAATTTAAAAAGGAAGGCGCATAAATCTCTAAAAATCTCAGATTTTACCCTAAATCATGAACTTGCCCTTCTTGTCCTTTCTGAAGCTCTATACAGGGCTATAAGCCTACTTAAAGGTCATCCCTATCACAGAGAGTAAGCCTTAACCGAAAAGAAAATAAAGGAATAATCCTAAGGATAAGATTAATAAGATTATAAAATAAAGGAAATAAAGCCAGAAGGAGGTTCTATAAGCCCCAGTTTCAACTTTTTTCAGGGTTTTATAAAAGTTTATTTTTCCAAAGATAAGACTTAGAATGCCAATTCCTATGAGAAGCTTTCCAAGATAGTGTAAATGAGGATATTTTTCTATAGGTGGTAAGGGGGACAATTCTTGAGTTTTTAGAGCAAATTTTAAAAAGAAGTCAAATTTTTCTATGGCTATTCCGAAGGCAAGAAAGGCAATTGCGCTTCTTATCCAGGCAAGAAAGGTTCGCTCTACTGCAAGATAATACCTTGCATCAACAGGCTTCTGAAGATTTTCAGGCATAGTCCCTCAATTTTTCAGCAAGTCTTTCAGCAAGAAAAACTAAACATTCAAGATCAAGATAGGTGATTGCCGAGGAATCATAAAGGACTTTACAACTTGGAGGAAGCCCTTCTTCTGGGTCACCTTCCCAATAATTTACCTGAAGAGGAATCCTTGGTAAGGCCCAAATAATCACTGAAAAACCTCCTTCCCTCTCCTTAAACTCTGAGATTCTAAAATTTTTAAGCAATTCCCTTATATGGCTTTTTGCCTCTGAAAAAATTTCCCTTAAGGGGTCTTCTGCATAGAGTTTTAAAGTTTTAACCTTGGAGATAGAGTGAGGGAATGCAGAGAGATTAACAAAATTTCCTGTTAAAGGAGCCTTTCCATTAAAAAGGAAGTAATTGCAGAGAAGGATTTCATCTCTTGGATCAAGGTCTTTTCCCCTTAGGTCCTTAAGTTCAAGAGGGTGGCCATGGGTATCAAGGGGAAGGGTAATTTCTGTATCAAGATAAAAAAGCCTTAAAGAGAAGGGTTCTTTCTCAAAGAGGGCTCCAAGATTTTCCCCAATTTCAATAAGATTTAGGGCTCTAAATCTTTCTTTGAGATATTTTAAATTTTCAAGGAGTTGATTAAAGGAAAGCTTTGAGCTCAAGAGTTCTTGAGGTAGGCTTTCAAGAGGAAGATAGGGGCATTTTTCAGGGGCTGCTTCTTTACTGAAGACTTTTAGGGCAAAAAGGAGGCAGGACTCAAAGCCACATTCTTTACAATTTGTCTTTGGAAGAAGCTTCAAAAGATCAAGATAACTTTTCATCAAAGTAAAAATTTAAGAGAGATTTTCAGAAAAGCAAGTCAAAATATAAGCGTCCACATTTTTTGAGACTTAAATCTGCCTTTTTGGGAGATAAATCTGCATTTCCTTTTATGATTAACTATAAAGCCTCCCCTGTATAAATTTGTGAAGCCTTTGATTCAACCTACGCGTTTTATTAGCCCTTTTGTAGGGACGAACTTAAGTGTTTGCCTGTTATGTGTTCCCTATTTTCATCCTTCTTTCTTTGTAAGGATGTGAACTTATGTAAAAAGAGGGCAAATTTAAAATCTTTTATTTTTGATTAACAATATATTGACTTTTTAAAAAACTTTAATAAATAATTTATTAACTTAAAATATTATTGGAGGTGGCTTATGAAGAAGGGGGTTTCAAGGAGGGAGGTATTAAAGTCTGCTGGGCTTGCTGCTTCTTTTTTGGTTTTTCAAAAGAGTTTTTCTCTTGCCAAAGGGGTCTCCTTGCAGAAAGATTCTTATGTCTTTGCTTTAAGGGGAGATGGGGCGGTAGTTGTCATTGATCCTGCAAGTGATGAAATAGTTGACAAAATTTCAACAGAGGGTAAAGGAGGGACCCTTGGCTCTATTACACCCAATGGAGATTTACTTTTTGTGGCAAACAATGCCCCAGGTCAGAGGATGGTTTCTGTTATAGATACTAAAAAACTCCATCTTATTAAAAATCTTGAGACCGGCAATAGACCTAAACATCCGGTGGTTTCACCTAAAGGGGACTTAGTGGCAGTTAATCACTCAGGAATTGATGAGGGAAAGATTCGGATTGCCTTTATTTCAACCAAAGGTGTGGAACTAACAAAAATTGTAGAATTACCTGTTAACAATCTTGACCATAAAGGCGATTTCAGTATGCATGGTTCTTTTTCTCCCGATGGAAGCCTCTATGTCATCGGAAACTATGCAGATAATGAATTTTATCTTATTTCAACCAAGGACTTTAAGATAATAAGCTCAATTAAAGTTGAAGGAAATCCTCACTATTTTGATTTTAAGGAAAAGGAGCTCTGGGTAACCGTTGAATATGGAGAACCAAAAAACTCTGGGGCAAGGCCTTTGGTTTATATTTATAATATTTCGGATCCTTTTAAACCACATCTCAAGAACATCTTAAAGGTAGAAGTTGATTCATCTGAACTTGCTGAGCTTACCCGTATTGAGGGCCATCATGGAAATTTCACCAATAATGGAAAATGTTTTCTTGTTTGTAATAGAGGAGCTTCACCCTTTGAGGGGATAACTGTTGAGGTTTATGATGCTAAAAGCAAAAAATTGGTTAAAAGAATCCTTTCTAAGGTAAAGGGAGTAGGTCATGCCTATATCAGTCCTGATAATCGTTTTGCAGTGATTACCCAGTATGGTGATTCCAAGCTTGAAATTATCTCACTTAAAAACTTTGAAAGTATAGGAATTATTGATACAGGTCTTGGGAAACATATGGGACATGTGGTATTTACAAAGGATGGGAAAAAGATGTATGCTTCAAATAGGGTTGCAGACTCAGTTTTTGTGATAGATACTAATCGCTGGGAGATTATCAAGAGGATAATTACGGGTGATTCTGGTCAGGCTCAGGGCCAGGTGGTAAAGGACTTCTATGGGGTCTTTGAGAGAATAAGAAATCCCTATTTAGGATAAGTTTTTACATCTTATATGCCCAGGGCCTATCTGGTTTGTGGATTTTTAGGAAGTGGAAAAACCACTTTTATTATAAAAAATCTGCTCCCCCTTTTTGCGGGGGAGCCTCTAAGTATACTTGTAAATGATTATGGAGAAATAAGTTTTGATAAAATAAGACTTTATCAAGAAAACCTGGAGGTTTTTGGAATAGAGGGTAGCTGTATTTGTTGTTCTGCAGGAGAGACCTTTCTCAAAGCCCTTTATGCTTTAAAAGAAAAAAATAGCACTCTCCTTATTGAAACCTCTGGGGTATCCGAAGTCTTTCCCATCTGGGAGGCCCTTGAGACATCAGGCTACACCATTGAGATGACCTTTACTTGTCTTTCTCTGGATTTACCTGAAAAACTTTTTAATTCTCCCTTTATAGAAAGTCAACTTGAATCAGCCCAATGTTTGATTTTAACTAAGGCGGATTTGGTAAGTGATTTTTTACTGGAAAAACGCCTTAAAAAAATTAAAGCCTTAAGAAAGCCCTTTTTTATAGTTTATAATGGCAAGGCAGAAGAATCTCTAAAAGATTTTCTAAAATTAAAAGGGTCTGAAGGAAAACTTAAAAATTCTTTTATCCACACCCAGGGGATCAAACCAAGATTTTATACTCAAACTCTGAGACCCCAAGGATTTTATTTAAGGGAGGAGATCGAGAATTACCTAAGGAGTTTGCCCCCAGAAATCTATCGGGTAAAGGGAATCTTAAGATGTGCCCAGAGCCCTATCCCTCTTGCCCTAAATTACAGCTGTGGCTATATTTCCTGGGAAAGAATAGAATATCCTGGAGAACCTTTTCTTACCTTTATTGGTGAAATGCCTATAGAACCTTATTTTAAAAATTTCCCTCTTTCTGTGCAAAGGGAGTACCTTGAAGAGCTAATGTTACCTCTTTCTGCCTTTGATAGAAGAAAAAATTTTGCTTACCTTGAGGGAAAATTTGTTTCAGAAAGGAAGGCAGTAAAAGAAACCTTTAAGCTTCTTAAAAAAACGCCCTATTTAATAGTTACACAAAAGAATTCTTCTTTTCCTGATAGAAGAGTTATCTCCCTTAAAGACCTTACTTATTCAACTCTCTTGGATACAGAAAAAGAGATTTTAAAAAGACCTGAAAAGGTTTTACTGTTTATGAATCTTCCAAGTGCCATAACCAGTTACTTTTTGCAAAAACTATATAAAGATTATATGATTATTCATATAGGAGAAAGCTATCTTTTGCCTCAAGCCTATCTTTCTATAAGACTTGACACTCCTGAAAAGAAGAAAGCCTGGCAAAACCTTTTTAATTTTACATAGGTCCACATTTTTATAAGGAATATAAAGGATGTAAAAGAAAAACTTTTTTCTCAAAAGATATGGAGGCATTACAAAACATTGATTTTTCAAAAAAGAGGCCTTAAAATAAAGTTATGCAGAAAAAACTTCCCATCGGGATTGCAAGCTTTGAAAAGATTAGAAGTGAGCCCTATTATTATGTGGATAAAACTCCCTTTGTTGCAAAGCTTGTTGAAGAGGGAACTTATTATTTTCTCTCTCGCCCAAGGAGATTTGGAAAATCCCTTTTTGTGGACACCTTAAAGCAGGCCTTCCTTGGAAGAAAAGAGCTTTTCCAGGGGCTTTATCTTGAGAAAAACTGGGACTGGAGTGTTAAGTATCCTGTTATACATATTGATTTTGGAGGAAGAACCCTTAAAGGAGAGGAACATTTAATAACTTATATTCTTGAACAGCTTGAGAAAAATCAGGAAACCCTTGGAGTCTCCTGTTCAGAAAAAACCCTTTATGATATCTGTTTTGAAGAATTGATTCTTAAAAGTTATGAAAAATATAAGCAAAAGGTAGTTGTACTTATTGATGAGTATGATAAACCTATTTTTGATTGCATTGAAGATAGAGAAACTGTAAAAAGAATAAGAGATATTCTTGTAAAATTTTACATTATTCTAAAGCCCCTTGATAGATATCTCAAATTTGTTCTTTTAACAGGGGTTTTAAAATTTTATATGTCTTCAATTTTCTCAGGCTTAAATTTCTTAAATGATATTACTTTAAGCAGGGAGTATTCAACAATTTGCGGATTCACTCAAAAAGAGCTTGAAGAGGTCTTCAGAGAGGAATTAGAAGATAAGGATTTAGAGCTTATAAGATGCTGGTATAATGGTTATTCCTGGCTGGGTGAACCCGTTTACAATCCCTTTGATGTGCTTCTCTATCTTGAAAAAAGAACCTTTCACCCCTACTGGTTTGAGACAGGAACTCCAAGTTTTCTTGTAAAGCTTTTAATGGAGAAACGCTTTTATCTTCCTGAGCTTGAAGACCTAACTGCAACTGATGACCTGATTGGCTCTTTTGACCTTGACTATATTGAACCAGAAAACCTTCTCTTTCAGGTGGGTTATTTGACCATTAAAGAAACTATTGAAGAGGAAGGGTTAATTCTCTATAAGCTTTCTTATCCGAATAAAGAGGTAAAGATTAGCTTAAATAGAGTTCTTTTTTCTTATTTTACTCAGCTCAGTTCAGAAAGACCAAGGCTATCTCTTAAGATGATTGAGGCAGTGAGGGAGAGGGATTTTGAGAAGATGAAGAGGGTTCTTGAGAGTCTTTATGCAGGGATACCTCATGATTGGTTCAGGAAGAATGAGCTTTCCCGTTATGAGGGGTATTATGCAAGTTGTTTTTATGCCTTTTTATGTGGGTCCGGGTTTGAGGTAATCCCTGAGGATATAACGAATAAGGGGCAGATTGATTTGACAGTGCTTTATAGGGATAGGGCATATCTATTTGAGTTCAAGGTGGTTGAGGGAGAGGGGGGAGAAGGTAAAGCTTTAGTTCAACTTAAGGAGAAGGGGTATCATAAGAAGTATGAGGGGAAGTCTAAGGAGATTTATCTTATCGGGATTGAGTTTTCTTCAAGGGAGAGAAATATCAAAGATTTTTCCTGGGAAAAAGTCTCTTAATTAGAGAAAAATCCCGGAATAAAAATTTTGTGTTAAGGAAATTGTGGTATCTTATAGAAGGTATGAATCTTAAGGCTTTCATTCTTTGTGCAGGTTTTGGGAAAAGGCTTAAACCTATTACAGAAAAAATTCCTAAACCCCTGATCCCCATTCTTGGAAAGCCCCTTCTTGAAAGAATAATTAAGAAAATTAACAGGGCTGGAATTAAAGAAATAGCCATAAATCTTCACCATCTCGGTGAAAAAATCATAAAATTTATTGAAGATTTTCCTTTAAATGAGAGGGTAGAGATTTTTTATGAAAAAGAGATTCTTGGAACAGGAGGGGCCCTAAAAAATGCAGAGACCTTTTTGAAGGGTTCAACCTTTTTAGTTCATAATGGAGATATCTTTTCAGATGTTGATTTAAAAGAATTTATCTCTTTTCATTTTAAAGAAAGACCCATTGCCACTCTTCTTATCCTTGATAATCCAGAGGAAAACAGACTTTTCCTTGATGAGGAAGGAAATCTTATAGGGGTTGAGGGATATGTTGAGCCTGAAAGATATTTCAAGAAAATGGGTTTTTCAGGCCTTGCTCTTTATGAGCCAGAATTCCTGAATTTTCTTGAAAGAGGTTTTTCCTCGGTGGTTTCTTCCTGGATAGAGGCCTTAAAGGCAGGATTTACTATTAAAACTTACCCTCTTATAGGTTTCTGGATGGATTGCGGATCCCCTGAAGGTTATTTTAAAGCTGTAAAAAACTGTCTTAAGAATTCGGGAGAAACGGCCTATTTTCATCCTACCGCTAATTGTGATAACCTTGAATTTCAAGGCTATATTTCCATTGAAACTGAAACCTCCTTTGAAAGGGGAAGTTTCTTGAAAAATGTTATAGTTATTGCAGAAAAGAAAAAAATTTCAGGAAGTTTTGCAGAGGGTATTCTCTTTGAAGATACCTTTATACCTGTAAATCTTGAAAGAACCCTTGAAGAGATAGGAAGCGGAGGCTCAGATAGAAAATTTTTTAGGCTTTTTAATGGTTCTGTGCTTATGAAGGAGGAAAATCCCTCCCAGGATTTTGAAAGAACCTATCAATATGGCCTTTTTTTGAGAAAAGGTGGAATTAATGTTCCTGAGATAAAGGGGGCAGATTTTGAAAGAGGAGAGATCCTTTTTGAGGATCTTGGAGATATCTCCCTCTATACCTGGCTTAAAGGAAAAAGGAATAAGACAAAGATACTGGAGATGTATAAAAGAGTTTTAGAGGAAATGGTTAAGCTTCACACCCTTAAGATTGAAAACCCAGAGATCTTTAGAGTTTTTGATTTTGAGCATTTTCGCTGGGAAACAAGGTATTTTACTGAAAAATTTCTGGAATTCCTTTGTGAAATAAAAGCTTCCAAAGAGCTTGAAAGAGAGTTTGATGAGCTTGCAAGGATCTGTGATTCCTTCCCCAAGAATCTTCTTCACAGGGATTTTCAATCCCAGAATGTAATGATAAAGGATGGGACTCCCTATCTTATTGATTTTCAGGGGGCAAGGCTTGGACCCTCAGGTTATGATGTTTCTTCCCTTCTCTGGGATCCCTATTACAGGCTTGATGAGGAGATAAGAAAAGAATTGCTTGAATTTTATTTAAAGAGAAGAAGGGAAACTGAGCCTTCCTTTGAAAAGGAACTTTTTATTGAAAGTTTTAAGTATTTAAGGATTCAGAGGCATCTTCAGGCCCTTGCTGCCTATGTGAACCTTTCTTATTTTAAAGGAAAGGGGTATTTTCTCAAATTTATTCCTCAGGGTCTTTCCTATCTTGAGGAAGAGGTTAAAGAGATAGAATATCCCCTCTTGAGGGAGCTAATCTTTGCATGTAGAGAGAGGCTTTTGGAAAAAGGATTTTATGAAAAGTTTTCGTAGTGAAAAAGACTTAAGACTTTTTGTAAAAAAATTTTTTAAAGAGAATCTTAAGGGGCTTCCTGAAATGGCAAAGATTGAGATAGAGGTTTACTCCCTCAACCCACCTTCTGTGAAGCTTTATTTTCCCTTTTATTCAGAGGGAAATTTTTTAAGGGCCTTTGAGGTTGATTTTTTACTGGCTGAGCTTTATAATTTGGGGATAAAGGGTAGCCTTTTTTATCAAGACGATCTTGGAGAGAGGGAATTAAATGAGTTTTCTTGTGCTTGTTCCCAGTGAGCTTGAGGCAAAATATTTAAAAGATCTATCTCTTGATCTTCACCTTATTGGAATTGGGCCTATAGATTCAGCCCTTTCTGCTTATGAAATCTTTCGTGAAAAGAGACCGAGTCTTGCTTTTTTGACAGGTTTTGCCGGAGCCTATCCTAAAAGTGAGCTTGAGATAGGAGATGTGGTAGTTGGCACCTGTGAAAAATTTGTAGACTTCGGAAGAAAATATGAGACCCATCTTACCCCTCTTCCTGAAAATATTCCTGCCTGGGATTACTGTCCTTTAACCCATGTTTTTACAGAAAAGCTAATTTATATCCTTGAGGTGAATGGTTTTAATCCTCAGGGAGGGCCCCTTGCCACAGTTTGTGCTGCAACCTATGACCTTCAAAGAGCGCGTTTTATTGAGGAAAAATTTCAGGTTCTGGCTGAAAACATGGAAGGCTTTGGAGTAGGAAGAGCAGCAAGAAGAACCAAAGTTTTTCTCCTTGAAATAAGAGTCATAAGCAATATTCTTTCTGCACCTGAGAAAGACTGGGATTTTGAGAGGGCAGGAAAAAGGCTTCGTGAGGTCTGGGAATGTCTATTGAGAGAGTGGAAATAGCCGCCTCCCCCTGCCCCAATGATGTCTTCATCCTTTCTGGATTAATTCTTAATAAAGTCTTGACCTCCTTTGAGTATTCTTTTAAGTTTGCTGATATTGAAACCTTAAATGAGCTGGCCTTAAAAAAGGCTTTTCCAGTAATAAAGGTCTCTTTTGCCCTTTATCCCGAGGTATATCCAGATTATCAAATTCTTTCCTGTGGAAGTGCCCTCGGTTTTGGGGTTGGGCCTTTGCTTGTTTCTCGTAAAGAGATAAAAGAGCTTAACTTTGCAGATTTTAAAGTTGGGATTCCTGGAAGATATACTACTGCCTATTTTCTTTTTAAATTTTTTTATCCCAAGGAAATTCAAAAGATTTTTTTACCTTATTATGAGATTATTCCTGCCTTGCTCCGAGGGGATATTGACCTTGGGGTGTTGATTCACGAGGGGAGGTTTGTTTATGCAAAATATGGCCTCTTTCTTGTGCAAGATCTTGGGACCTATTGGGAGGAAAAGGTTAATGCTCCACTTCCTCTTGGGGGATTTCTTGTAAAAAGAGATTTTCCAGAGGATAAAAAAAACAGGATTTTACAGGACCTGAGAAGGAGTTTAAAATATGCCTGGGCTAAGAAAGATGAGGTTTATCCGCTCTTAAAAAAGTATGCCCAAGAGCCAAGCCAGGAAGTAATTTTTAATCATATTCAGACCTATGTAAACTCCTACACCCTTAAACTTGAAGGGGAAGCCCTAAAAGGGATTAAGGTCTTTTTTGAGACTTTGAATTTCAAGGAAGATCCAGAAAATTTTATCTGGGAGAACAAAGATGGAATTTCTTAAATTCTTCTTTCAGATTGGATTAACAGGAAAGTTAGTTTTACTTTTCCTTTTTTTTATGAGTTTTCTTTCCTGGTATTACATTTTTTTAAACTTTATTTCTTTGCGCAGTTTTAAAAGTGCCATTGAAAACTGGGATAATCGTTTAGAGCGAATTAAAGAATTTTCCCTATTTGTCAAAGAGGTTAAAGGTCAAAGTGGGGATCTCCTTTCTCAGAGTTTTAAGAAATTTTTAACCAGATTTGCCGAGGTCTATAATTTTTATAGTATAGAAAAAAAGGGGGCTGAAAGTTTTAGAACTGAGGCTGAAAAAGAGGTTGATGAGTGTGCTCTTATTGAACAAGAAAGAGTGGTTCTTAACCTTGGAAAGGGGCTTGGATATCTTGCCACCACAGCAAGCACCGCTCCTTTTATAGGACTTTTTGGCACTGTCTGGGGGATCATGCGCTCCTTTCACGAGATCGGGCTTAAGGGGAGCGCCTCCTTAGCTACAGTTGCCCCGGGTATTGCTGAAGCCCTCATCAATACAGCTATGGGCCTTTTTGTAGCTATACCTGCAGGTATTGCCTACAATTACTTTGTGCTTAAAAAGGAAAAATTGTCCAAAGAGTTAGAACTTACCTATAGAAAAATTTTAATAATTAGTAAAAGAGAATTTTTAAAGGATTGACTTGCATAAGTTCAGATCCTTACAAGAAAAAGGAAGGGTGGTAAAAAAGCTCCTCTTTCCAAAGGGGAATGGGTATGTGGAGAGATTTAATAGGATATTAGAGGAGAGTTTTATATGGTATTGGGAAGAAGACTTATTTGAGGATTTGGAGAAATTTAATAAGGCGTTGATGGGGTATTTGATATGGTATAATGGTGAAAGGCCCATTAGTGGGTTGCAACAGGTATCACCGATAAAATATTTGTGTTATGCCCAAAGAAAAAATACTATAGAGTCTCAAAAGATATGGACTTATACACGGACTTGCCAGTTATAAAAAGATATAGTATTTTAGTAAAAATTAAATACAGGAGGGGAGGATATGGCAGCATGTAAAGTGACAGATCAGGATTTTGAAAAGGAGGTTTTGCAATCATCTATCCCTGTTCTTGTTGATTTCTGGGCAGCCTGGTGTGGGCCTTGTAGAGCTATTGCCCCTGTGATTGATGAGCTTGCTGAAGAGTATGCAGGGAAGGTAAAGGTGTGCAAGATGAATGTAGATGAAAATCCAGTGACCCCTGGAAAATATGGAATTCGGGCTATTCCCACTTTAATAGTTTTTAAAGATGGCCAGGCAGTTGAGACCATTGTGGGAGCAGTTTCTAAGGCTACTCTTACCAATGCCCTAAATAAGGTGCTTGGTTAGTAGAGCCTGATGCCTGAAGATCTCTATGATTTAATAATAATAGGAGGGGGGCCTGCGGGTTTAACAGCAGGGCTTTATGCCCGTAGAGCCCTTCTAAAAACTCTTTTACTTGAAAAAGGTCCTCTCGGGGGCCAGGTTATCTATACTGATCTCATTGAGAATTATCCAGGCTTCCCTGAAGGTATCTCCGGTTTTGATCTAATTGACCTAATGCATAAACAGGTGCAAAAAGTTAATTTAGAGATCCTTGAAGAAGAGGTTATCGCTCTTTCAGATTTTGAAACCTATAAAGAGCTTACCACAGCAACAGGGAAGAAATTTCGATCAAGAGCGGTTATATTGGCCTTAGGGGCTATGTATAAAAAACTGGGTGTGCCTGGAGAGTTAGAGTTTACAGGCAAGGGAGTTTCCTATTGTGCAATTTGTGATGGCCCCTTTTACAGGGGAGAAGTAGTAGCTGTTGTAGGAGGGGGAAATACCGCCCTTCAGGAGGCCCTTCATCTGACTAAATATGCTGAGAAGGTTTATCTTATCCACAGAAGGGATGCCTTTAGAGCTACGGCGATCCTTCAGGAAAGGGTCAAAGCTAATCCCAAGATAGAGCTCATCTTGAATTCAGTCCCTGAAGAGATTCAGGGAAGGGACAAGGTTGAAACATTGAGGTTAAAAAATGTGAAAACGGGAGAAACCTTCATCCTTCCTGTTGCAGGTATTTTTATCTTTATTGGTCTTACTGCGAGTACTCAGTGGCTTAAGGGAATCCTTGACCTTGATGAACAGGGTTTTATAATAACTGATAAAGAAATGAGAACCTCCCTATCCGGGGTCTTTGCCTGTGGAGATTGTGTGAGCAAGAAGTTTCGCCAGATTATAAATGCCTGTGGAGAAGGGGCTGTGGCTGCCTTAAATGCAGAAGAGTTTATTAAGTCCTTGGTTGAATAATTGAGGGAAAAGGTGTGATACCTAAGAAAGGGATTTTTCTTATTTTTTTGATCTTTCTATTATCAGCCTGTGCCAAAATCCCTGATCCCCTTAAAGTTTGGCAGGCAAGGGAAGTAAAGATAAAAGAAGAGGCTCCTCTTTCTGAGCTTATGCAAAGAGCTGAGAGATACTTCCAGCGAGGACAATATGATCTTGCCACTCAGTATTTTGAAGAAGTGAAAAATAAATATCCCGGTACTCCTGAATCAGTTCTGGCTGAGCTCCGTCTGGCAGACACCAAGTTCTGGGCTGGAGATTACTTAGAGGCCATTACTTTTTATGAGGAGTTTGAGAAGTTTTATCCCAATAATGAGGCCATACCCTATGTAATCTTTCAGATCGGGACTTGTTATTATAAGCTTCGCCAGACCATTGATAGGGACCCAACTTATGCTAAAAAAGCGATAGAAACTTATCAGAGACTTTTACAAACCTTTCCTCAAAATGCATACCGTATTGAAGCAGAAAATCGTATAAGAGAACTAAGAGAGCTTCTTGCCTCTCATGAGTTTTATGTGGCAAGTTTTTATTTTAAGATCAAATATTATCGCGCAGCTTATAAAAGACTCCTTTATCTACTTGAGACCTATCCTGAAACCTATGTAGCCCAACAGGCAAAAGCTTCTCTTGAAAAATACTATCAAATGGCCTTAAAAGAAACTGAGTCATTTAATAAAGGTGAAGTAAAGGACTTTTTCGGAGGGAGTGTCCCTTAAGTAGTTTCTTCTTCAGTCAAGGGAAATTCAATAATTCTCTCTCTATTAAAAGGGCTACCCACAAATTCAGGTGTAGGCTCTTGAAAGTCCTCAAGGGTTAAAAATGGTTCTGTTGCTCCAGGGGGAAAGATACCCAGTCTCTCAATTTCAAGGCCCATATCAGCTCCACACCTTGGACAGGCCTTGAGCTCCTCAGAAAAGAAATAGTTACATTTGGGACATCTCATGTTCCACCTCCTTTTCCCCGCTTTCTTTACCACAGCACTTTTTATACTTTTTCCCTGAGCCACAGGGACAGGGATCGTTTCTTCCCACTTTGACACTCCTTACAGGCTCTTGGGCTTGAGGCTTTTCTTCAAAGAGGTCTTCTCGCTTAAATTCAAGTTTTTTCTCATCTATTTCACCTTCTTCAAGCACCATCTCTTGAATTCGTTCTGCCTCTTCTCTCAATTCCACGCGGAATAGATAGGAAAGGGTAGTTTCCCGGATCTTTCGCATAAGTTCCACAAAGAGATGAAAGGCCTCTCTTTTGTATTCCTGAAGGGGGTTTTTCTGGCCATATCCCCTTAAGCCCACACTTTCCTTGATATGATCAAGGATAAGGAGATGTTCCTTCCAAAGGGAATCAATGGTTGTAAGAAGGAAGTATTTTTCAAGGTTTCTCATGAGGTCTGGACCAATAAGTTTTTCTTTCCTTTCATAGGTAGAGATAGCCTGCTTTTTCAGTTCTTCAAGTAGGGAAGTTTTATTTGTAAAGCTCTTTTCAGAAAAGACTGGTTCAAAGGCAAAAACCTCTTTTACTCTTGTTTTTAAATTTTCAAGGGCATCCATAGAGATATTTTTCTCCTCAAAGATGGTTTCTGAGATGAGATCTTCCGCGGTCTCATCAAGCATAGAGAGAATCCAGTCCCTGATGGTTTCGCTTTTCAGGATCTCTTTTCTCTGGGAGTAAATAGTTTCGCGTTGTTTATTCATCACATCGTCATATTCAAGAAGATGCTTTCTGATCTCAAAATGATAAGCCTCAACCTTTTTCTGAGCCTGTTCAATGGCTTTGGTTAACCAAGGATGCTCAAGAGGCTCTCCCTCAGGAAGACCTAATTTTTCCATAAAACTCTTGAGTTTGTCTGAGCCAAAAAGTCTTAGCAGATCATCTTCAAGAGAAAGAAAGAATCTACTTGCTCCAGGATCTCCCTGTCTTCCAGATCTACCTCTCAATTGATTATCAATACGCCTTGATTCATGCCTTTCTGTTCCAATAATATAAAGCCCTCCTAAGGACCTTACCTTTTCTGCATCCTCTTGACATTCAAGGTATTTTTGATAAAGTAGAGTTGCCCAGTAATCGGGATACTTTTCTGTAGGATTTTGTCCCTGTCTGGCAAGGGCAAGAACCTCATTCCAGGCCCTTTCAGGGATTTCATTAAGGTCGTAGCCTTCTGCAGAAAGTTGGGTCTTGGCAAGCCCTTCTGGATTTCCTCCCAGAAGAATATCAACACCTCTTCCAGCCATATTGGTGGCAATAGTTACAGCATGAGACCTTCCAGCCTGAGCAATAATCTGGGCCTCTCTTTCGTGGTGCTTGGCATTTAATACCTGATGGGGAATCTTTTTCTTTTTGAGCATTTTTGAAAGAAGTTCACTTTTTTCAATGGAGACAGTTCCAACAAGAACAGGACGGCCTTTTTTGTAATTTTCCTCAATTTCTTCAACGACTTTTTCAAGTTTTTCCTTGTAAGTGCGGAAGACAAGATCAGGAAAATCTTGTCTTATCATTGGCTTGTGCGTGGGAACAACCACCACATCTAAGTTATAAATCTCTTTAAACTCAGCTGCTTCAGTCTCAGCGGTTCCAGTCATACCAGCTATTTTTTCATACATCCTGAAATAGTTTTGGATGGTGACCATAGCTAAGGTTTGATTTTCAGCCTCAATGCGAACCCTTTCTTTGGCCTCAACTGCCTGATGTAGACCATCACTCCAGCGTCTTCCAGGCATGAGCCTTCCCGTAAATTCATCCACTATGACAACTTTGCCATCCTTTACCACATAGTCCACATCTCTTTTAAAAAGGTGATGGGCTCTCAGGGATTGATTGATATGATGCACAATTCGGACATATCTTGGATTGTAAAGATTTTTTATACCAAGAAGCCTTTCACATTCAGTTATTCCCTCCTCGGTAAGGTGAGCACTTTTGGTTTTTTCATCTATTGTAAAGTGAATATCCTTTTTGAGTTTTCGCACAATTTCATCAATATAATAGTAAAGATCTGTTGACTCCTCTGATGGTCCCGAGATAATAAGTGGGGTCCTTGCTTCATCAATAAGAATAGAGTCCACTTCATCAATTATGGCATAGTAATGATCTCTCTGAACCATATCTTCAAGGGAATATTTCATATTATCCCTTAAATAGTCAAAGCCAAATTCAGAGTTTGTGCCGTAGGTGATATCCGCCTGGTAGGCCTCTTTTCGTTCTTCATCATCCATACCAGAGACAATGTATCCCACCTTTAGTCCAAGGAAACGATAAACAGGCCCCATCCATTCCGCATCTCTTTTGGCCAAATAATCGTTAACAGTAACTATATGAACTCCTCTTCCGGTCAAGGCATTGAGATAAGCAGGAAGAGTGGCAACCAGGGTTTTTCCTTCTCCGGTTTTCATTTCAGCAATCTTTCCCTGATGAAGAACAATTCCACCCATGAGCTGAACATCAAAGTGCCTCAGCCCAAGAACTCTACGAGAGGCCTCTCTTACCACTGCAAAGGCCTCAGGCAAGATCTCATCAAGAGGTGCCCCTTGAGAAAGCCTTTCCTTGAATTCTATTGTTTTCCTTGAAAGTTCTTCATCAGAAAGTTTTTGAATCTCAGATTCAAAGGAATTAATCTTCTGAACAATAGGTTTGAGCTTCTTTAATTCCCTTTCGTTTTTAGTTCCTACAATTTTAGTTATGAGCTGAGTAATCATAAAACCATTAAACCCCTTTTAAAGATTTTTCGCAATTTAAAATTTAATCCTTTTTAAAGGTATTACAAGCTATTTAAAAGTTAAAGAGAATTTTTAGGGATTTGGAAAAGAGGAGTCTTCTTTTTAGAAGAAAATCTTTCTTCTTCACTGAAGATACAGCCACAGTATTTCTGGCGGTATATTCCAAGTTCTATAGCAATTTCTTTTCCCTCTTTGTAGCCCCCTCTCCAGTCCTGATAGAAAAAGGGGACTTTATAGAGATAAGAGAGCTCTTCTCCAATTTCTTTGATCAAATCGTGAAACTGAAAGGGACTGTAAAGGAGGGTTGTTGTGAAGGCTTCAGCCCTTAGTTTTTCAGCAAGTTCTATCGTTCTTTTAAGTCTCAGGTAATAACAGCATTCACATCTTTTAGGGCGCTCCCATTGAAAAGAAATCTCATCAAGAAAGATTCTCAATCCATAGGTTTCATCCCAGATGATTTCAAGATTTTCAATTTTTTCAACCTCCTTTAGAGCAGCTATTCTCAATTTGAATTCCTGATAGGGATGTATATTGGGATTATAAAAAAAACCCTTTACTTTGATGCTCTCTTTTTTAAGGGTTTTTAAGGGATAGAGGCTACAGGGACCGCAGCAGATATGTAAAAGAACAAAGTCTTTCATTTCTGAAGTTTCAAACCAATTTCAGCAAGTCTTTTTCCAAAGGCACGAAGAATAGCCTTTTCATCCTCATCAAGTTCTCTTAAATTATCAGGACCTGCCACATGCCCTGGACCATAAGGTGAGCCTCCTCCTTTTGTAGTAAAAAGATTTTGAACCGAATAGGGGACACCAACAAAAATCATTCCCAAATGAAGAAGGGCGGGAAGAAGAGAAAAAATGGTCATTTCCTGACCACCATGAAGGGTTGCTGTGGAGACAAAGATTCCAGCTGGTTTTCCTTCAAGAGCCCTTTCTTGCCAGAGAGGTGAAAGCTTATCAATCTGATTCTTTAATTGAGCTGAAACCACACCAAAACGGGTTGGTGTGCCAAAGGCTATAGCCCCTGCAGAGCGAAAATCATCAAGGGTGACAAGAGGAACATCCTTCTGCAGCTCCCTTCCTCGCTTCATATCCTCTCGTGATTCTATAATTTCTTGGGGGATGAGTTCAGGAACTGTGCGAACAACAGGTTCTACCCCTGGAACCTCTTCTACTCCCTTAGCAACCTCAAGGGCCATTTTGTAAGTATTTCCATAAGTGCTGTAATAAACTATCAATACCTTCATCACAGGGTCTAACCCCCTTTAAAGTTAATTTTATTTTTTTATCACACTGAGCAAGGTCTTCATGAAATAGGGTAAATCTGATGGCATCCTTGAGGTAACTATGTTTCCCTCTGCAACCACTTCTTTATCCTCATATTTTGCACCAGCCTCAAGAAGTTCTTTGGCTACACTTTTATAGGAAGTTGCCCTTTTCCCCTTTAAGAGCCCGGCTGAAATTAAAATCTGAGGACCATGACATATAGCACCTATGGGCTTTCCAGCAGAATAAAAGGCTCTAACTATTTCAAGAACTCTTGCATTTTTTCTTAAGGTTTCTGGAGCCTTCCCTCCTGGTAAAAGGAGAAGATCATATTCCTCAGGATTTACCTCCTCTAGCGAAAGGTTAACAGGAACAGTATAACCGTGTTTGCCTTTTATTTTTCCCCTCACTAAGGAGGCAATATCTACTTGAAAGCCCTCTTCTATTAACCGATAAAAGGGATAAAGTAGCTCCGTGTCTTCAAAATTGTCAGCACTAATAATGAGGGCTTTCATTTTGGCCTTCTTTAAAGTAACTCTTTTACAGCCTGAAGGGCTCTTTCATAATCGGGATGATTGGTAATTTCTGGAACAATTTCAATGTATCTTATGATGTCATTTTTGTCTATAACAAAGATTGACCTTGCAAGAAGCCTTAATTCTTTAATAAGAATTCCATAATTTAATCCAAAGGAGGCCTCTCTGTGATCGGAAAGAACCTTTACACGATCAATTCCTGCTGATGCACAGAATCTTGCAATGGCAAAGGGTAGATCCATACTGATATTTAAGATTACCACATCCTCAGGTAATTCAGAAGCCCTTTGATTAAAAGTCCTTGCCTGAAGATCACAAACCGGGGTATCCAGAGAGGGTGTGCAACTAATAAGCTTTATCTTTCCCCTAAAATCACTCAGGCTGGTCTCCTTTAATTCTTTATCTATAACTACAAAATCTGGAGCTCTATCCCCAACTTTAACCTCTTTTCCTTCAAGATGAAAGGGATTTCCAAATAATGTCACCTTTCTTTCCATACCATTCCTCCTTGCATTGTTATTTATTTTAAATTATAAAAGATTTTTTTTAAAGGTAAAGATAGAAAAGAGAAATCTCCTCTTGCATAAGTTCATATCCTAACAAAAGAAAGGATGGAAAAATGTGAGAGGTGAAAGTAGGGGGAGCCCCTTGCGTGTCTGCCCAATCCTTACCTGTCTATCCAATAATATAAAGGACCACATAACAGGCAAACACATAGATCTTTCATAAGAGGGCAAACACATAGGGTTGCCCCTACAAAATACAGGTTCATTCTCTTACAACCGAAGTAGGAGAAAATTTTTTTAAGTCTCAAAAGATATGGACGCATACAAATGCTTGACAAATTTTTAAATCTTTGCTATTTTTCAAAAAATCTGATGAGGAGGGGCCTATGGCTGAAAATCCCTTCATATTGTGGTTTGATGAAATTAGATACGAAGATGTGCCTCTTGTGGGTGGTAAAAATGCCTCCCTTGGAGAGATGTATTCAAAGCTTACCTCTAAGGGAGTTAATGTTCCTTACGGGTTTGCAGTTACTGCTGAGGCTTATAAATACTTTGTTAAGGAAAATCATCTGGATGATGAGATTAAAAAGGCCTTAAAGGGACTTGATACGCACGATGTTCAAGACCTCCAAAAAAGGGGTAAAAAGGTTAGAAATCTCATCCTCCATGCCAAGATGCCGGAAAAACTTGCTCAGGAAATCGCTAAGGCCTATGCTAAGTTAGAGAAAAAGTATGGGAAAAATCCTGATGTGGCAGTGAGATCCTCAGCTACAGCAGAAGATCTTCCTGATGCTTCCTTTGCGGGTCAGCAGGAAACCTATTTAAATGTCAGAGGAACGGAAAAGGTTATTGAATCCGTGCAAAGATGTTTTGCCTCCCTTTTTACAGATAGAGCCATTTCCTATAGACAGGACAAAGGCTTTGATCATTTTTCAGTTTATCTCTCTGTTGCAGTTCAGAAGATGGTAAGATCTGACCAGGCAAGCTCAGGAGTTATGTTTACCTTAGATACGGAATCAGGGTTCAGGGATGTGGTTTATATCACCGGGGCCTGGGGTCTTGGTGAATATGTCGTTCAAGGTAGGGTTAATCCTGATGAATTTTATGTCTTTAAGCCAACCCTTAAACAAGGTTTTAAACCTATTCTTTCTAAGAGACTGGGAAGTAAGGATGTAAAGCTTATTTACGGAGACTCTTCCAAAAAACCTCTCAAAGAGGTAAAAAACACTAAGGAAGAAAGGATGACCTTTGTTTTATCCGATGAAGAGATTTTAAAACTTGCTAAGTGGGCTATGATCATAGAGGAACACTATGGAAGACCTATGGATATTGAATGGGCTAAAGATGGAGATGGGAAAACAGTTGGAACAGGAGACCTTTTTATTGTGCAAGCTCGTCCAGAAACAGTCCATGCCATAAAGAGCCATAAGTTTTACGAGATCTATAAACTCAAAGGAGATGGCAAGGTTCTCTGCACAGGAAAGGCCGTTGGAAGTAAGATTGGCCAAGGCAAAGCAAGGGTTATTCTGAGTGTAAGTGATATCAGTCAATTTCAGCCTGGTGAGGTTTTGATTACTACTATGACTGACCCAGACTGGGAACCCATTATGAAAAAGGCATCTGCCATTGTGACAGACAAAGGAGGAAGAACCTGCCATGCGGCGATAGTTTCTCGTGAGCTTGGTATTCCCTGTATTGTTGGAACAGAAACGGCAACAAAGTCCGTTATCACAGGACAGGATGTAACCATAGATTGCACTCTTGGAGAGGAAGGCAGAGTTCTTGAAGGGCTCATTCCCTTTGAGGTTGAAAGAATTGATCTTGAAAACCTGCCCAGGCCAAAGACAAAGATTATGATGAATGTAGGAATACCTGAACAGGCCTTTGCTCAGGGACAAATTCCCAATGATGGAGTAGGTCTTGCCCGTCTTGAATTCATTATAGGTTCACATATCGGGATTCATCCTCTGGCTCTACTTAACTTTGAGGAACTAAAGAAAAGGGCGTCCCAGGATAAAAAAATAAGTCGCTTAGTAAAAATTATAGAAGAAAAGACCTTTGGCTATAAAAATAAGGCTGAGTTTTTTGTAGATAAGCTTGCTCAGGGAGTTGCAACCATTGGAGCAGCTTTTTATCCCAATGATGTAATTGTAAGACTTTCAGACTTTAAAAGCAACGAATATGCTAATCTCATTGGAGGCTTTCTTTTTGAACCTGAAGAGCACAATCCTATGATTGGATGGAGAGGGGCCTCGCGGTATTATGATCCAAAATTTGAACCCGCCTTTGCCCTTGAATGCAAGGCTCTGGCTAAGGCCAGAGATGAAATGGGATTAACCAATATTAAGGTCATGATTCCCTTCTGTAGAACTCCTGAGGAAGGAGAAAGGGTCATAAAAGTAATGGAAAAGTATGGATTAAAGAGAGGGAAAAACGGCCTTGAGATCTATGTGATGTGTGAAATTCCCAGTAATGTTATTTTAGCGGAAGAGTTTGCTAAAATTTTTGATGGCTTTTCCATTGGTTCTAATGACCTAACTCAGCTTACCCTTGGGTTAGACAGGGATTCAGAGCTTGTTTCCCATTTATATGATGAGCGCAATCCTGCGGTAAAGAAGATGATTAAGCAGGTAATTGAGACTGCTAAAAAAACTGGCAGAAAGATTGGTATTTGTGGACAGGCTCCCAGCGATTTTCCAGACTTTGCCGAATTTTTAGTGGAATGTGGTATAGATTCTATGAGTTTGACCCCAGATACCATTATAAAGACAAGGCTTCTTGTGGCTGAAAAAGAAAAGGCCTTAAGTAAAGGTAAGAAGAAATAAGTGATTTTTTGGATTATAGGGTTAATTTTTTTATATCTTGCAGAGCCGGGATTTCCGGCTCCTCCTTCCCTTTATGTTTTAAATCCTGATATAGAGCCACAAAAAGATTTCGGTTATCTTCAGGCTCCGATTTTAAAATTTTTCATAGAAAGGCTTTCTTCCCAGGGTTTTAGCGTATATCCTCTGGAGAGAGAGGTTCTTTCAGGAAATCTTTTAAAAAGCAGGTTTTTCTTTGATAGAACAGGAAAGGTTCAAATGGAGCTCTCCATAATGCATATACCTGAAAAAGCAGAGGTTTTAAAAGTTACCGATACTGCAACCTTTGAAGACTTTTGGGTAAAACTCAATAACCTCCTTAATTCCTTAATCCTTCCTCAAAAGCCCTTGCCTGCACCTTCAATAAGGGTTCAAAAACCAAAGGAAGAAAAGGAATCAATACTTTCTAAAATAAACCCCTTTAGAGCTCTCTCTAAACTCCTTCCTCGCAAAGAAGAGCCTTTAAAGATAAAGATCCAGGTCCCTCCTCCCCCGCAACCTCCTTTTTCCTCTCCTCAGATCTCCAGTTCCCAGCCCCTTCAGCCCTTTTCTCAACCCCTTCAGCCACAACCTTTACCTTCCCCACCTCCTTCTCAACCTCCCGCCTCAGGCTCTTCCCCCTGGCAGTGGTTTTAAAAATTCCCTCTATACAAATTTGAAAAATTCAATATAATTGTTTTTTAATATGCCCAAGCCATCTCAAATTATTATAAAACCCTATTCCAAGAGAAAAAAGAAAAAAAGACTTAGAAGAATTCTTTTAGGCATGCTCACTGTTCTGGTCTTTGTTATCCTTACTATTTATATATTTTTAAGCTGGCTTATTAAAAAGGAAGGAAAGGAACTTGAAAAACTTAGATCTGAAAATCAGATTCTTAAAACAGAGATTAAAAAATTCCAGAGTTCAGACCTTGCTTATGAGGAATTTCTCAGAGTTAAAATGGGTTACATCAAGAATGGGGAAAAGGTCATTCAATATAAATAATTGTGTAGGTATGACTGGGAGGTGAGGTAATGTTTAAGTGTCAGATAGTTGAAGGCTATTTTGAGGGGCAAGACCTTAATTTAGCCATAGTGGTAAGCAGATTTAATGTCTTTATCACTCAAAAACTTCTGGAGGGGGCTATCGATGTCTTAAGAAGACATCAAGTCTCTGAGGAAAACATTTATATTGCCTGGGTGCCAGGGGCCTTTGAGATACCTCTTGTAGCCAAAAAACTTGCAAGAAGCCAAAGGTTTGATGCGGTAATTTGTCTTGGGGCAATTATTCGGGGGGCAACTCCTCATTTTGATTATGTGGCAGCTGAGGCCTCCAAAGGTATTGCTCAGGTCATGCTTGAAACAGAAGTGCCGGTTATTTTTGGAATTTTAACTACGGACACCATTGAGCAAGCTATTGAAAGAGCTGGAACTAAGGCAGGTAATAAAGGGGCTGAAGCTGCCTTTACTGCTCTTGAGGTAGCTAACCTTTTAAAAAGAATTTCCAAACTCTAAGGAGGATGGGCCATGAAAACCATAAAAGATTTTAACCTAAAGGGAAAGAAGGTTTTTATAAGAGTTGATTTCAATGTCCCTATGGATAGGGGGAAAATTCTTGATGACACAAGGATTATTGAAGCCCTCCCTACCATTCAATATGCCCTTAATTCGGGAGCAAGGGTTTTTCTTTGTTCCCATCTTGGAAGACCCAAAGGTAAAAGATTGCCTGAGTTTTCATTAAGGCCTGTCTACGAGTATTTAAAGGAAAGACTTAAGGCCCCTGTCTATTTTTTGGAGGATCTTTCAGGAGAGAGAGTTGAGAAGATTTTAGCTGAGCTTAAAAATAGCGAGGTTGTTCTTCTTGAAAATATAAGATTTTATGAAGGGGAAACCAAAAATGACCCCGAGCTTGCCAAAGTTTTAGCTTCATTAGCTGATGTCTATATTAATGATGCCTTTTCCGTCTGTCACAGAGCCCACGCCTCAGTGGTCGGAGTGGCAGAGTTGGTGAAGGAAAGGGGGATTGGGTTTCTTACGGAGAAAGAACTTAAATATCTTAATAGAATTGTGGGTAAGCCTGAAAGACCATTTTATGCTATTGTGGGAGGAAGCAAGGTTTCAACAAAGATAGGGGTTCTTAAAAATCTCTTGAATAAGATTGATAAACTCATTATCGGAGGAGCTATGGCTAATACCTTTCTTTCTGCCATCGGATATAAGGTGGGGGCCTCTTTTGTAGAAGAGGACTATCTTGAGACAGCTCGGGAGATTCTTAAGGAGGCCAAAGAGCAGGATGTGAAAATCTATTTGCCTGTGGATGCGGTTGTGGAAAGAGAGGGAGAGCCCTATCTTGTTACTCTGGATGAGATTGAGGAGGGAGATAAAATTTATGATATAGGGGAAGAAACAGTTGGTCTATTTTCTTCTGCCCTTGAGGGTGCTAAGACCGTTATCTGGAATGGGCCGCTTGGCTTTTTTGAAAAAGAGCCCTTTGATCTTGGAACTATTGCCTTAGCAAGGGCAGTGGCTACCCTCTCAGGAGTGACAGTAGCAGGAGGAGGTGACACCCTTTCTGCTCTAAAAAAGGCAGGAGTAACCTATGCCTTTTCTCATACCTCAACTGCAGGGGGAGCCTTCCTTGAATACTTGGAGGGAAAAGACTTGCCTGGTCTTGGGGTTTTAAAATAGATTCAGGAGCTCGGCTATGCGAAAGGCCCTTTTTCTTGGTAACTGGAAAATGCACCACACTATTCTTGAGACAAAATCCTATTTTGAAAAATTTTTACGCCTCCTTTTAAAGCATAATTTTTCAGACAGAACTGTAGGCATAGCTCCACCTTTTACCAGTCTTTTTTATGTCCATTCCCTTCTCAAGGAAACCCCTGTAAAACTCTGTGCCCAAAATGCTCATTTTGAAGAAAAAGGGCCTTTTACAGGTGAGATCTCCCCTTTAATGCTTAAGGAGCTTGAAGTGGAATATGTTATTCTCGGTCACTCGGAAAGAAGACATCTCTTTGGTGAGGGAGATGAACTTATCCAAAGAAGGGTTGAAGGAGTTTACAGGGCAGGTCTCGTTCCCATTCTTTGTGTAGGAGAGACTTTAAATGAGAGAAAAGAGGGGAAAACCTTT
Source organism: Caldimicrobium thiodismutans (assembly GCF_001548275.1). Classification (GTDB taxonomy): domain Bacteria; phylum Desulfobacterota; class Thermodesulfobacteria; order Thermodesulfobacteriales; family Thermodesulfobacteriaceae; genus Caldimicrobium; species Caldimicrobium thiodismutans. The sequence continues at coordinate 1,292,775 of NZ_AP014945.1, forward strand.
GAAAGGGTAGAAACCCAGTTAAAAAAGGGACTTGCTGGCTTAAAGGAGATTAATCCAGAAAGAATTGTAATTGCCTATGAACCGGTCTGGGCTATTGGAACTGGCGTTAATGCAACCCCTTCACAGGCAGAAGAAGTGCATAATTTTATTCGGGGGCTCTTAGAAGAGCTTTATGATGAGGAAAGGGCCAAAAGAATTCGCATACTTTATGGAGGGAGCGTTACTCCTGAAAATGTCAATGAGCTAATGAGAGAACCTAATATAGATGGGGTTCTTGTGGGAGGAGCCTCTCTGGATCCCGAAAAATTTTTTAAGATTTGCTCTATAAATCTTTAAAAGAGAGGTGGTTAAAATGGAATGTCCTCTTCCTGATTATTCCAATGTCCCTCCAGATATTCTTGAGATTCCAAGGACTTATAAGAGACTTGTAATAGTTGGAGCAAGCCCTAAACCTGAACGGCCAAGTTATATGGTTATGGAATATCTCCTTAAAGAGGGCTTTGATGTAATTCCTGTTAATCCAGCCCACAAAGAGATTCTTGGAAAAACCACTTATCCTGATCTGGAAAGTCTGCCTACAGATTTTAAACCTGAGGTAATTATTATCTTCAGAAGAAGTGAAGAGGTCTTACCTATTGTAGAAAGGGCCATTAAACTTAATCCTCGTGTAATCTGGATGCAAGAAGGAATTGCCAATGAGGAGGCTAAGGCCTTAGCTGAAGCCCATGGCATAAAGGTGGTGATGAACAGGTGTTTTAAAAAGGTGCATAAACTTAGTCAATGGAGCTCATAAAGTCAACTTCAGAGCTTTCAACTAAATTAGAGGCCTTACGAAAGCTTCTTCTTTATAAAAGGGAAGAGCTTTCAACTTTTCAGCTTTCCCAGGTCTCCCTTCAAATCCTTTTGTTTGTGCGGGAAAATCCTCTACCTTTAAATGAACTTTTTCTTGAATTTTTGATAAGACTCTCCTATGCCCTTTATATAAAGAGCCAACTTCTTTTAAATCTTCCTTTTAATGGAGAAGAGGAAGAAATTACAGAGCCTGCCTTTCCAGAAAAGAGAAGGGTCTTTGCTCTTTATCAGGTTCTTCCTCTTAATCGAGCCCTTGAGGAAGAAGTTTTTTTACCTCGGGTAAATGGCTTTACAGAGATTCAAAGCGTAGAAGAAAGAGGAGACTTAAATCTCCTATTATCTGCCCTTCTTAAGGTGCTTGAAAAGGCTAAAGCAGAACCAGAGCTTTACTTGGAATTTGAAAAAAGATCACTCGATGAATATCTGGAGGATTTGAGAGATTTTCTTCATTATCAAAGGATTATAAGCTGGAAAGAGTTTATTCAGAAAAAGGAAATACAGGAAAAGTTGGATCTAATCTACTATTTTTTGGCCTTGCTTTTTCTTGTCTTCTATGGGGAGGCAGGCATCTATCAAAAAGAAAGCGAAGATTTTCAGATTTTTCTAAAGAAGTAAAAATTTGTTTCAGCACAAAAAAAGGGGAAAAAGACCTCAAAATTTCCTAAAATTCTCCATAATTCATTAAAATGTTATAATCCTGTGGTTGACAAATTGGGTCAAATAACTTAAAAAGAGACTTGTTATGACTTACACCATTGTTCATATCATTGAGAAGTGCACAGGTTGTGAGGAATGTGTTAAGGCCTGTGCAGAGGGGCATGAGGGCCTTTCCAATTGTCGTATCTTTAAAGTAGGGCCTAAGTTTGCCTATTTTGCCTGTTTACAGTGTAAAAAACCTCAGTGTGCCTCAGCCTGTCCGGTTGCAGCCCTTATCCGTAAAGGAGAGGTGGTTGCCTTTTATAAGGATCTTTGTGTGGGCTGTAAAAATTGTGTAGAGGCTTGTCCCTGGGGTGTTCCGAGATTTAATTTCAATACCGGGACTGTAGAAAAGTGTGATCTTTGTATAGCCAGAATGGAAAAGGGTGAAAAGCCCTATTGTGTATCTGCCTGTCCTAATGAAGCCCTTGAAATAAAAGAAACCACCGCAAAGGAGTAAGATATGGGAACCATGCTTCCCTTTTTGATTTTTGCAGGGCTTGTTTTGATAATAGGCCTTGCCATGCTTCTTGGCAATAAGATTCTCTCTGTTAAAAGACCAACACCTGAAAAACTGATCCCCTATGAATGCGGAATAGACCCTTCTGGGGATACCAAGGTTCCCTTTAGAGTAAAATTTTATCTCATTGCTTTAATATTTCTCATCTTTGATGTAGAAGTTGTTTTTATTTATCCCTGGGCTGTTGTCTTTGAAGAGCTTGCTTGGTTTGGTTTTGTTGAAATAGCCATATTTGTGATCTTGCTATTAGGAGCCTATCTTTATGCTTTAAATGAAGGAGCGCTTCAATGGGAATAGAGAAATTAACCTCTGAGGTTGCCCCCAAGGTTAGACAGATTCCTGGAACACCAGTTATTATTTCTCCATTGGATGAGATCTTTAACTGGGCAAGGGCAAGTTCTATCTGGCCTATGACCTTTGGGCTTGCTTGTTGTGCTATTGAAATGATGGCTACAGGAGCCAGTCATTTTGACTTAGATAGATTTGGAATAATTTTTAGAGCGACACCTCGTCAGGCAGATTGTATTATTGTTGCAGGAACTGTTACTAAAAAGATGGCCCCGGCAGTTAAAAGGGTCTACGAGCAGATGCCAGAGCCAAAGTATGTAATTGCCATGGGGAGTTGTGCCTGTTCAGGGGGAATTTTTAAGACCTATTCCACAGTTCAAGGGGTAGATGAGTTTCTGCCAGTAGATGTTTATATACCAGGGTGTCCTCCAAGACCAGAGGCCTTAATTTTTGGTTTGCTTAAGCTTCAGGAAAAGATGAAAAAAGAAAGAGGAAGATGGGGTTTCTGGAGATAAACTATGGAAGATTTTTTGAAAGAGCTTAAAGAAAGGTTTGAAAAATTTATCTTAAGGGTTGAAGAAAAGGATGCTCCAATTTTAGTTGTTAAAAGAGAGGGCTTTCTTGAGGTAGTAAAGGCTTTGCGGGAAGAGGGTTATAATCATCTTATTGATCTTTGTGGGGTTGATTTTCTGAATTTTAAACCTGAAAAGAAGGATGAGCGCTTTGAGGTGGTATATCATTTTTATAGCATAGAGAAAAGAGCCCTTTTGCGAGTAAAAGTTCCCATTCCTGAGAATGACTGTTGGCAATATAGCTTAGCTCCTCTTTGGAAGACCGCTAACTGGTTTGAAAGGGAATGTTTTGATATGTTTGGGATTAAATTTAAAGGACATCCAGATCTCAGGCGACTTCTCATGCCTGAGGATTGGGAAGGGTATCCATTACGCAAGGACTATCCTCTTTTTCTTGAGGAAGAAAAGGAGTGGAAGGTCTATAAGGAGCTTAAGGCAAGGGCTAAAGGAGCCAAGGCATGAGCACTGCTTTAATTGAAGTTACTTCAAAACAAAAAGACAGTAATTACTGGGAAGAACCCTTTTATATAAATATGGGGCCTCAGCATCCCTCAACCCATGGGGTTCTTAGGCTTGTTCTTGAGCTGGACGGAGAAACTATCGTTAATTGCGATCCTCGTATCGGATATCTTCATAGAGGAGTGGAGAAACTCAGTGAGAATTTAAACTATAATCAAACTATAACTCTAAGTGACCGTTTAGACTACATTGCATCTGCAGCCAATAATACAGTCTTTTGCCTTGCCTTTGAAAAACTCTTTGGTCTTGAGGTTCCAAGGAGAGCCAAGCTTTTACGAACTATTGTTAACGAAATGGCAAGGATCTCAAGCCATCTTTTGTGGTTAGCAACCCATGCCCTTGATATTGGGGCCATGACAGTCTTTCTTTATTGTTTTAGAGACCGTGAGTGGCTTTTAAATATCTTTGAAAAGATCTGTGGAGCAAGGCTCACACATACATATGTGCGTGTTGGAGGAGTAAGGCAGGACTTTACTCAGGAAATTATAGATGACCTTTATAGATTTACTGAGGAGTTTCCTTCTCGCATCCTTGAGTATGAGACCCTGATTGATGTCAATAGAATCTGGCTTAAAAGAACCAAAGATATAGCGGTTGTCTCAGTAGAGGAGGCGATAAATCTTGGTCTTACAGGCCCGGTTCTTAGAGGCTCAGGGATACCTTATGATGTAAGGAAATTTAGGCCTTATGATAGCTATTCTGAAGTAGAATTTGAAGTTCCAACAGGAGAGAGAGGAGATACCTACGATAGATACCGTGTAAGAATGATAGAGTTAAGACAATCTAACTGGATAATAAAGCAGTGCTTAGATAAGCTTTCTGAAACAGAGGGAGAGTCCATTCTGGCTGAGGGATCGCCTGACCTTCTTATTCCAGAAAAGGTTAAAGAGCCTGAACCAAAGCCCCATCCCAAAAAAGGCTTTATCTTTACAGGAAAAGATATTGGAGCTTTACCTCCTGGAGAAGCTTTTGCAAGTATTGAATCTCCCAAAGGTGAGCTTGCAGTTTATGTAGTTAGTGATGGAACTAATAAGCCCTGGAGGCTTAGAATTAGGACTCCATCTTTTGTGCATATTTCAGCCATTCCTGCCCTTACTAAGGGGCATTTGATTGCAGACCTGATAGCTATTATTGGGACCTTAGATGTAGTTTTAGGTGATTGTGATAGATAGCTTTTTAAGTTTTTTTGGTTTTGAGAGGGGAGGGGGAGAATGGATTTATCTTGGCTTACTGCTGTTCTTCTATTGATAATATTTTCCTTAGTCCTTCTTATATTAGCTCTCCTACATGTGGCCTATCTAACTTATGCAGAGAGAAAAATTATTGCAAGAATGCAGCAAAGACTTGGGCCAAACCGAGTTGGCCCCCGGGGACTACTCCAGCCTATAGCAGATGTTCTGAAACTTATTCAGAAGGAAGATATTGTTCATCCTCATGTTGATAGGCCTCTTTTTGCCATAGCTCCTCTTGTCTCCTTAGTATGTGCTGCAACAGGGCTTTCTTTAATACCTCTCTGGGATAGATTTGTCCTGAGTAATTTCAATGTAGGTCTCCTTTTTATTTTGGCCTTAAGTTCATTGAGTGCTTATGGGGTTATTCTTTCTGGTTGGGCATCAAATTCAAGGTATGCCTTTCTTGGTGCTTTAAGAGCCAGTGCTCAGGTAATAAGTTATGAGATAGCTATGTCCTTAGCACTTTTGTCAATAGTTCTTATGGCTGGGTCCTTTAATCTTCAGGAGATTGTGAAGGCTCAAGTAGCAAGCCCCTTTAAAATTAATCTTATCCCTCAAATAGTAGCCTTTTTTGTTTTTATGATCTCAGCTATTGCAGAAACTAATCGGGTGCCCTTTGATTTACCTGAAGCTGAGACTGAACTTGTTGCAGGATATTTTACTGAGTATAGCGGGATTCGTTTTGCCCTCTTCTATTTAGCTGAATATTACGGGATGGTTGTAATGAGTGCCCTTGCAGTAACATGTTTTCTGGGTGGTTATGCAGGGCCTTTTGAGGTGCCAGGGCTTCCCTTCTTTTGGTTTCTATTGAAACTCTATGTCCTACTTTTCTTTTATATCTGGGTCAGGGCTACCCTTCCCCGTTATAGATACGACCAGCTGATGAGTCTTGGCTGGAAAATACTTATTCCTCTTGCCCTTGTAAATCTCTTTGTAACTGCCTTTATAAAACTAATGTTTTGAGAGGTTTAAGGCATGAAACTGCTTGAAAAGATTTTACTTATTGAGATCTGGAAGGGACTCCTTTTAACCCTTAAAAAGCTTCTTCTGGATAAACCAGTTACCATCCAATATCCTGAAAAAGATAAGGTTATTCCAGCTCCTGGGTTCAGGGGAAGACATGCCCTTGTTAGAGACCCTCAGAGTGGGGATACCCTCTGTATAGCCTGTATGAGATGTGCCAGGGTCTGTCCCTCTCAATGTATATATATTGAGTATGAAATAGATGCTGAGACTAAAAAAAGAAAAGTAAAGAGATACGATATTGAGGCCTTAAGGTGCGTCTACTGTGGCTATTGTGAAGAGGTCTGTCCTGTAAATGCCGTTGTCCTGACCGAGTATTTTGAATATGCCGGTTATTCCCGAGATGAGGTCTATTTTGATAAGGATAGGCTTCTTAAGAACTGGGATGAATTTATTGCAACCCAGAAGAGACCGTATCTTAACCCCTTCTGGAAACCAAGGGGTCTTCCTGAAAAATATCTGCCTGTTAGAAAGAGAAACTTTACAGGGGTTTAGGCTTATGAACTGGGATATTTTGATTTTTCTATATTTAGCCTTGGCCATGAGCATTTCAAGTTTGCTGGCAGTTGTATCCAGAAATCCCGTGCATGCGGTCTTATGGGTCTTAGTGATGATTCTCCATCAGGCCTTTTTGCTCTATACCCTTGGCTCTGAATTTCTTACTGCTGTTCAGATTATCGTTTATGCTGGGGCAGTGCTTGTGCTTTTTCTTTTTGTGGTTTACATGATAAATCTGCGTAAAGAGGAAAGATGGAGGATTTTTATCCAGAGATCTTCTCTTGGCTTAATTGTCTTCTTAGTTTTTGTAGTTCTCTTTTTTAAAAATCTTGCCTTTCTTACAGCCCTGAGTCCTTCCTTTCAGGCTGCCTTACCAATGGATCTTAATCAAGGGACAAATCTCTGGTGGATGGCAAGATACCTTTATTCCCATTATCTATTCCAGTTTGAAATCATTGGGGTGATTCTTTTGGTGGCAGTGCTTGGGGCTGTTTTTTTGTTAAGAAAATTAAAGGAGGTTGCTTAAGGTGGTTCCCTTTAATTATTATGTGATTTTGAGTCTTTTGCTCTTTCTGATAGGGCTCCTTGGAGTCCTTTTTAGGCGAAATCTCATTATATTACTTGTCTCTTTAGAAATCATGATGAATGCCTTGATTATCCTTTTTGCAGGTATTTCTCATTATACCAAAGATGTTACAGGTTATTTAATTGTTTTTTTTCTAATAGGTATGGCGGCAGCAGAGGCTGGAGTTGGGCTCTCTTTAGTGGTTCTTCTTTACAAGAAATTAAAAAAGGTATATGCAGACGAAATAAATTACTTCAGAGGTTAGAGGTATGCATGAGGTTTCCTTTCAAGTAGTGAGAACCTTTGATATAATAGTTTTTTTAGTGCCTTTTTTACCCTTTTTGGCAAGTATTATTACCCTCCTCTTTGGCAAGAGATATTTCCGAGATAAGGCGCATTATTTACCGGTATCTGCTTTATTTGTAAGTTTTTTATTAAGTTTAAAACTTTTGATTGATGTTATTTCTGGGAAGACCTATAATTTTGACATCTATTCCTGGATTGTAGCTGGTTCCCTTAAGGTTGGGCTTGGATTTCTTGTAGATCCCTTATCAGTAATGATGCTGTGTATGGTTACTTCTCTTGCCTTTTTGATTCATGTTTATTCAATTGGATATATGGGTGGAGATCCTGGATATTACAGATTTTTTTCCTATATATCTCTTTTTACCTTTAGCATGCTTATGCTTGTTCTTTCAAATAATCTTGTCCAGCTTTATTTAGGTTGGGAGGCAGTTGGACTTTGTTCCTATTTTCTGATTGGTTTTTGGTATGAAAAAAAGAGTGCCAGTGATGCAGCTAAAAAGGCCTTTATTGTTAACCGTGTGGGTGATTTTGGGTTTGCCCTTGGTATTTTTGCTATGTTTTATTATCTGGGGACCCTTTATTATACGGAAATCTTTGAAAAACTACCCCTTCTTGCCAATCTCTATGTTGAAATAGGGGGCTATGAGATCCATGTTCCCTTTTTAATTGCCTTTCTGCTCTTTTGCGGAGCTATGGGGAAGAGTGCTCAGGTTCCACTACATGTCTGGCTTCCGGATGCCATGGAGGGTCCAACTCCAGTTTCAGCCCTCATTCATGCTGCAACCATGGTTACAGCTGGAGTCTTTATGGTATCCCGGCTCCATGCCCTCTTTGAGATGAGTGATTATGCTATGGCTATGGTTGCCTTTGTTGGAGCTATTACCTGTTTTATGGCTGCAACTATTGCTCCTACTCAGTTTGATATAAAAAGGGTAGTTGCTTATTCCACTCTTTCTCAGTTAGGATACATGTTTATGGCCTGTGGAGTGGGTGCTTTTGCAGCGGGAATGTTTCACCTCTTTACCCATGCCTATTTTAAGGCCTTGCTCTTTCTCGGAGCGGGAAGTGTTATCCATGCCCTTCATCACGCCCCGGATCCAAATGATATAAGGATTATGGGAGGCTTAAAAAAGTATATGCCTATTACCTTTTGGACCTTTCTCATTGCCAGTTTGTCTATCTCTGGAATTCCGGGCTTAGCTGGTTTTTTCAGCAAAGATGAGATTCTTGCCATGGCTTATTTTTCTAAATACCCCTGGGGTAAAGTTATCTGGTTGATTGGTTTGATAGTGGCTTCTATGACAGCCTTTTATACCTTTAGGATCTTTTTTAAGGCCTTTTTAGGTGAGTTTAGGGGCAAGGAGGCTCTTCACGGGCATCTACCCCATGAGTCCCCTAAGGTGATGACCTTTCCTCTTATAATAATTGCTGTAGGAGCTATTTTTGCTGGCTGGTTGGGAATACCTGAATCCTTAGGAGGAGGAGCAAACTTTCAGAGATTTCTTGAGCCTGTGCTCGGGCACCCCGAGCTTCCCCATATAGATCATACTCTTGAGTATTTACTTATGGGTCTTGGAGTTCTTGCTGGAATCTTGGGTATAAGCCTATCCTATTTAGTCTATGTCAAGAGTCCCTCCTTAGAAACTCTCTTTTCCTCAAGATTTAAGAGGCTTTATACTTTCCTTTATAGGAAGTGGCTTTTTGATGAGTTATATCATCGTATATTTGTTATGCCAACTTTATTTTTATCAAGAACGGTTGTTAATCTTATTCTGGATACCTTTATTATTGATCAAACTGTCAATGGATCAGCAAGGACAGCTGAATCTTTTGCTGGAATTTTCAGACGGTTTCATACCGGAGTTGTTAATCATTATAACTGGTTTATTTTACTTGGGTTAATTATTTATATGCTTGTTGTGATGTACTTAAAGTAAGGAGGTTTGAAGGTGGGTATTCCCAACTTGTTATCTACAATACTCTGGTTACCTTTGATTGGGATAATTCTTATCTTTTTAATGTCCCGTGAAAGTGAAAGGGCTATTAAGGTTGTTGCTCTGGTTACAGCTCTTCTTGACTTTGTCCTTTCCCTTTTTCTTCTTCTCAGTTTTGATTTTACAAATCCGGGCTTTCAATTCGTTGAAAAATCTATCTGGATAGATTTTTTAAATACTTTTTATTTTCTGGGAGTTGATGGTGTAAGTATTCTCTTTGTGCCTCTGTCTACTCTGGTTACCCTCCTTTGTATTCTTATTTCCTGGGATTCTATTAAAGAAAAGGTCAAGGAGTTTTATCTTGCCCTCCTCTTTACAAATATTGCCATGGTAGGGGTTTTTCTTTCCTTGGATCTTTTACTGTTTTACCTTTTCTGGGAGGCCTTACTCATTCCAATGTATCTTATCATTGGAGTCTGGGGAGGCCCAAGGAGAATCTATTCAACCCTTAAATTCTTCCTTTATACCTTTTTTGGTTCAGTTTTTATGCTTATTGCAATTATTTATATCTTTCTGCAGTATGGCACCTTTGATTATACTGCCCTTCTTGGAAAGACCTTTGCTCCTCATGTTGAAAAATTACTCTTTCTTGGATTTCTGATTGCCTTTGCCATTAAGGTTCCCATGTGGCCTGTGCATACCTGGCTTCCAGATGCCCATACGGAGGCCCCAACTGCTGGATCGGTTATTCTTGCAGGAATACTTATTAAACTTGGCGGATACGGAATGGTAAGGTTTCTTCTCCCCTTATTTCCTCAGGCAACCCTTTATTTTGCCAAGTTAATTCTGGTTCTTTCAGTTATTGCCATTATTTATGCAGGACTTGCCTGTTTGTGGCAGAGTGATTTAAAAAGGCTTATTGCCTATTCTTCAGTAAGTCATATGGGATTTGTAACCCTGGGAATTTTTTCTTTAAATCCAATTGGAGTAAAAGGAGCTATTCTTCAGATGATTAATCATGGAATAGTTACTGGTGCCCTCTTTATGTGTGTTGGTGTCATATATGATAGAACCCACTCCCGTGCTATTTCCTATTATGGTGGGCTTGCAACGACTTTTCCCCTTTATGCAGCCTTTTTTATGGTCTTTACTTTGGCAAGTATTGGACTTCCGGGAACTAATGGATTCATAGGAGAATTTATGATCCTTCTTGGAACTTTCCTTAGGGATAAACTTATGGTTGTGCTTGCCTCAACCGGTGTCATCATCGGTGCTGCTTATATGCTTTGGCTTTATCAGAGGGTCTTTTTCCAAAAACCAAGCCCCAATGTATTTAATCTAACTCCTATGAAATGGAATGAACTTACTGCCATTATTCCCATGCTTGCCTTAGTTTTTTTAATTGGTTTTTATCCCAATCCTTTTTTAGATTTTATGCGGGCAACTGTTTCGCAGATTTTACTTAATTTCCGGTAAGGAGGAAACAAAGTGGTGACACTCAGTCTCAATTTTGGAGTCCTAGCCGTAGAATTAGTTTTTCTTTTTATGGGCCTTTTTATTTTTCTTATAGATAAATTTATTAATAATAAGAATTATGCCTTTTATTTAGCCTTTATAGCTTTAGTGGTAGGGCTTGGTTTTCTTCTTTTTACACCTTTTGGGGAGTTTGCCCAGGCCTTCAAAACAGATTTTTATGCCACCACCATTAAGCTTTTTTTTCTTATAGGTTTTCTTCTCGTTCTTTTTATTTCCTATTTTTATTTGCAGACCTTTAAAGCACTGAATGTTGGTGAGTATTATGGACTTTTGCTATTTTCCGGGATGGGTGCTTTTGTTATGCTTTCCAGCCAGGATTTCCTTACTCTTTACTTAGGGATGGAATTAATGAGTATCCCTGTGTATTTTTTAATAGCCTCTTCTTTTGTTTACAGAAGGGCTTCTGTTGAAGGAGCTTTGAAATATTTTATAGCAGGTTCTCTTGCTTCTCTTTTCTATCTCCTTAGTCTTGGCATAATTTATTATTTTATAGGTGCTATTTCTTTTAAGGAAGTCTTTATCAAGCTTGCTCAAGGCCTTTATAAAAAGGAGATGATCCTCGCCTTGCTTTTGATTTTATCTGCCTTTTCTGTCAAATTGTCCCTTGTTCCCTTTCACATGTGGGCCCCTGATGCCTATGAAGCCTCTCCCCTTCCTGTTACTTCCTTCTTGGCAAGTCTTATTAAGTTTGCTCTTATGGCAGCTTTTATAAAAATTTTAATTGTCGCCTTTGCTCCTTTGAAAATTAGTTTAGGAGAATTACTTATACCAATTACACTTCTTACCTTATTAGTTGGTGCGCTTCTTGCCATCAAACAGGACAATATTATAAGGATGCTTGCATACTCCTCTATTACCCATGCTGGGTATGCCTCCTTAGGACTTCTTTCGGGTGATTTTCTGGGATACGGCTTCACTATTTTTTACATGTTTGTTTATCTCTTTATGACTGTAGGAACCTTTGGGCTTTTAATTTATCTTGCCAAATTGAAGAGGGAATTTCTTGAAATTCCTGCTCTTTCAGGATTGAGCAAGGATTTACCTCTTATTAGTTTTTTTGTATTGGTTTTTTTCTTTTCCTTAGCGGGTATCCCTCCCACAGCCGGTTTCATGGCAAAATTTTATCTCTTTGTGATGCTTATTAAATCAAATCTTTTGTGGGTGGCTTTACTTGCCCTTCTATTTTCCATTATAGGTGCCTATCCTTATTTAAGGGTAATTAAGGTTATCTATATGGACAAACCCCTTCATGTCGTTGAAAAAGAAAGGTATGGTTTTTCTATGTTATTTCCTGTATTAATCTCCCTTTTAGTTGTAATCCTTCTTGGTATTTACCCAAAGCCTGTGATTGATTTTATTCAGAGGACCCTTTATTTATACCTTAGCCTTCTTTATTTCCATTTTTAAAGTTTTTTTGTAGGGTTTGACCTATAAAATGGTTGCAAAATACAAAGCAAAAATTAAAAAAAATGAGATTAAATTCTTTTAATAGCCTGAAAGAAAATTTTATTAAGGTTGACTTTGGCAAAAAGTTTTTATAATAAGACTTGAAAATTAATCTCAAGGATAGGAGGTGTTGAAATGCCAGAACTTTATTTTAAGAGGCCCATGCCCCACGGGGGAAAGCTCGTTGAGCGGGTGATCACTGACAAAAAGATCGCCAAAAAGTATCTTGAGTCATGTAAAAAGTATTGCGCTTTTTACGACATTAAGCCTACTCTTCACTATAAGAGAGGCGTTCCTGTGAGAAATGTTTATCGTGAGATTATGTCAGTTTGTTATGGTTTTTTCAGTCCTGTTGAGGGTTCTATGACCAGTGCTGAGCTTGAGAGTGTGCTTTCCAAGAGAAGGCTTCTTTCTGGCTGGGTTTTCCCATATCCCATTCTTTTTGATATTTCTAAGGAAGACTTCAATAAGCTTGGTGTGAGTGAGGGGGATAGGCTAATTCTTAGGCTTAAAGGGAAACCCTTTGCTATGCTTGATATTGAAGAAATTTATGAGATTGATCCTGAAGAGCTTGCTAATAGAACCTTTGGTTCTCCTGAGACCAATCCCGAAGTTGTTCAGGAAAAATTTGATGATAAGCATCCTGGTTGGGTTATTTATAGGTCTCACAATCCTATTATTCTTGCCGGGAAATATACTATTATTAATGAACCCATTTTTAAGCCACCCTTTGACAGATTCTGGCTTCCTCCCAGAAAGGCAAGAGAGCTTATGGAGCAAAAGGGCTGGAGGACAGCTATTGCTCACCAGACCAGAAATGTTCCCCATGTGGGTCATGAGCACCTTATGAAAAATGCCGCTTACACTGGTGATGTTGAGCCTTGTCATGGAATTCTTGTGAATGCTATTATTGGTGTTAAAAGAAGAGGTGATTATCCAGATGAAGCTATCTTAGAGGCCCATGAGGCTGTCAATAAGGCTGGATATATTAAGCCTGAAAGACATGTGGTCTCTTTTACTCTCTGGGATATGAGATATGGCAATCCCCTTGAGAGTTTGCTCCATGGAATTATTCGTCAAAATATGGGATGCACTCATCATATGTTTGGGAGGGATCATGCTGCAGTAGGTGAGTATTATGACAAATTTGCAACTCAGATTCTCTGGCTTAAGGGAATTCCAAGCTATGGTTTTGACAAGCCTGTGAATGAGGTTGAGGGAGGATTGGAGATCAGACCTCAGAATATGAGGGAATTTTGGTATTGTCCTGTTTGTAAAGAAATGGCTTACAGCGAGAGTTGTAATCACTCCAAGCAAAAAGAGAAGCTTTCGGGTTCTCTTATCAGGGGGCTTGTAGCTGAAGGTGTTCAACCTCCCGTTGTTATTATGAGGCCCGAGGTCTTCAAGGTTGTAGTTAAGTGGTGGAAGAAATTTAATTATCCCTTTGTAAATGAAAGATATGTCCAGTGGAAAGAGGAAGAATTAGAAGTTGATCTTCCTGATATGGAATAATAAAAAATTAAAAAAATGAGGAGGTGAAAAGATGGAATATATACTTGAGGTTTTTCTTGATGACTACAGATTGGGAAAAATTAAGGGATCACCTGTAGAATCTAATATAGAGACAGTTTTTGGTGGTGAGCTTAAGGTTTTAAAAGTAAAGGTTGGAGAAGAGACAAAAAATGATGTTCTTAAGGCCTTTGAGACTGCTCGTATTGATTCCCGTGCCTGTATCACAGATACTCCTGTTGCCTTTAAGAGAGCCCTTTTTGAAGAGATAGCGAAGCAGAAGAGTCTTGGAGAGGAAGTGGTTAAGGCTGTTCTTGGAAGGATTAATGAAATAAAGGAATTAGCAGCTAAGGAATCAGATTTTTTACCAGCCCCTGAGATAGAAACAGATTAGTAAAATAAAAAACAAAAGGAGGTGTCGTTATGCCAAGTTATGTGAACCCTGAAAAGTGTGACGGTTGCAAGGGTGGGGACAGGACCGTCTGTATGTACATCTGTCCCAATGACCTTATGATCCTTGATCCTGAGGCCATGAGGGCTTACAACCAGGAGCCTGATCAGTGCTGGGAGTGCTATTCATGTGTTAAGAGCTGCCCTCAGGGAGCTATATCTATCAGACACTATGCAGACTTTGCTCCTCTTAATGGAACTTGTCAGCCCATGAGAGGAACAACTGATGTCATGTGGACCATTAAATTCAGAAATGGAGTTGTTGTAAGGTTTAAGTTTCCTATTAGAACTACTCCTGAAGGTTCTGCAGATCCAACTATGGGTGGAAAGGAGCCTGATCCAGCCAAACTAAATACCAATCAGCTTTTTACTCAGGCTGCAGATGGTATTGAGCCAGCCAAACCTGAGGCTGTCCTTAATAAGGTTTTCCCATGCACTGATAAAAAGATGACCATTTAAAAATTTAAAATTTTAAAGGAGGTGACAACTATGCCTAAGATTCACAGTTATAACTTTGGATTAGCTTGTGCAGAGCCAGAAGTTGTTGAAAAGGATGTAGACATATTATTAGTTGGTGGTGGAATGGCAGCCTGTGGTGCAGCTGTAGAGGCAGTTCGCTGGGCCAAACCCCATGGAATTACTATACTTTTAGCTGATAAGGCTGCTATGGAAAGATCTGGTGCTGTGGCTATGGGTCTTTCTGCTATTAACACCTACATTGGTGATAACAAGCCTGATGATTATGTGAGAATGGTAAGATGCGACCTTATGGGAATTATTAGAGAGGACCTTTCTTTTGATGTGGGAAGACATGTTGATGATACTGTTCATTGTTTTGAGGAATGGGGTCTTCCTATTTGGAAGCAGGATCCTCAGACTGGAAAGACTCTTGATGGTGCTGAGGCCAAGGCCAAGGGTTTAACTCTCAAAGGCGGAGCAAAGCCTGTTCGTTCTGGACGCTGGCAGATCATGATTAACGGTGAATCCTATAAGGTTATTGTTGCAGAAGCTGCTAAGAATGCTCTTGCCAGCTATGACAAGGCTGAAATTATTGAAAGGCTTTTCATTGTTAGACCTCTTCTTGATGCTAATGAACCCAACAGATGTGCAGGTGCAGTAGGATTCTCTGTTAGAGAAAATAAGATTTACATTATCAAAGCCAAGGCTACTCTTGTTTCTACCGGTGGAGCAGTGAATGTCTTCCGTCCCAGATCCATTGATGAAGGAAAGGGAAGAACCTGGTATCCCGTATGGAACCCCGGTTCTGGATATGCTATGTGTGCCATGAGTGGAGCTAAGCTTGTTCTTATGGAAAATAGATTTGTTCCTGCCAGATTTAAGGATGGATACGGGCCAGTTGGTGCTTGGTTCTTGCTCTTCAAAGCCAGAGCAACCAATGCCTTCGATGAAGATTATGTTGCTAAACATAAAGAGGAGCTTAAAAAGTTTGCTCCTTATAGCGAGGCTTCCGTTGTGGGAACCTGCTTAAGAAACCATGCTATGCTTATTGAAATGAAAGAAGGAAGAGGTCCTATTTTCATGCACACAGAGTGGGCTCTTCAGGAAGCCGAAAAGAAGATGGACAAAAAAGAATTTAAACATCTTATAGCCGAAGCCTGGGAAGACTTCCTTGACATGTGTGTAACTCAGGCTGGACTTTGGGCCTGTTTGAATATTGAGCCTGAAAAGAAACCTTCTGAGATTATGCCTACAGAGCCTTACTTCCTTGGATCACATGCTGGATGTGCTGGTGCCTGGTGCTGTGGACCAGATGAAGATTGGGTTCCAGCGGAATACAAAAAGCCTTGGGAAGGAATTGGAAAATACAATAGAATGACCACAGTCAAGGGTCTCTTCTGCGCTGGTGACACTGTGGGTGCCAGTGGTCATAAGTTCTCCTCTGGTGCTCATGTTGAGGGTAGAATTGCTGCTAAAGCTATGGTTAAGTTTGTCCTTGATAATAAGGATTATAAGCCTGCTATCAAAGAATCAGCTGATGAACTTAAGAAAGAGATCTATGGACCATGGTATAGGTTTGAGCAATTTAAGAATGCAACTACTGCTTATGAAGTCAACCCCAACTATCTTATTCCTCGTCATATTCAGGCAAGACTTATGAAACTTATGGATGAGTATGTAGCTGGAACCTCTACCTATTATATGACCAACAAACCTATGCTTGAGAGAGGTCTTGAACTCTTGAGAATGCTTAAAGAAGATATGGAACTTGCAGCTGCAAGAGACTTACATGAGCTTATGAGAGCCTGGGAGAACAGACACAGAGTATGGACTGCTGAAGCTCACCTCTTGCATATCCTCTTCAGAGATGAGACCAGATATCCTGGATACTTCTATAGAGCTGATTACTTAAATATTGATGATAATAATTGGAGATGTTTCACTCTATCCAGATGGAATCCCGAGACCAAGCAGTGGGAACTTGAAACCTATCCTTATGTGCAGATCATTCCTGATCCTCTTGGGCCGTAAAAGATAAAATAATAATTGAGGGGGCTTTAAAGCCCCCTCTTTTTTTAATTTTTAGGTTTGAGAGGCCTTGAAGATAAGGCTTCTCAAACCTGAAAAGAAAGAGGTAAAGGAGGTTGAAATGGGAAGCTCAACTATATTAGTCGTGGGTGGTGGAATTAGTGGTGTTACCGCTGCTATTGAGGCAGCAGAGATGGAGACAGATGTTGTTCTTGTTGAAAGAGAGCCAACTCTTGGAGGAAGGGTAGGACAGTTGAGATATTACTTTCCTAAGCTTTGTCCTCCAACTTGTGGTTTAGAAATTAATTACAAAAGAATGAAGGTTAATCCCCATCTAACGGTTTATACCATGACGGATGTTTTAGAAATTAGTGGTAGTGCCGGTAATTATAAAATAAAACTCAGAAAAAAGCCTCGTTATGTAAATGAAAATTGCACTGCCTGTGGTGAATGTGAAAAGGTATGTGAGGGAGAAAGAATTAGTAGTTTTGATTTTGGGCTCGGGAAGACCAAGGCCATTTACTTACCCTCTCCAATGGCTTTTCCGATGAGATATGTTTTGGATAAAGATGCATTGGCTCCCGGAGATTTAGAGAGAATTCAATCCGCCTGTAAATATAATGCAATAGATCCGGATATGAAGGAAGAGATCTTTGAGATTGAGGCAGGAGCCATAATTTGGGCCACAGGTTGGAAACTTTATGATGCAACAAAGCTTGATAATCTTGGATATGGAAGGTTTGCTAATGTAATTACTAATATGCAGATGGAGAGAATGGCCTCTCCCTGGGGGCCAACGGGAGGAAATATTATAAGGCCTTCAGATGGAAATGTTCCTCAAAGAGTTGCTTTTGTCCAGTGTGCAGGATCTCGTGATGAGAACCATCTGCCTTACTGTTCTTATATCTGTTGTCTCGCCAGTCTCAAGCATAGTCTCTACTTAGCAGAAAAAGCTCCAGATACGGAATCTTTAATTTTTTATATTGACATAAGAACACCTGGAAGATATGAAAAATTTTTAAGAAGGGCACAAAATGAGGCTAAGGTTAATTTTATTAAGGGAAAAGTAGCCAAAATTGAAGAGGATCCAGCTACAAAAGATTTAATAGTTACTGCTGAGGATACTTTAACTGGAAAGAAGGTGCATGAAAAGGTCAATATGGTTGTTTTAGCCTTGGGAATGCAGCCAAGTATTGTGGACGAAAAAATCTCAGGTCTTCCTCAGGATGAGTATGGGTTTGTTCTTGAGAGTGATGGAATTATTCCTGTTGGGTGTGCTAAAAAGCCTCTTGATGTTATGACCTCTAATGAGACTGCAACAGGTGCTGTTATTAAGGCATTACAAATTATAAAAAGGGCTTAAAAGGAGGTAAAAGATGGATAAAATTGGTGTCTTTATATGTAGGAGTTGTGGAATTGCTGAAAGATTAAATATAGAGGAATTGGAAGCAAAAGCAAGGGAACAGGGTGTAAATTCTGTATATAGTGCCGAATTTTTATGTTCTAAAGAGGGCAAGGAATTTATAAATTCTAAAATAGAGGCAGATGGGCTTGATGCAGTTTCCATATGTGCTTGTTCTTTCAGAGTTAACTATGATGTATTTAATTTTGGTAAAGTAGCAGTTGATAGAGTTAGTTTGAGAGAAGGAGTTGTCTGGAGCAGGTTTCCAATGGGAGATAGTGGAGAGATTCTTGATGATTCAACTGAGATAGCAAGTGGAGTCTCCTTTAAAGATGAGCTTATGGCTTTGGCTAAGGATTATATTAATATGAGTATAGCTAAACTAAGATCCTATAAGCTTCCAGAACCTTTCAAACCAGAAGAAGAACTTTCTAAAACCATTCTTGTTATAGGTGGAGGAGTAGCCGGTCTTACTGCTTCTCTTGAATGTGCAAAAGCTGGGTATGATGTTATTCTCGTAGAAAAGGAAAAGGAGCTTGGTGGTTTTGCTGCTAAGATGAAGTCTCATTGCGAGACAAAACCCCCTTATAAGAATCTTGTTGAACCAGTGGTAAAGAGTTTAATTTCTGAGGTTGAAAGCAATGACCTGATTAAAGTATACAAGAGTGCAACAGTTACAAATATTAACGGCGGGCCAGGTCTTTATAATGTCAAAATAAAGCAGGGAGGGAAGGAAGAAGAGGTTCGGATTGGTGCAATTGTTCTTGCTGCAGGATTTAAACCCTATGATCCTACCAAGTTAGCCCATTTAGGGTATGGAGAAGTCCCAAATGTGATGACTAATGTGGAATTTGAGAAGATGGCTGCAGAGGGGAAGCTTGTCAGACCATCAGATGGAGCTCCTATTAAGAGTATTCTATTTATTCAATGCGCAGGACAAAGGGATGAAAATCATCTTGCCTATTGTTCAAGTTTTTGCTGTCTTGCCAGCCTTAAACAGGCCAAGTATATAAGGGAAGCGGATTCTGAGGCTAAAGCATATATTGTTTACGAATATATGAGAACTATGGGAATTTATGAAAACTTTTATAAAACACTACAGGATGATCCAGGGGTTTTTTTGACTAAGGGTGAGGTTGTAAGTGTAAGTAAAGGAGAAAATGGTAAGGTTAAGGTGGTTGTAGATAATACTTTGCTTGGTGAAAAGGTGGAGCTTGAAGTGGATGCGGTAGTCTTAGCAACGGGTATGGTTCCGGTAACAGCTGATGAGGCGGTTCTCAATCTGGAATATAGGCAAGGTCCAGCTCTTCCTGAGCTTGAACTTTTTTATGGTTATGCAGACTCTAATTATATCTGTTTCCCCTATGAGACAAGGAGAACAGGTATTTATGCTGCAGGTGCGGTGCATCAACCTATGACCATTGACCAAGCTATTGAAGATGCCCGAGGAGCTGCTTTAAAGGCTATACAGTGTCTCACTGCCATAGAGGTTGGACATGCGGTGCATCCAAGAACCTGGGATTTTGCCTATCCTGAGTGGGACTTAAAGATGTGCACCCAGTGTAAGAGATGCACTGAAGAGTGTCCCTTTGGAGCCCTGAATGAAGATGAAAAGGCATTTCCTATACCTTTTATTACCCGCTGTAGAAGATGTGGCACCTGTTTTGGGGCCTGTCCACAGAGAATTATTAACTTCAAAGATTACTCTATAGACATGATTGGAAGTATGATTAAAGCAACGGAGATGCCTGAGCAGGGATATGAACAATACAGGTTTATGGCCTTTGTCTGTGAGAATGATGCTTATCCTGCACTTGATATGTTAGCTTATAAGAGAATGAATCTTCCTGTTTACTTTAGAGTTATTCCTGTTAGATGCCTTGGAGCAGTAAATGTATCCTTTATCAAGGATGCTATGAGTAAGGGCTATGACGGTATCATACTTCTTGGCTGTAAGTATGGTGAAAACTATCAATGCCACTTTATTAAGGGAAGTGAACTTGCCAATCGTAGAATGGAAAATGTTCAAGAAACTTTACAACAACTTGCTCTTGAAATGGAAAGAGTTTCTATTGATACAGTAGCCATAGATGAGATTGAAAAGCTTGCTGAGAAAACGAAAGAATTTGCAGAGACCATAAAAGGCTATGGTGAAAATCCATTTAAAGGCTGGTAAGGAGGAAGCCCTATGAGTAATGCTATTTTAAAAGTTGATGCGGATTTGTCCGCAGTTAAAGAAATTCAAGGTATAGGTGGAGATACGGTAAAGAGATGCTATCAGTGTGCAACCTGTTCAAGTGTATGCCCTCTGGCACCCGATGAGGCACCTTTTCCAAGAAAACAAATGATACTTGCCCAGTGGGGTTTTAGAGAAAAGCTTCTTTCTGATCCAAATGTATGGCTTTGCCATCAGTGTGGTGATTGCACCAAGTATTGTCCCAGAAATGCTCGGCCTGGTGATGTGCTTGCCTCTTTAAGGCTTCTTGTGACAAAGGAGCTTGTGCCTTTTAAGTTTATGAACACCTTTTATAGTAATCTTTGGGGGTTGCCTATTTTAATCTTAATTGCCCTGGCCTTTATTTTGCCAGTGCTCTTTCTTACTTTTGGAGGTGTTCCTGATTTTTCTGATCCCGTATCCTTTCCATATAATCCTGAGCTCCACTATAAAATAGGATTTATAGATTTACCAGCGAGAGTTTTGATGATTGATTTAATCTTTCTTCCATTAGCAACTTTTGTCGTAGTTCTTATGGCTAATGCGGTAAATAAGATGTGGAATACCTATCTTGAATATTACAAGATTCCTCAGGCTTATCGACTTGGTGCCGTTACTATAATTAAAACTTATCTTGGCCCAGCTTTGAAGGAGATCCTTGCCCATAGCAGATTTGAAAAGTGTGATGCTAATTCCTGGAGAGCCAATCCTCATAAAATGCTCTTTTATGCCTTTATTATCCTTTTCATTACTACAGGCACCGTATTTATCTTGGCGGATATCCTTGGGATGCATACTCCCTGGAATCCCTTTACCCATCCTGTTAAATGGCTTGGTAATATTGGTGGTATATTGCTTCTTTACGGAGTTATTTCTCTTATATCAGGGAGAAATAGAGCAGTGCTTGAGAATTCACTCAAGACGGCTTATCCAGATGCCTTTCTATTATGGCTCATTTTGTTTGTGGGTATTACTGGATTCGGAATTGAAGTTGTCAGAATGGTTCCAGTCTTTTATAACTTTTCAGCCTTTGTTTATTTGGCTCATCTTGTTTGTGTCTTCTTGCTCTTTTTAGCTATTCCATATGGAAAATTTTCTCATCTTGTTTTTAGAACAACAGCAGTTGTTTTTGATCTGTATTACAAAGATACATTGAAAAAACAATCTTCATAAGAAGAGTTTCCTTAGGGCCCCTTATAAGGAGGGGCCTTTATTTATTTCAATTTTGGTCTATAATTTAAAAAATGCGTCTTAATGTGCTTTTTTTTATTATTTTTTTCTTTGTATTTTCTTTTTTTATAACCATTAATCTTTTTTTTGAGAGGTCCTTTCAAAAGGAGTCTTTAGACCTAAGTCATAAAGAATTAGGCCTATTAACTCAAAATCTAGCAGAAAAACTTTCATTTATTCTTAATATTGTGCCTCAAAAATATAGTTCAATTTCAAATTATTTAAGAAGTCAAGGGAATGTTTTAAAAATTGATAAAGAATTTATTTCCTCTTTTTTTGTAAAAGATTTAGAGAATTTATCCGGACTTAAAGTAGAATTTGTGTATAATTATGAAAAGATCAAAGATAAGGAAAGTTTTAATGTTGAAACGGATTTTTCTGAAAGAAAGATACTTTATCTTCTTCCTTTTGAATCTAACGGACAGGCAATCTTGGCACAAATTTCCATTAGTTTAGATGAAATATTTCAAAAAAACCTAAAACCCATTAAACTTACCCCCAAGGGACATGCCTGGTTAATATCTAAAGAGGGAACCCTGATTTATCATCCTACTCAACCCGGTATGATTGGGAATAATATTTATTCAAATAATCCAATCTGTTTTAAATGTCATAAGAGCTTTGAAGCAGAAAAGATGATTCTTAAAGAGTCTATTAAAAGTGGATACCACTATTATTATTCCCCTGAAAAATTAGACAAAGTAATTTATTATGCAAAGGTCCCTGTTTTTGATCAGGAATGGATCCTTTGCGTTAGTATCCCTTATGATGAATTACAGTCAGCTATAAATAAAAGTATGAAGCTACATTCTTTAATAGTTATATCTATTTTTTTATCTATGATAATTCTGGGAACCCTCTTTTATTATATTAATACAAAGCGTATTGCAGCTGAGGAGAAATTGAAATTTTATGCATTATTAGAGGGTATTATTGAGAGTACTCAATCCAAAATTGTAGTTATGGATAAGACTTATAAAATAGTTTTAGCTAATACTCCTTATGCTAATTTATTGAAAAGACCTAAAGAGGAGATTTTAGGAATAAACTTTTTTGAAATATGTCCTCAACAAATAGAGATGTATAGAGTAACATTAAAAGAATTAATTAATAGATCTTTTAATGGTGAATATAGTGAATTAATGGGATATCCTTTAAAGGAAAATGGAGAAATTAAGTATTATCACATAACAGTAAATCCTCTTAAAGAGGGGACTGAGATTACGGGAGCAGTGCTTACCTGTGATGATATAACTGAGGAGGTAGCTTTACGGGAACAAATTAAAGAATATGCTAATCAACTTGAAAAATTAGTAGCTAAAAGGACAGAGGAATTACAAGCAGAAAAGGAAAAACTTTCTATTATTATGGAAACAGTTAATTCAGGTATTTGTTTAATTGACGAAGAGGGAACAATTACATGGATGAATTCAAAAATGGAGGACATTCTTGAATTATATAAATATAAACAATTTTCAGACAAAATTAATATTTGTGAATTATTTAGTAAGATTGGAGATTGTTTAAATGCCCTTGCCTCTACCCAATTTGTTCAGGAGATTTTAGTTCAAGGACAACGAAAGATTTTTCAGGTTCAGATAACCCCTGTTAGAACAGCAGAGGACAAAACAAATTATATTTGTCTGATTCAGGATATAACTGACCTTAAATTAATGGAAGAGCGAATCATGCAATCGGAAAAACTTCAGGCCTTGGCAAGAATTTCGGCTGGCTTAGCTCATGAGATAGGCAATCCTCTTACTTCTATTTCTTCTTATGTTCAAGTTCTTAAAGAGATGGATTTAGGAGATTTTGCCAATCAAGCCTTAGAAATTATCTCCAAGCATATTTTGAGGATTTCTGAAATAATAAGAAATATTTCAAGTTTTGCTAAACCCTCTAAAGGAGAGGTATTTCCTGTTAAGATTAACGAAGTGCTCGAGGGAAGTCTTGCTCTTGTAAGATTTGATAAAAGAATGAAGGATATTAAGGTAAACTTGAACCTAAAGGAGGTTTCTGAGGTTTTGGTGGATCCAAATCAGCTTTCTCAAGTTTTTATTAATATCATTTTAAATGCAGCCGATGCCATGCCTGAGGGCGGAGACCTGACTATTGAGACTAAAGAAGAAGATGGTTATGTATTAGTTAGTTTTACTGATACTGGAATTGGCATTTCACCAGAAAATCTTCCTCATATATTTGATCCTTTTTTTACCACTAAGGAAAAGGGGACAGGGTTTGGTTTGTCTGTTTCTTATAGCATTGTCAAAAATTTTGGAGGAGACATTTTGGTTAAAAGCCAGATAGGTCAGGGCTCTACTTTTACAGTAAAACTACCTGTATATTCTTCACAAGGGGTGAGTGCTTGATGGAAAAACCGAGTATACTACTTGTGGATGATGAAGAAGACATCTTAAGTGTTCTTAAGTTTGTTCTTGAAAAAGAGGGATATCAAGTGGCAACAGCCCCGAGTGGTGAGGAGGCCCTTAAACTTATGGATAAAAATTATTTTGATATTGTGCTTTCTGATTTGAGGATGCCTGGTATAGATGGAATTCAGCTTCTTGAAAGGGTAAAAGAGTTAAGCCCATCAACTGATGTTGTGATCATGACTGCTTATGCAAGTATTGATTCAGCTGTAACAGCTATAAAGAAGGGGGCATCAGATTATATTGTTAAGCCCTTTATTAATGAAGATGTTAAAATGCGCTTGAAAAGAATCCTTGAACACAAGAGTCTTCAAAAAGAGGTTGAGGCCTTAAGGTATCAGTTGAGTCAGAGGTTAAAAGGAGATATCTTTTGGGGAACCTCTCCCCAGATGCAGGAAATAATGAGACTATTAGAACGAGTAATTCCCACTAAAAGCACAATCCTCATTTTAGGGGAATCTGGGACAGGAAAAGGAGTTTTAGCTGAATTTATTCATAATAACAGTCCTCGCCAAGATAAACCCTTTATTAGTATTAATTGTTCCGCCATACCAGAGAATCTTCTTGAATCTGAACTATTTGGATACAAAAAAGGAGCCTTCACAGGAGCTATAACTGATAAAAAGGGACTTATTGAACTTGCTAATGGGGGAACGCTTTTCCTTGATGAAATAGGAGATATGCCATTAAATCTGCAGGCCAAGATACTTAAATTTTTAGAAACTGGTGAATTTATTCCTCTTGGAGACACCACTAAAAAACAGGTTGATGTAAGAATTCTTGCTGCAACCAATAAAAACCTTGAAGAGCTGATTAAAGAAGGAAAATTTAGAGAAGATTTGTATTTCCGTTTGAATGTAATAGAAATAAAGATTCCCCCTCTTAGGGAACGGCGGGAAGATATTCCTGCTTTGGTTTACTTTTTTATTGATAAGTTAACTAAGGAACATAATAAAAAAGTTAAGGGAATAACTAATGAAGCCCTTTCTTTTTTAATTAATTATGACTGGCCCGGCAATGTTAGGGAGCTAAAAAATGTTATCGAACGGGCTGTTATTTTAGCAACTGGCGAGTTTATAACTGCTAATGAGCTTCCAGAAAGAATTAAGGGAAATAGAGGGTTAGAATTTCCAGCCAAAACCCTGAAAGAATCTTTGGAGGAATTCGAAAAAAATATAATTCTCAATACCCTTAAACAGGTAAATTACAATAAAGAACAGACAGCTAAGATTTTGGGAATTGATTTAGCAACTCTTTACAGAAAACTAAAAAAGTATCAGATTGAAGAAATCTAAAAGTGTCTAAACCCTTTAAATTAGGATTTATAATTGGTTTTATATTAGGCATAGCTGTGGCTTTTATGCTTGATTTTGCCTTCAGAGATACCCTTGGAGGAACTTGGTTTGATGCGGTTTCTCAGGATCTCTCAAGAATTATGAAAAAAGAAATTTCCAAGGACTCCCCTCTTGTTTTCATTGGTGTTACTTCTGTGATTATGTTTATTGGTCTGATAGGAGGTATTTTAGGAGGCATAGCAGCAAAGATCGTTTTTGAATTTCTCAATTCTCTTGACTCCTAATTTTTTGCAATTCTGCCAAAAAAGAAAATATTTTTTAGTCATTTTTTTGCACATTTGCAAAGGACTTCCTTGTTAAATTAAGAAAGATCTTTCTTTTCTCTCTGGCATATTTTTTGATAATAAATTTATATAAGAAAAAATAAGAGGTGAGAAAAATGAGAGGGATAACAGGAATAAAGACAGAACCGAAGGGAAAAGGCACAGAGGTAGCTTTTTTAGTAATAACACTTTTTCTTCTTCAAATGCTTTTATATCTTTTAGGAGGTTTCACTAAAAGTGAAGTTATAAAAAGGGTTTTATTAAGCATTTCGGCTGTTGGCTTAATGGTTAGTTTAATCTTTCCTCTTTCTTATGTGATTTTGAGAAATAAGAAAAATAAAAAATAAAAGGAGGTGGGATTATGTTAGCAAAACTTGATTCCAGGAAAGGGATTTACATCGGGACCGGTGCCGGGTTGATTCTCTTTGTGCTTCTTGGGTTCTTTCCCAGTGCTATGATGGGAGGATATGTTGGTTTGAAACTGGCTGAACTCATCATGGGTCCCGGGAGTATGGGAGTTGTGGCAAGGTTATTTACTGCTCTTAGCATGATAGGAGCTGTTCTTGTTACAGCAGTTGTCTTTGTGCTTGGAGGAGCTATAGCTGGTTATATTTTATCTGGAAAATTGAGAGCTAAGGAGGCTGGAAGCAAAGCTTAGGAAAGTTAAGCAGGGGTTAGCCTCCCTTCATCCATTCCCCATAAGCCCCCAAAGGAAGGGAAGCTAACCCCCCTTTAAAAGGGGGTGATCAATTATGAAGACAAGACTTAAAAAAAGTGTTTTAGCAGGGGCCTTTGTGGGGTTAATTTTATTTGTTATTGCTGGATTTTTACCCAGCGCCTATACAGGAGGGCTCTTCGGATTAAAGCTTTCTGAACTTCTTTTCGGTACTCCTATTGAACCCTCCACAGGACCAAGGATTCTTGTTGCCTTTTGGATGGTGCTGAGTGTGATCATTTCTGGTGCCATTTTTGTGGTGGGATGTGCAATTATTGGTTGGATTTTGGGTTTTCTTTTAGAAAAGAAAAAGATTAAAGAAAAAAATCTACTTAGCTAAAAAATTGTTGATAGGGAGGGGTATATGAAATTTATTGTTAGCAGAACAAGGGTGCCCTTGTGGAGTAAAGAAAAACCTTGTGATGAGGCTGTAGAGGAGGAACTCACTCCTCTTGATTACAGGATGGTTTCAAGCCTTGAGGAAGCCAAAAAAAAGATCTGGTTCAAGGACTGGTGGGAAGGGGGAGTAAATCACCGGGAGGAAAATGGAATGATAGTTTGTGAAAAAAAACAAAAGGAAAAAAACTGGGTAATTGAAATTAAGAGTCTTGAGGATTTGCTTAAATTTCAAGAAAAATATGGTGAGATCATGCTTCTTGATTCTCCACCTTATAAGGAAGTCAAAAAGGAAATTCGTATTTTAAGAGCAAAGTAAAGGAGGGGGAAGGATGAGTGCGAAAAAGAATCCTATGATTGTTGAAGGAGAAGTTGCCTTTTCACAAACTTGGATGTCAAGTTTATTTGAGTTTTTGTCAGGAACTAAAGCTTTTTACTACATTGTGGGTTTAAGTGCTTTGATTTTGATGATTGCTGCAATGTTTGGCGTAAATGCTATGTATACAGGATATAGACATGTTTATGGAGTAACAAGAGAAATTCCTTGGGGCATACTGATCTCTGGGTATGTATTTTTCGTGGTTACCTCAACAGGTTTATGTATTGTCTCCTCAATCGGCCATGTCTTTGGGGTAAAATCTTTTATGCCTATCGCTAAACGGTCTGTATTTCTATCTGTAGTTACTATTTTGGCTGGGTTTATGGTAATCTTTTTTGATGTTGAAAACCCCTTCAGAATGGCTATTTGGAATGTTTTTTCTCCTAATCCCACCTCAAATATATGGTGGATGGGAACCTTGTATGGAGCTTATTTGGTTTTTATGACTATAGAATTTATATTGCTTCTTCTCGAGCAACATAGATATGCTATGTTAGCAGGACTCCTTGGATTGATCTCAGGAATAGCAGCTCATAGTAATCTTGGAGCAGTTTTTGGTATGCTCCATGGAAGAGAATTTTGGTATGGTCCTTATATGCCTATTTATTTTATCGCCTCTGCTGCAGCTTCTGGGTGCACAGCCATAATTTTCTTTACCTATCTTGGTTATAAAATTACCGCTGAAAGAATGGACAGAGCTATGGAACTTTCTTTACAGGCTGTAGGTAAGATTTGGGCCCTTTTTCTGGCAGTGCTGATGTTTTTTACAACCTGGAAGATTATAACTGGTCTTGCGGCAGGAGAGGGAAAGGTTTTAGCTATCAAGGAGCTTACTACCGGTAAATATGCTCTTAATTTTTGGTTCTTTGAGGTGCTTCTCGGAATGGTTGGCCCATTCTTGTTACTTCTGATTTCAGGTTTTAGAAATATCAATCAGATGTTTGTAGCCTCTGTGCTTGCTTTTATCGGGATCTTTTTCATGCGGGTGGATCTCGTTGTTATTGGCCAGATTGTTTCACACTATTTTGAATTTAATATAACCGATTTTCCGGTAATTTTGTCTTATAAACCCAGTATATATGAGATTATGGTTATTGTTGGAGCTATTGCCTTTGCAATTATGGCCTTTCTGGTTGGGGAAAAGGTCTTTAAAGGGCATAAAACAGAAATTCATTAAAGGAGGGGGAAATTATGTTCAAAAACTTTAAAGATTGGTTGCTGGGATTAAAGAATGAAGGAACAGAAAATATTCCTGATGAGACCAGAAGGGATTTTTTAAAGATAGGTTTAATTATAACCGGAGTTTTTGCAGGAGGGAGCCTTTTTTCTGTAGTTTCAAGAGTAGCAGAGGGATTGGCAAGTCCTGAAGAATTGCATAAGAAGTATCCTTATAAACCTCACTATACTATGGTTTTCAAGATGGATAGATGTATTGACTGTGAGCTATGTATGGAGGCCTGTGTGAAAACCAATCATGTTCCTGATTATGGTTGGAGAACTATGATCTTAAGAAGACATGATGAAACTGCAGTGGATCAAAAAACACTTTTTATGCCCATTCTTTGCAATCATTGTAATAATCCGCCTTGTGTAAGGGCATGTCCAACCAAAGCAACCATTAAGGATAAACAGACGGGAATTGTTAAGATGATCTCCTATAAGTGTATTGGATGTAAAACCTGTATGGTGGCCTGTCCTTATAATGCAAGGTATTTTAATGAGGAAAAACATGCAGTGGATAAATGTGATTTTTGCTGGGAATCCAGGCTTTCTAAAGGCGAAAAATTAACCGCCTGTGCAGCTGCCTGTCCAGCCGGGGTTAGAAACTTTGGTGATCTATCCGATCCGGGAAGTGAGGTTTATCAACTTGTGCATCAGTTAGCCAAACCTGTTTGGGTTTTAAAGCCTGAGACAGGGGCTAAGCCTAATGTCTTTTATACCATTAGCTAAGGGAGGGAGAAAATGCGCAAAGTGAAAATATTCGTAGGAACACTCACACTTCTTTTAGGTGTGGTTAGTCTTGCCTATGTTTCGGAAAAAAAGGAAAATCCTTCAAAGGAGGCAGAACTCCTTAATCAGGGTGTAGTTTATATGGAAAGTGAAGAGGCAGGGGGTCCTGAAATAGTTTATGCCAAGCCTGTAAGGGGAGTCCTTTTCAGCCATAAATACCATGCAAAGGAACTGGGACTTTCCTGTGAGTCTTGCCATTCCGGTATCTTTGAAATGCAGGCCTTAAAATCTCAAGAAAATCCTGACTTTAATATGGAGGCTCTTTATAAAGGAAAATATTGTGGAGCCTGCCATAATGGTCAGTCTGCTTTTGCTTCAAATACCAAGTGTGCAAACTGTCATATCGGGGTAAAGGGAATGAAAGAATATATCAAAAAGCTTGCGGTGAGTGAAAAGAAAAAATAGGAATCTTAGGGGGCACAAGCCCCCTTTTTATTTAACCACCCTGGTGGCAGGTTTCACAGTTAAAATTAGCTGATTTTCCCTCTCCATGACACATGAAACAATACTGATCTTTTTTGTGAGTATCAAAGGTGATATTGCTTGTGCCAGCCTTCATCTTAAAAAGAGAGGGATGACAGGTATTACATTCAAACATCTGCACATGGAAGTTGTGGGAAAATTTGGCAGGATTTCCAGCCTTTGAAAGGATTATATCCCTCATCTGAATAGTTTCTTTGTTTTTTATATGGCAATTTGAACAAACTGTTTCTCCCTCACAGATATTGGCTGAAGCAAGATTTATAAATTCCCCTCCATGGGCTACCCTTCTATGACAGAAGACACAGTTGATGCCAGCTTTTATATGAGAGGCATGCTTTGGATCTATATCAGGATTTCGCCTCACAGGATCAGTCATGATATCTATCATGTTTTTAGAGGTTCTAAAAGCAGGATTTTTAACAGTATCAAGGGTTCTAAAGGTAATCCCTGCTAAAGTCATCATCCTGCTTGCGCGTATTTTCTGATTGTAATAATCGGTATGACAGAAAAGACAGGACTCCATAGAAACCACTTTTGAGGCATATACTGGATCATTAAAGGCTTTATGAAGAATCTCAAGCATGTGCTTTTGACCCTTGAAGGCAAAATTGAAGGTATCTTTTAAACCCTTCAATTTAGCCTGCATATAATTAAAAAATCCTGGTTCCCCGTGGCAGTCAAGACAGGCCACATTATTTTGGGAGTGAATGTTTTTACCCCAAGTATAGACCTCAGCTAAAGGTCCTGTGCCTTCCTTGGGGTGACACTTAGCGCAAAACTGTGGGTTACTGGTAAAGTGTAGAACTTCTACATTAATGTAAACAAAGGCGACCAGAAGACCAACCAGAATTAATAAAGTCAAAAGAGGCCTTCCTTGAATAAAGGCCTTGATTGAAGATACAATTCCTCCATTCCCCATAAGCCCCCTCCTAAAATAAATTTATAAATTAATTAGGGTTTTTATTTTAAGCCAAAAAGATAAATTGACAAGTATCCGAATTGCCTCATTAAAAATCTATTCGAAATTTTATCGTTGCCTCATATAAAAAATCTCAGCTCCTCTCTTGAACCTTCAAGAAAAAACTATCTATTTCGCTCCTCTTGAATTTAAGAGCTTAGTTATTTCGCAAAGCTTATTTCAAAGGAAAGAGTGGGTGGGAAGGTAAAATAAAATCCTTTAGAAAATTAAATGAGGCATTATAGCGTATAAGTCCATATCTTTTGAGACTCCATAGGATTTTTTCTACTACTTCTCCTATTACCTCTCACCTTTTACCACCCTCCATTTCTCTTTGTAAGGATGTGAATTTATGCACCCTTTTTATATTTGAGACAGGAGGTCATAGAGAAGACCTCCACCTATGGAGAGTATTAACCAGGAGAAAAGATAGTAAAGGACCACTTTTAGCGGTAAGAAGCGTAAGGAAGCTATTAAAGTAGGGACACAGATCCCACTCCCAGCCAGAACAAAGACCATGGCCTGCCCAGGGGTAAAACCAAGGTCAAGAAAGGCTTTTGCTAAAGGCACTTCCTCCCCTGAGCAAACATAAATAGGGATAGAAATGAGGGCTATCAAAAAATAAGAAAGGGAGCTTTTAGATAGAAAGGTCAATTTTTCAGGGGGTAAAAAGGTTACAAGTAGGGAGGCTATCAAGAGGCCAAGAAAAAGATATTTTCCTATCTCAAGCCCCTCTTCTTTGAAAGCAGACCACACCTTTTTAAGATTTTTTTTCTTTGGAAGGGGTTCACCTTCTGAATATTCAAGGGTCTTTTCTTTCTTTTTAAAAAGAAAAAGGGTCAAATAAGCAAGAATAATAGAGATAAGAAAGCTAAAAATGAGTCGAAAAAGGGCAAATTTAGGCCCAAGTAATCCTAAGGTCAAAAAAATAGTTACAGGGGAAATAACCGGACCAATCATGAGGAAGGCAAGGACTGGGGCAAAGTTAAAGGAAAAGTTGTGAATATAATAGGCTAAAGGAATCACAGAGCAAGAACAAACAGGCAAAAGGGCAGCCAGTGTCCCTGTTAAAAAGGGGGCAGATTTTTTAAGTCTTAGAACCCTGATAATAAGAGAGGTATCTAAATATACCTTTAAAAAACTTACTATAAAAAGGGCCAGAATAAAATAAGGTAAGATAGCTACACTATAATCCCAAAAATGCCATAGAAATTTAAAGAAGATTTCTTGCATTTATTTTAAAACCTCAAGTACCTTAGATAGGGAAAAAGGTTTGTAAAGGATAGCATCCAAATTGAGGCCCTCAGCCTCTTTTTTAAGTTCTTCTTCAGTAAAGCCAGTAATTATAATACTTTTTACTTTTCTAAGGTCAAAACCTATCTCCTGAAGTCGGCGTAAGAGGTAAATCCCACCTTTTCCCTTTGGAACGGTCAAATCAAGAATTAGATGGGTATAAGGATTTCCCTCTCGTTCAGCAGATAAAATCATCTCAAAGGCAGTCTCCCCTTCTTCTGCAGTCTCAATCTGAATGCCCTGCTCACTTAAAAATTCTTTTAGAACCTCTCGGATTTCAGCTTCATCGTCCATAACCAAGACCTTTAAAGTCCCCTTTGCTTTTTTAGAAGGCTCAACTTCAACACCCTTTAGGGATTTAACCGAGGGAAAGAAAAGTGTAACGCTTGTGCCTTCACCAGGATGGCTAAATATCTCAATTTTACCATTATACATATCCATAATTCTTTTGACCACATAGAGCCCAAGACCTGTCCCATGGGCCTTAGTGGTAAAACCTGGCTCAAAAATTTTATTTTTCACCTCTTCAGGTATACCTGGCCCTGTATCAGATACCTCAACCTTGATAAAATTATCCACCTTTTGCGCTTTTATTCTCAATTCTCCGGAGTTTTCCATAGCCTCTCTGGCATTAAGAATAAGGTTTTGGATAATAGAAAGAAGATGATTCTCCTGTAAATTAACAAAAAGATTTTCTTCAATATCCAGAGTTAAAGCCACAGATGAGCCTTTAAGATAAAAGGGAGCCCACTTCTTTAAGAATTCTCCTAAATTAATAAATTCTTCCCGTTTGAGTTCTCCTCTTGAAATAATAAAGAGCTCAGAGACAAGGTTTTTCATACGGTCAAAAGCCTCTTCTACTTTGGAAAGATAATTAAGTTCCTTTTCCCCATACTTTTTAAGTCTTTCTCCAAGGAGCTCAAGATAACCCTTTATAATCATGAGAAGATTATTTAGATCATGGGCAAGGCCTCCAGCTATCTTTTCAAGAACAATTTCTTTTTCCTCTCTGAAAAGTTTCTCCTCAATAAGTTTTCTTTCCGTTACATCTTGAATAATTCCTATGAAAAGCCTTTTACCTTCAAAAATAAACTCGTCAAAATATACCTCTGCAGGAAAGAGCTCTCCTGTCTTTCTGCGGGCTTGAAATTCAATTCTCCTTTTGGCAAGCTTAGACTTTTCTCCCATAGAAATTTTTTGAAAGACCTCTTTAGCTCGTTTTCTTAAATTAGGATCAGCTACAAGGAGTTGGTGTAGATTCACTCCTTTAAGCTCATCTATGGAATAACCAGTAATCTCTGAAAGTCTTGAATTTACAAAAATTACCTTATCTTCTGTATCTATGACAGAAACTCCGATAGGTAAAAATTCAAGCACTCTCTGAATGAAATTAAAGGCCTCTTCTTTTAATCTTAAGTATTCTGTAATATCTTCAAAGGCTGAGTAGATAAGTTTTTTTCCATTTTCTTCATAAAGCCTTGATGAGATAAGGGCTGTATATGACTCACCTGAGAGTCTTTTATATTTAAACTCAAGATGGTTAATCTTTTTTTCCTTGATAAGTTTTTCTATAAAGGC
This sequence comes from Caldimicrobium thiodismutans, assembly GCF_001548275.1. GTDB lineage: Bacteria > Desulfobacterota > Thermodesulfobacteria > Thermodesulfobacteriales > Thermodesulfobacteriaceae > Caldimicrobium > Caldimicrobium thiodismutans. The sequence continues at coordinate 1,325,914 of NZ_AP014945.1, forward strand.
CTTTCTGTCCTCGGGATTAAGCCAGAAGTCTTGATCCCTGTAATTTTTTAAAAGGGCAGGATCAGAGACCCCAAAAAGCTCCCTTGCCCTGCGATTTACTCTAAGAATTTCTCCCTCTGGTGTTGAAACTACAAGCGCAATTCCTGACTCTTCAAAAAGCCTGATCTGCTCAGTAATATCAGCGTAAAAAGTGATTTTGTAAATCTTTTCGGAATTTATCTTAAAGATTTTGAAATGCCTTATAAAATACTTGTCTAAGAGCGGGGAATAAACCTCCTTTTCTTCTTCAACTTTTCCCTCAATAAGGAGTGGACACTTTGAACAGGGTTTATCATTTCCAAAGATTAATTCATAACATTTGGGATGCTCAGTATTACAGAGTCTTTTGAGGTTTTCGTTCATGTAAAGGATGTTAAACTTCTCATCATTTACAAAGAATAAACCAGGATAGGTATCAACAACTGCTTCTAAAAGCCTTCTAAGTTCCGCTTTTTGGGTTTCATCTTCAATGAAATGAAGATATCCAATGGGTATATCTTCCTCATAGAGGGGAAAAAGGGTAACCCTGAGGTATTTTTTAAGCCTTGGCTCATAAAAGTCTTTAAAAAAAATGCCCTTAGATTTGGTTTTTTTATCTTCTGGGCAGATTTTACAAGTAGGGCAGAAGGCTGTATTAGTTTCACAGCCTGAAAGGAGACAGGGCTCTCCTTCCTTAAGAGGACAAAAATTGGGAAGCTCCTTTAGCCCATGCACCACTTCATAACAGTATTTTCCCTCAAGGTCTTCTCTTTTTTTATTTAGAAGCCTTAAAAAAGGCTCATTGACCTTAAGAATCTTATTATCAATACTTAAGAAAAAGGCCGGGAATCTTGATTCCTCAAGAACCCTTTCTACATTAAGATTTAATTTCATCCTCTTTGCAGCAATCCTTTATGCCAAGTTTTCTGTAAAGGCTCATAACAGGGCACCAATTGGTAAAAGCTGATTGAATATGATTTAGACTCATAAAAAGCAGGAAGGCCTTCCAGAACCAGTGAACATTTGAGCCCCATATGCCAAAAATAAAGAGAATTAACATGGCAATACCAGCAGTAAGCCTTAAGGCTCTATCCATGGTCATGGCACAACCCCCCTTTAATATTCTTCTTCTGTCCAGAATTCTTTTCTAAAACGCATGACCTTATTTCTGCCTGCTTCTTTGGCCTTATAAAGGGCAATATCTGCAAACTTAATTGCCTCCCAGATGGCAGATGTATCTTGGGGGAATTCTGAAACCCCAATAGATATAGTTCTTCTGATTATGCCCTTGGGTGTTTTAAACTCATATAACTCAATAGCCTTTCTCAATTTTTCCGCTACCTTTTCCGCCTCTCCCTCTTTGATATCCAAAAGTAACACCAGAAATTCCTCTCCTCCAAATCTTACCACAAGATCTGATTTTCGCACATTTCCTGCAAGTAACTGAGAAGTTTCTTTTAAGACAAGATCTCCCACATCATGTCCGTATTTATCATTAATGGATTTAAAATAGTCAAGATCACACATTAAGACCCCAAGACCTGTCCCCCTTCTTAAGATCTGAGCAACTAAATTGTCAATTATGCCCTCCAAGAATCTTCGGTTGTAAAGATTGGTAAGGGGATCTCTATAGGTCTGTTCTTTTAGGGCCTCAGCAAAGCGTTTGGATTCTATGACCGGAGCAGTTTCATCTATATACCTGTGCACCAAATGAAGTTTTTCTCTAAACTTTTTAGCAGTCAAAGAAACTTCAGTTGCAGGAAGATGAATTTCCACCACCCCAAGAACTTTGTTCCCTGATAATATGGGGATACAATAATGATTGGTTACATCTAAATATTCATAAAGTTTACATACATGAGGCGCATCAAGAGAGGTAACCACTTTTCCTGTTCTTTTAGCTCTGCATCTATCGGCATTAAATAGTTTTTCGGCATTAATCTCAAGCTCCTCATCAGATACATAAACGGGTTTCATGGTATTTTGAGAATTAGATACCTCGTAGATGACAAAGCTTGAAAAGGTAAGATTCTTGAGGTGTTCTCCCAGCCTTTCATAGACATCTTCTACATTTTCATCATTTTCTATGAGGTGTCTAAAGGTTTGTAAGTGTGAAAAATTTTTTACCAAGATATTTACCTTCTCAGCAAGATCACCAATTTCATCCTTGATTTTAAATTTGAAAAAACCTTCTGCATTGAGACATTCAGGATTATAAATAAGCGTATCTAAAATATTTTTTATTCTATCTAAGGGCCTTTTGATCATGTACCAAAAGGCAATAGCTCCCCAGATAAGAAAGATAAAAATTAGAATTGTAAGAAAAAAAATAGCCCTTTTAAAATAAAAGGATTCATAGCTTGAAATACCAGCTTGGCTTAAAAGATTCAGGGTCTCTGAATAAAAATAAAAAGTCAAGGTAAAATTGGTTATAACGCAAACTGCTATTATAAAGCCTACTTTCCAAAAGAGGCTCCGGTTTAATAAGAACTCAAAAAAGTTCTTTAATTTTGATCCCATAAGGCCTTCCCCTTTGTAATTTTTACAAAAAAAATTATAATCTGCATTTTCATAAAGTAAAGAAAAAAAAATAGATAAATTTAAGATTTAATCTCTTGAGAAGATTTTTTTCTTGCAAAGGAATATATAATGGGCATATACATAGGTTAAATCAAAGAATTTATACAGGGGAGGCTTTACATTTAATGATAAAGGGAAACTCAAATTTATTTGCTTCCCTCCCCTCCTTTTAATTGTCAATTTTTCCCGGGAATAATTCCCTTTTTCTCTAAAAAGTCTCTCTCAGGCAATTTCTTATATTTCCGTATCTTTCTGTAAAGCTTCTTTCCTATCTACCCAGTTTTTCCTTTAATACGAGCTTTGCCAGGGGACTTAAAGTCTACCTCTCGTAAATTTAAGAGGAGCAAAATAACCTCTCTCTGCATAAGTTCAGATCCTTACAAGAAAAAGGAAGGGTGATAAAAGAGGAATTAGCTATCTTTACGAGGGAAGCTTTACAAGTCTGAAAGTAACACAGGCAATCTTGCCTGTGGAGGTAAATTACACTCCAATGTATGAAAGAAACACAGACAAGAATGTCTGTACTACAACAGACCCACAAAAAAATTCAAGGGGTATAAAATTTTAAACCCCTACTTAAGGAAAGATTTTGCAGATTTTTTATCCTTTCTTTCCGAAAGGGAATGGGTATGTGGAGAGATTTAATTTGTGTTCCGTCCTATGAAAAAAAATTTTTTTGAGTCTCAAAAGCTTTGGACTTATACAAACCTCTTGACTCTAAGAGAAATATTTGAAATAATAATTATATAAAAATCAGGAAAGGAGGGAGGCCATGGCTATTTATGTAATTTTGAGTAAGTTAACGGATGATGGAAGGAAGACTATTAAGGAAAAGCCCCATCGTATTTTTGAAGTTAATAAGGAGCTTGAAGCTATGGGTATAAAGGTACTTCAACAATATGCGGTTCTTGGTCCTTATGATTTTGTTAACATTGTTGAGGCTCCTGATAATGAAACGATTATGAAGATGTCTATTGAACTTGGAGCCAGGGGGACAGTTGAACTCATGAGCCTTCCTGCCCAGAGAGTGGATGACTTTTTAAAGATTATCAGTAAATAGAATTAAAGAGCAGGCCTCTCCTAACAGAGAGGTTTTGCTCTATGTATTTACTAATCTCTACAGATTTCAATATTCCCCTTGGTTTTAAAAAGGATAGCCTTTAAGTGTCGTTCTTCTCGGGGTATCATTAAAGAGACCGCTGTTCCCTTTCTGCCAGCCCTTCCTGTGCGACCTATACGATGAATGTAAGAGTCTGAATCCTTAGGAAGGCCATAATTTATGACCAGTTCAACATCCTTAATGTCAAGGCCACGGGAGGCAACATCTGTAGCCACCAGGATGTTAAATCTGCTTTCCCTAAAGCCCTTTAAAACATTCTCTCTTTTTCTTTGAGAGTAATCTCCATGAAGGGCTGATACTCCAAAGCCAAGTTCTCTTAACTCCGAAGCAAGCTCCTCTGCTTCTTTTTTAGTATGAGTGAAAATAATGGTCTTAGTATCCTCTGCCACTCTTAAGAGATTGACTAATTTTTCAAATCTTCCCCTTTCACTGGTCTTATAAACCTTCTGGGTAATAGTGTTTAAAGTAGGTTCTTCGGGTTTGATTCTCACCTTAGTGTAATCAGGCTTTAAAAATCTTTCTGCCATGCTCAAGATTTCTCTGGGTAAAGTGGCTGAAAAAAGAAGGGTTTGCCTGTTCTCGGGAGTTGCCTGAATGATCTCTTCTATGTCTTCAATAAACCCCATTTCAAGCATCCTGTCTGCCTCATCTAAAACCAGATATTTAATCCTTTCAAGTTTTAGATGTCCCCTCTGCAGAAGATCCTTAAGTCTTCCTGGTGTTCCTACAAGGATATGGCAAAGGCCTTTTTTCAGGAAAGATACCTGTTTATCAATAGGTTTACCTCCATAAATACTCAGGACAAAAAGCCTTTTGAATTTCCCAAGAGCCTTTAATTCCTCTGTAACCTGCAGGGCAAGCTCTCTGGTAGGAACAATAATGAGAGCCTGGGGTTTCCTGATTTCTGCAGATACGCCCTCTGTAATGGGGATTCCGAAGGCTGAAGTCTTCCCAGTGCCAGTCTGGGCCTGAGCCACAAGGTCCTTTCCCGAGAGAAGTAATGGAATTGCCACTCTTTGAATTTCTGTAGGCTCTGAATACCTTAACAAATTAATCCCCTGCAAAACCTCTTTTGATACACCAAAATCCTTAAATTGTAACATCACTCTTCCTCCTATTTTTTATTTTGAGGAGGGATTCTCAAGGAAGATAAAAGCTGAAAGAAACTCTGATCTTTTTGAGGATCACTCCTCTTATTGAGTTTTAATAAAATAATCTCTTTTTAAAATTTTAAAAGGGGGTATATGGGTCCATATCTTTTGAGACTCAAGAAGATTCTTTTTACTATTTCTGTTGTTGGAAAAGGCACCTGTATTTTGTAGGGGCAAACCTTTGTGTTTGCCCTCTTTTGGCTCTCCTCCTTCACCTTTCACCTTTTACCACTCTTCCTTTTTCTTGTAAAAATCTGAACTTATGCAGGGGGCTATAAAATAAAACTTTCTTCTCTTTCCTTTACTTCTTTGCGAGGAAGTTTCGTGATATCCTCTTTAATGGCATAAAAGACCTTAAATTTCTTCTTAAGCTGATTGAGAAGCTCCTCAGATTTTTCCTTGGGTAATTCCTCTAAGCGAATAAAGACCATTCTTTTGTGTTCGGACTGAAGTTTTTTCTGGTCATCTTCAAGAGGGAAGGCCATTTCCTCTTTCCAAGTAAGAAGGCTATATAAAGACACCTTGAAGTCTTTAATAATGGTGAAAAGTTCAAGGAGCTCGTGGGGATGATTGATAATAAGACTTATCTGATAGGGGCTATAATATATTCCTGTTATGTTAACAAAGAGTTTAAAGATGTCTGTTTGGGTGATAATACCAACCACATAGCCTTCTCTATTAATAACCGGAAGGCCAGAGATTTTATTTTCAAGCATAAGAACGGCTGCATACTCAACGGTGTCATCAGGATAAACTGTCAGAGGGTCCTTAGTCATGATGTCTTTTAGCTTAAGCTCTGAGAGAAGATAATAGAGTTCGTGAACTTCAAAGGTAGTGATTTTAGAGGGGGTTACTTCTTTAATATCCCGGTCAGTTATAATTCCTGAAAGTTTGCCATCACGGGTAACAGGGATTCTTCTGATTTTGTGCTCTTTTAAAACCTGGACTGCTTTCATGATGGAGGTATTTTCATCAAGGGTTATTACATGCTCTGACATCCAGTCTTTAACTAACATCTGAACCTCCTTTGGAAAAGCTTATTTTAACTTAATCCGCCGTAACTATGTAAACCGGATAAAAGAAAGTTTACACCAAAGTAAGTGAAAAGGACTGCTATAAAACCAAGAATACTAAGCCAGGCAATCTTTTTGCCCTGCCAGCCTCTAATTAAACGGGCATGAATAGCCCCGGCATAAATAAACCAGGTAATGAGGGACCAAGTTTCCTTGGGATCCCAGCTCCAGTAATTTCCCCAGGCCTGATCAGCCCAGATAGCTCCTGTAATAATACCAAGGGTTAGCCAGAAGAAACCAAAAAGGATGGTCTTATACATAAAATTATCCAGAACTGCCTTTTCAGGTAAGTGTTTCTGAAAGGTGTTGGAGCCACTAAGAAGATAAAAGATACCAACAACAAAGGCAATTCCAAAGGCAGCATACCCGAGAAAACAGGTAATCACATGAGCAATCAGCCAGTTGCTTTTAAGAGCAGGTATAAGAGGTTTTATAGATGAGTCTGTAACAAAGCTTGCAAAGGCCATAATAAGAGCAGCTAAGATGAAGACAAGACTTCCAAAGACCTTTTTAGAAAGTTTAAGCTCCCAGAAAAGATAAATACCAGCTACAGAGAGACCAAAAAAGACTAAGGATTCGTATAAATTAGAAAGAGGCACATAACCAAAACCTGTTTGATGGGTTTGAATCCACCTGAAGACAAAGGCATAAAGATTGGCCACAAAACCAGCCCAACCTATTATAGAACCCAAAAAGGCCCCCTTTTCCCAGTTAAAAATCCAGTGTATCAGATATATTATGCCAGCTAAGAGATAGATGAAAGTCACAATGCTAAAGACTAAGGCATTGTCTGGAACAAGAGTCCTTTCATTAAAGGCAAGAAATCCATAAAGCAAAAGGGCAAGGATTATTCCAAGGCTTGGAATTTTAAGGGACATAAAAGACCCCCTTTTTCTAATTTGATCAAATACAATATAAAACTAATTTTTAAAAATAGCAACTCCTGTTTGCATCCATATCTTCTGAGACCTAATGAGGATTTTTTCCACCCTCTTTTTTTTCTTATAAAAACTTATAAAATTATGAACCTATGCCCCCACACTCTTAAAAGGATGAGTTTAATTCTATCAAGGGTTTTAATTTCAGGCAAATTTCTTCCCATTCCTTTTCGCCCCGTTCAACAGCATCCATAAATTCTTCTAACTCCCGAGTGAAATCTTCAGAAATGTATTCCAGAAATCTTTTAGCTAAATAGGAGTAAACTTTTTTTCCCAGCGGGGTTGGCACAAGGCCTCCATTTTTGAGCTCGTATATATAGTAGCGTTGTAAAAGAGTAGATACAATTTCCGCGTATGTTGAGGGTCTTCCAAGGCCTCTTTTTTTCATTTCTTGAATTAGGCTTCCCTGATTGAAAAGAAAGACCTTGGGGACAGATCTAAGTTCTGGGTTCTCCGGGAGGCTTTCATCTTGAGGATTGAAGAGCTGGGGTTTCATCCAAAGAAGGTCAAATCCGCTTTCAAGAATTTGAAGACCTAAAGCCTCTTCCCAGCTAAAGCTTGGCACAGAAAATCTAAAGATTCCCTTTTGCAGTCGGAGAGGTTTACACTGGGAGGCCATAAATCTCCGAAAGATGAGGTCATAGAGCCGAAAAGAGTCCTTAGGTTTTTGAAAAGTAAGTAACCCATGGGCTACTCTTAACTTTAATTCTTTCACATCCCAGGGATAAGTTGGCCGAATGGCTTCATGCGCCCCTGTTGTTGACCACTCCCGGGGATAAAAAAAGCCTTCTCCCAGATTTTGCTCTATATAAGGTTTAGCTACCTGATAGCGCCCTGTCTCTGAAACTCGCGTTGAGTCAGTGCGATGATAAGTTATAAGCCCGAGTTCAAAGAGTTCTTGAAGAAGGTTCATACACTGGGGGGATGAAAAGCGAAAATAATAATAAGCCTCTTCAAGGATAGTGTCTGTAGTGTAAGGGGGTGGAGGATTAATAACTTCTTCTATACGAGAGATCTCTTCTTTTTTAAGAGAGGGCAGTTCCCTTAAGACCCTTTCTGCAAGCTCCTTATCTTCAAAGTCAAGGGCAAAGGAAAGCCCGCTAAGAGTAAAGGTCAAACGATACTTATGGGCTTTAGCCTCTTCAGCCCGTTTAATTACCCACCCAAGCACAGGGGTCTGCACCCTTCCAGCAGATAGATTTCTCTTCTTAAAGGCAGACCAGAGTTCTCGAGAAAGTGAAAAGCCTACCCATCTATCTGCAATTCTTCTGGCAAGTTGAGCCTTCACTCTGGAAAGATTAAAGGAACCTGCTTCACTCAGGGCTTTTTTAAAAGCCCGGGGGGTAACTTCGTGAAACTCAATCCTCTTTATTTTTTTCTGAAAGGGTCTTAGATTTATATACAGGTCATAGGCAATCTTTTCTCCCTCTGAATCTGGATCTGAGGCAATAAAGGTTTCAGTGGCACAATAGGCTAAAGTGCGTAAATGTTTTATAATCTCCCCTTTATCATAAAGTTCATCCTCTTCTTCAGTTTCTTCATCCACAATCTCATTTCCTGATTTTTTCCCAAGCTTTATAGTATCAAATAGGGGATAATAGTGTCCCTTTTGAGGGAGGACTCCAAAGATCCCCTCTTTGCGTGAAAGATTAAAGAGATGCCCTAAGGAGGCACAGACGGAAAGGAGGGTGCCTTCCATGGGAATTTCATAGACCCAGAGATTTTTAAGTCTCCTTCGGGCAGGTTTTCCAAAGAAACTGGCTATAGTTTTAGCCTTGTGAGGAGATTCTACAATAATGAGATAGTTCTTAAAATCAAGCTGACTCTCTTGAAGAGAGCTTCGCTCTTTAAGTATCCTTTGATTGATCTCTAAAACCCCATCAAGGGTAACCTTTTGAAAAGCTGGTTCCTCTCCAAGATAGAAACGAAGTCTCTTTTTAAGGCTTAAGAAGGCCTTGGGGTGATCAACAAGCATTAAGGAAATCCCGGGGAGAAGTCCTCTGGCGGTAAGTCTTGAGACCCTTCCTGAACCCTGTAAATAGACCTGAGCATTACCTACAACTACATAATACTTACCATCTTCCTTAACATCTAAAAAGACCTCATCTGACCTTTTAAGCCTTTCCATGAAGTCCTCATTGAGGAGTCGTTCTTGAATAAAATCCTTAATTTCGCTCACCCTTTTAACAAGCCCCTCATATTGGAGCAGGCTTTCTTCCTTAAGGGTTAAATATCTTTTGAGATAGTTAATGTAAGAGAGGGCTTTGAATCTCTCCTCTTCTTCGAAAAGGGGCAGTAAGTTCAAAAGTAAGTTGTGGAGAAATTGGGTGGAAAGAGGTAGTTCTAAGGTTTCACCCTTTTTACCCAGAGGAAAAAAATGCTTAGGGACTCCTAAAAAAAGGACATAATGGAGGGCAAAGGGCAAATCAAGACCTCTTAAAAGGGGATTGCCAAGATGGGCAAGGCCAACAGCAAGATCAATCTCCTTTTCTTTTAGAAGTTCCAAAAGATCTGCTTCCTTTTCTTCCAGATAAGAGACAACCTTTAGACCTTTCTCTTTGAGATACTGAGTTGCCTTTTCGACCCCTTCTCTGCCTGCGTTTTCTTCTACAAAAAGAAGCCCCCCTGAGCCTATTTTTTGGATTATAGTATAGGCCCTTTCTAAAAGGGTCTCAAGGTTAGACTCTTCTGCCTCTAAATAGAGGTCTTCAACTCTCCTTAAGGTAGAGACAAAACGGGTAACTTCAAAACCAAGAAGGTTTTGGAAAAGAATTGTCCTGCTGGTTCTGGGTTTTAAAGTTGCAGAGGATACAATTAATCTCTTTAATTTTTTAGAGTGTTTTTCTTTAATTTTCCATAGCTTTGCATAGTCCTCCTCTTCTTTTTCCCTTTTTAGAGCCAGCTCAATTTCTCTCTGAGAAAAACCAAGCATGTGAAAGAGGTGATCCACATTTTTCCCACTTTTTAAAAAGGAATCCACATCATCAACAAAAATAAGAGAAAAATCTGCCATTTTGAGAAGTTCATAGTTTTTATGGAAAAAGGCCTGGGTGCAAATAAAAATGTCAAAGCTCTTTTCTTCAAGGAGTCTTTTTTCCTGATTTGAACCAGTATAGGAAAGGATCCGGCGAGTTTTTATCTCTTCAAAAGAGGTCTTTTCCTGTAAATCCTGAAGTCTTTCATAAAGATGATTAACAAGGACTTTGGTTGGGACAAGGATTAAGGATTTTTCTCTATGCAAGAGACAGGCTAAAAGTCCAAAGGTGGTTTTACCTGTTCCAGTAGGAGCAACAATGGCAAAGGATTCACCAAGGAAAAACCTTTTGGCCCAGCTTAGTTGAAGAGAGGAGGGGGCTATTCCAAAAATCTCCTGAAAGACTCGGTGAAATTGATAAACCTCCTTTTCAACTCTTCCAAAGAGTTTTAAATCTCTAAGCTTTTTATTTTTTTCTAAGGCCTGGATTGCTTCTTCAAGGGTAAGATCCCCTTTTAAAAAGGTCTTTTCAGATAGACATTTTTCGCAAGGGAGCCCCAGAGAAAGCCTTTCATCAGAGATACGCCCCCCACAATTAGGACACCCATGAGCTATATAAAAAAGCATCTCCCCTCCTATTTTGATGTTGCCCCTTTATCTTAGAGGATTTTTTCTTTTTTCCAAGGGGATTAACTCCTTATTTTTACAGGGAAATCTATAAGTTCATATCCTTACAAGAAACCTCCCATTCCCTATGACCTTTTTGCCAAGGCCTTCCTCAAAGACCCTGAAAACTTAAAAGGCTTCCTCTTAACCTTCCTCCCTGATCACATTAAAACTCATCTTGACCTTGACTCCCTTAAAATCATCCCTGAAGAACAAGTTTCTCTTTCAAGAAAAAAGCGAGAAATCCCGGACCTTGTTGCTGAGGTTAATCTTCTTAGTGAAGGGAAACCTTCAACCAAAGCCCATCTCTATATCCTTATTGAGCACAAAAGTGCACCTGATAAAAGGATTTATCTTCAGATTTTAAATTACATAACCGCATTAAATGAGAGGTCTCTCAAGGAGGGGAAGGGGTATGTGCCTGTTTTACCTCTTGTGTTTTATGAAGGGGATAAGCCCTGGGTGTATCCTGAAAGGATAGAGGAGATATTTTCAGTGCCAGAGGGGTTAAAGGGAGAACTTTTTAAGGTTCATGTGGTAGATTTAAAGAGGGTAGAGGATGAGAAGATACTGGAGGTATTTGATATTTTAGCAGGGCTTGGGTGTTATCTTTATTTAATGAAGGTGGAAGCAGGTAATTTTGAAGAGATGATAGATATGGTGGTAAGAGCGGTAAATAGGTTAATTGCGATAGGGGAGAAGGGGAGGTGGGAGATAGGGTTTTTAATTACGATATCTGAAATAAAGTTTAGGGTTGACGGGGAGGTAATCTGGTTTAATATATTAGATAGGTGTGGAGAAGAGGGGGTAAAGATGGAGTTAAAGAGCTTTTGGGATAGAGTGGGAGAGAAGTTTTATAAGCAGGGAATTGAGCAGGGGAAATATCAGGGGTTAATTGAGGAGGCAAGGGAGCTTGTGCTTGAGGCCATAGAGGTGAAGCTTGGGTATGTGCCTGAGGAAGTGAGGGAGAGGGTGGTAAGGGAAGAGGATAGAGGAGTTCTTAAAGCGTGGCATAGAGAAATAATTCTTGCCAAGGGTTCCGAAGATATCTTTAAACTCTTTGAAAATTGATAATTTTATAAATTTTTTTAACCTATCTAACTTTATCTGCAAAAATCGGTGGCACTGATCTACCAAAAGAGATAGATTTGAGTTTCAAAAGATATGGACGCATACAGGCTATTGACAAAATATAAAAGGGGGGTTATTTTTTATATAATCTTTTGGGGCCGTAGCTCAGAGGGAGAGCGCGTGAATGGCATTCACGAGGTCGAGGGTTCAAGTCCCTCCGGCTCCACCATTTAAGGAACTAATATATGTCTCAGGATAAAGTAATCCCCATAGAAAAAAAGTTTTCTTCAAACCCTCAGGCTAATCTATCCCCTTTAGAAGAAACGGTCCTTCGCACAACCAAGGAAATTGTCATTAAATTTATTGAAATGGGAAGATGCTCTCCAGCAACCTTTGAAGAGGTTTTTACCCTCGTCCATTCAGTTATTAAGAAAACAGTCCTTAAGTAATGAAAATTTTAGCTATTCATGGAAGTCCAAGACTTGGTGGAAATACAGATCATCTTTTAACCTTTTTACTGGAAGGCGTTAAGGCCTCGCAGGGAGAATTTGAAAGAATAAATCTTTATGAGCTTAAATTTTCACCCTGTATAGAGTGTGGTGAGTGTGATCATTTAGGTGAATGTATTTTGCAAGATGATATGCAGTTTCTTTATCAAAAGTACCTGGAAGCAGATTTGCTTGTTGTAGCAACTCCTATCTTTTTTTATTCTCACACCTCTATGGTTCAGGCCTTTTTTGAGAGATTTCAGGCCTTTTGGGCCAGGAAATACAGATTGGGCCTTCCTCATCCTCAGGGAAAGAATCCCCGTGGAATACTCCTTTCTCTTGGTGCTACAAAGGGGAAAAAGATCTTTGAAGGCGTTATCCGCACCTTTAAATATGTGATGGATGCAGGCTGGGGCGCCTATGTGGGAGGGCTTTTTTTTAGAGAGATAGATAAAAAGGGCGAGATCCTTAAATATCCAGAGATCCTTGATAAGGCAAGAGAGCTTGGAAAAGAGTTAATTCTCTTACCTGAAGATAAATGGTCTCTTGATAGGAACCCTACACCCTAAATTTTTCTATACTTTCTGAAAAGCTCAGTATAACCCCTTGCTCTATCTTCAATATCTCTGGCAAGCCAGATATCACTTATTACAGCTAAAAGATCAGCTCCAAGTTTTATCAGCTCTTCGGCTTGCTCAAGGGTTATTCCTCCAATGGCACACACCGGAATTTTAAGCTCTTTTTTGGCCTGAAGAAGGATTTCCTTTGAAACAAGCGCTGATGCTGGCTTAGTGGGAGAGGGGAAAAAACTTCCAAAGGCTACATAACTTGCTCCAAGGGCTTCAGCTCTTTTAGCTCTCTCCAGATCACCGTAACAGGAGACCCCTATAATTTTATCAGGAAGAGCTACCTTAACTCTTTCAAGGGCTTCATCTTCTATACCTAAGTGAACCCCATCAGCTTCTACCCCTTTAGCAAGTTTAACTCTATCATTGACTATAAAAAGGGCTTGGTATTGATGACAGAGTTTCTTTAATTGAAGAGCAACCTCCAAGAGCTCCTCATCAGTATGAGTTTTATCTCTAAGCTGAACTACCTTTGCTCCACCTTTCAATGCAGACTCAACACACTTAAAAATTTTTTCTCCCTCATAGGGGGTGAGTTTTTCATCAGTAATTACATAAAGGCCAAATAGTTTTGTTTTTTCCCTTTCCATGGGACTAATCTTAAACCTTATTCCCAAAAAAGAAAAGAGCTTTTTTCTAAAGTTATTCTTTATGGACAAACCGCTGCATAAGTTCAGATCATTACAAGAAAAAAGGAAGGGTAGTAAAAGGGGAATTAGATATCTATACAAGGGAGGCTTTACAAGTCTGAAAGTAACACAGGCAATCTTGCCTGTAAAAGTTAATTACACTCCAATGTATGAAAGTAACACAGACAAGAATGTCTGTGCTACAAGAGACCCACAAAAAAATTCAAGGGGTTTAAAATTTTAAACCCCAACTATTTAAGTCTCAAAAGACCTGAACGCATACAAACCCTTGGAATTTTTGAGAGAAGGATTAATAATTATTAAAAAAATTTAATGGAGGACATGGGATGCCTATTTCTACTGTTGAGGCAGCTCTGGAGGATTTAAAAGCAGGAAAAATGATAATTGTGGTAGATGATGAGGATCGGGAAAATGAAGGAGACCTTGTCTTACCAGCGGAGAAGGTAACTCCAGAAGCCATTAACTTTATGGCTATGTATGGAAGAGGACTTATTTGTCTTGCCATTGCACCAGAGATTGCTGAACGCCTTCAGCTCCAGCTTCAACCCAGAAGAGGGATAGACCCCTATGGAACAGCCTTTACTGTCTCTATTGATGCCCGGGAGGGTATTACTACTGGTATTTCTGCCTTTGATAGGGCCCATACCATTAAACTTGTCATAGATGAAAGAAGCAAACCCGAAGATTTTGTAACTCCAGGTCATATCTTTCCTATTATTGCCAGAAAAGGAGGGGTTTTGGTTAGGGCCGGGCATACTGAGGCAGCGGTAGATCTTGCCAGAATTTGTGGAATGAAACCAGCAGGGGTTATCTGTGAAATCATGAAGGATGACGGAACTATGGCCAGACTTCCAGATCTTGAAAAATTTGCCGAGACCTGGGGGCTTAAAATCACAACCATTAGGGATCTTATTGCCTACCGGTTGAGAAAGGAGACCATGGTTAAGCGAGAGGTTGAAACTATTCTACCTACACCCTATGGCACTTTCAAACTTATTGCCTATAGCAATCTTGTAGATTCCGCAACCCATGTGGCTTTGGTTCTGGGGGAAATCACAGATGAGCCTGTGTTAGTAAGGGTTCATTCTGAGTGCCTCACAGGGGATGTCTTTGGTTCCCTCAGATGTGATTGTGGCCCACAATTAAAAAAAGCTATGGAGTATATTGCCAAAGAGGGAAGAGGAGTTCTGCTCTATCTGAGGCAGGAAGGCCGTGGAATTGGACTTTTGAATAAACTTAAGGCCTATAATCTTCAAGATCAGGGCTTAGATACAGTTGAGGCCAATCTTGCCCTTGGTTTTAAACCAGATCTCAGAGACTATGGGATTGGAGCTCAGATCCTAAGAGATCTGGGTGTTAAGAAAATTAGACTCATGACCAACAATCCCCGTAAGATTGTTGGCCTTGAGGGATATGGAATGCAGGTAGTTGAAAGAGTTCCCATTGAGGTTACCCCGGTTAGAGAAAACTGGAATTATTTGCGCACAAAGAAGGAAAAGCTGGGACACCTCCTTTCCTGTTTAAGGTAATCCCTTTTTATGCCACACTCCTTTAAGAGCCTTCTTAAGGAAAGAGATTTTCTCTTTACCTTTGAACTTGTGCCAGGCAGAAGTGTTCGCACAAGACATTATCAAGAAATCTTAAGATTTCTTGAGGAGAGCACGAATCTTAAGATCTTTCAGGCCTTTTCAATTACCGATAATGCAGGAGGGCATCCAGCCTTATCTCCTATCCCTTTAGGAAGGACAATTAAAGAATTTGGCCTTGAACCTATCATTCATTTTTCTTGCAAGGATAAGAACCGAAATCAGCTTGAAAGTGAGCTTTTGGCCTTGGATAGGGAAGGTCTCCACAACCTGCTTGTCCTCACTGGTGATTATCCCTTTTACGGATACTTAGGCCGAGCTAAACCGGTTTTTGATCTGGACTCTGTTTTACTCTTAAAGATGATAACTGATATGGAGAGTGGGATAGAGCTTCCCAGAGGGGCTCCAGGGGGAGGGGTCAGACTCCCTGGTATCCCCTTTTTTAAAGGGGCAGTTGTTAATCCCTTTAAGCTAACTCTCTCAGAACTCTGGTGGCAATATCTAAAACTTTATAAAAAACTTCAGGCTGGAGCTTATTTCATTATAACTCAGGTAGGCTTTTATCCAAGAAAATGGTTAGAATTGAAAAATCTCCTTGAACTTGGTATTACAAAAATCTTTTCCCAATTTCTTAAGGACCAGAGCCTTCATGAGCCTGAAAAGGATAAAACCTTTGAAAGGGTGCCTCTTATTGGAAGTGTTCTCTATCTTACTCCTCAGCTTTTAAGGGCCTTAAAAAAGGGGAGAATTCCAGGTATTTTTGTGACTGAGGATCTTTTGAGGAGATTGGAGAAAGCCTCTTCCTTTGAGGAAGGGGCTCTGGAGATCTCTGCTGAGCTTACAGCTATACTTAAGGGCCTTGGCTATAAAGGGGTTCATCTCTGTGGTTTCCCCCTGGACTATAAGCTCATAGAGGCCTTTCTTGAAAAGGTCTCTAAGTATGAGACTAAGTGGGAGGGCTCTTTTGAAGAGCTGGGAAATACCGCCCTTATTGAACTTCCTCAAGGGGTCTATCAAAGGGAGATACCCTGTTTACTGAAAAATGGCTTTGATTTAAGATTTGAAGGTAAAAAGAGCCTTTTTTACCTTTTTAATGAGGCTATGCATCGCCTTTTTTTTAACAGAGGAAACTTTCTTTATCCCTATCTCCAAAAAGTAGCTCAATTCTTAGACAGATATCCCCGCTTAAAGGGCTATTTTACCTCCCTTGAATATTTCATTAAGAAACTTCTTTTTAATTGTCAGGAGTGTGGAGATTGCACCCTTTGGGAGTTCAATTATGCTTGTCCCCAGAGTGGATGTGCTAAGTATCTTTTAAATGGTCCTTGTGGAGGGAGTTTAGCTGGTTTTTGTGAGGTCTATCCCTTTGTCAAAAAATGTCACTTTGTAAGGGCAATGGAAAGAGCTCCCTCCCAAAGGGAACTTAAAAAATTTATAAAATCTTATCTTCCCCCAAGGGACTGGGCCCTTTATAAAAGTTCCTCCTGGCTTAATTTTTTTCTTAGAAGGGATCACACTAAGGATGAAACAATTTGATTTAAAGATTGAGAAAATGGTCTTTGGTGGAGAGGGGCTGGGTAGATCCTCCTCAGGTAAAGTTGTCTTTGTGCCTTATACCCTTCCGGGGGAACTTGTAAGGGTTGGTATTTATGAGGAATACAGGGACTACGCAAGGGGAATGGTGCTTGAGGTCCTTGAGGCCTCCCCTCATAGGATAAATCCTCCTTGTAGGTATTACGGACTATGCGGAGGCTGTCAATTTCAACATGCAACCTACGAGGAGGAGTTAAGAATCAAGGAAAGAGTCCTGAAAGACCTCTTTTTTCGTCAAGGCTATAAGAGGGAGATCCCCTTAAGGGGTATTATACCATCTGAGAAAATCTATCATTATAGAAATAGGTTGAGACTCCATGTAGAGAATCATATTCTTAAGATGGGTTTTGTAAAAAAGGGCACTCACGAGGTCTTAAAGATTGAAGAGTGCCTTCTTGGAGAGGATATCCTGAATGAGCTTCTAAAAGAGCTATATGCAGAGTCCCCCTGGATAAATATGGCTTTTTACATTAAGAGAATAAAGCTTGAGAGTTCTCCCTTAGATGGAAAGGCAACCCTTCTTTTCTGGACCTCCCTCTCACCCCGTAGAGAGGAGTTAGAGCAACTTTGTAAATTAAAAACCCTTAAAAGCATCTTTTATCTTATGAAAGGTGCTCGGCCTGTTGGCCCATTTCCTGAAGATGCTCCTTTTGCAGGAAGAAGACTTTTTGCCTCTCTTTCAGGCCTTATCTATTATATTCAGCCCGGGGTATTTACTCAGACCAACTGGGAAATAAATCTAAAGATTATGCAAAAGATTGGTGAGCTTACTCAAGGGACTGAACGAATCCTTGACCTTCACTCTGGTATGGGAAATTTTCTCATACCCCTGGTTAAGGGAAACCCATCAGCTAAGGCATTCTTAGGAGTTGATACAGATATTAGAGCCATTGAAGATGGACTTTTTACTGCGGAGAAAAACAATTTAGATGGAAGGCTTGAATTGAGAAGGATGAGTGCTATGGAAGCCCTTTATGAAGCAGTTCAATCCGGGGAGAAATATGACCTTGTGCTCCTTGACCCGCCCCGAGGAGGCTGTAAAGAACTTTTGAGACTCCTTCCTGATGTGGCTGAGGACAAAATCCTTTATCTCTCCTGTGACGCCCCCACCCTTGTTAGGGATATAATCCTTCTTGAAAAGGCTGGTTTTACTCTTTCTGAGATCTATCTTTTTGACATGTTTCCAAGGACTTATCATTTTGAGGTTCTTGCCCTTCTTCAAAAGATAAATTAAGAGGTTTGCCAAGGGCCCAGAGGAATTGCCTGCAGAATCCCATAATTATTTTAACTTCCCTGGATGTAAGTTCCCTTGAGGTTAGAAATCTTCTAATGTTTGTAAGCCAGAGAATAGGATTTTGATGGGGCATATAGTCAATGACTTTTAAGGTAGCCTCAATGAGCTTAAACATGGTATTTATTTCTTTCTGGGTGGCAAGTTCAGGTTTTTTAAGTTTCAATCCAGAGGTAGCATCTTGAAAGATCTCATATAGAATTATAACTACCGCTTGGGAGACATTTAGAGAGGCCTTTTCTGTAGTGGGTATGGTGATAACCTTGTCACAATAAAAGAGGTCTTCGTTACTAAGGCCTAAGCGCTCGTTTCCAAAAAGAATGGCTATGCGATTATTTAAGGAAAGCTCGCAAAGCTCCTTAGAAATCTCCTTTGGTGTATGATAAACCAATCTTCTTTTTCCAAGTCTGGCAGTGGTTCCTACAACTACATTGAAGTCTTTAAGGGCAGAGGGAAGATCCTTAAAGATCCGCATTTTATCAAGAATGTGCTTACCTGTATTGGTAGCCATAGCATACATAGGAAGAGGGGTTAAGTCTTCAGGATTTACAAGGAGGAGCTCTTCAATTCCAAAGTTTGCACAGGCTCTGGCTACAGAGCCTATGTTTTCAGGATAAAGGGGGTTAACTAAAATAACGGAAATATTTGTAAGATTTGCCCTTTTAGGCTTAGCAACCGGTCTTACTTGCATAATTAGGTTTCACGAATTTTATTCCCCTTTTTGTAGAAGTTAAAACTTAATTAATCATCTGGATAAAGTCAAGTCTGGGGGTCTTTTCCCAAATTTGCCGATAGAAATTTTAAAATTTAGATACTATCCAGCTTTGCTCTTCTTTTGCTCTTTCAGTTATCCATTGAGGGAATTTTTATGCTCTTTTACCAGTCTTTTACAATGTTTTATCTCATCTAATCAGCCTCTACCCCTTTAATCTTCTCAATTTTGCCTGTTTTAAAAAACACTACCCCCTCCTATTCCTTCCATCTCAATCTCAGTTCTTTGTTATTTATCCCTTTTATCCTGATAATTCTGCATGCCTGAGCCTTATCTTTTTATAAAGTATAAACTTCTCTACCTCTGCATATATCTTCAGACACAGCCTCCGGGCATGTTTTACTACCTTGCCAGCTACCTCTATGAAAATCCATCTTATGCTCTGAATTGTCTTTGTCCTCATAGACTCCGGTAATACAAAATACTTCTTCATGCCTGTGAGTTTCCTTAGTCCTCTATTATCTCCCTCAACTCTTCTATGTGTCTGCCACCTCCTATAAGCATAAATAATATAGGCTCTATATAATGCCATGCCTTGTATCCCCTGTTTGAACCAGGCTCTGGCATATGCCTCTCCATGGCATCCTTTATCCCAAAGGACCTTAAAAACTCTGACCAGATGGCTACTGGGTGATATTATATCATCCAGAAATCTAAATACAAAAGGAGGCTTTTGGATTTTTGATTGTTTCTATCGGCAAATTAGGGCTAAATACAGATCAGGTATGTTTTTATGTTGGCAATATACATTAGCAATATACATTGAGAAATAGGAAAAGGTTAGGAGATGGAGGATAAAAATATAAATGGAAGGTATGGTGGTGCCTGGGCCCGGAATCGAACCAGGGACACGCGGATTTTCAGTCCGCTGCTCTACCTACTGAGCTACCCAGGCAACCAGATTAAATATTTACCTATTTTATAAAAAAGTCAAGGGGGCAAATCTATTTGCCCATTTTTTGCTGGAGGAAAGGCCCATATTTCTTATCAGTCCCCATGATGTGCTTTATCAACCACTCTTTCAAAAAGGTCATGACCTCAACAGATAAGGTGACATCCCCTTTAGCCTTCTTATCCAAAAAATCCTTGATTTTAGCCTTAAAGTTTTCATGTTCCCGTTTATGACTGGCAAGTTCAGGATAACCATATTTTGTCATCAGGGTTTCTTCTGTGCTAAAGTGATACCCTGCATATTTGACAAGCTCATCCAGAGCCTTATCAATCACTTCTTTACCCTTTCCCTGTTTCATGGCATCATATAACTCATTTATAAGGGCTACCAATTTTTTGTGCTGTTCATCAACCTCCCTTACACCTGTTAAAAGTTTGTCTGACCATTCCATGAAAGCCATGGGCCACCTCCTGTTAAGTTTATTTTATTTAAATTACCATTCATTATGTCCTTGTCAATATAAAATTTTTATTTTAGAATAAAGGTCAGATAATAAAACTAAAAATTTTTGAGGAGGGGCTATGCTCTATGTAGGTCTTGATGTGGGATCAGGGACTGCTAAAGCCGCTGTTTTAAACGAGGAAGCAGAGATTCTTTATTCTAATTATATCAGAACCCATGGCCAGCCCATAGAAACAGCTGAAAAACTACTTTCTGAGATAGAAGAAAGATTTGGAGGAGAACTTAGAGGTATTACCTGCACTGGCACTGCGGGAAAGACTATAGCTCAAATTCTTGGGGTAGCCTTTATTAATGAGGTCATGGCCCATGCTAAAGCTGCAACTTTCTTTCATCCTGAAGTCAGGACCATTATTGACATAGGAGGAGAAGACTCAAAGCTTATCTTTATAACCCATGAAAGGGGGGTTCCTGAGATTGAGGACTTTGCTCTGAATACCCTCTGTGCAGCAGGAACAGGATCCTTTCTGGAACAGCAAGCCGCTCGTCTTGGATACTCCATTGAAGAGTTTTCCCAGAAGGCTCTTCTTGCTAAAAATATCCCCAGAATTGCAGGACGCTGCACTGTATTTGCTAAATCAGATATGATTCACCTTCAACAAGCCGCTGTCCCTGATGAGGAGATCATTGCCGGGCTCTGTTTTGCCATTATTAGGAATCTTAAAAGTAATCTTGCCAAAGGGCGACCTATTTTGCCACCTCTCATCTTTCAAGGCGGAGTTGCAGCAAACTTTGGCGTTAGAAGGGCGATAAAAGAGATCTTTCACCTCAAGGATGAAGAACTCATAATTCCTCAACATTTTAAGATTATGGGGGCTATTGGAGCAGGTCTTTATGGCCTTGAAGGTAAGGCTAAATCAGACTATGCTGGAGCGGAAATTTTACGGGCTTACCTGAAGGAAAGAACCTATAAT
The DNA here is from genome assembly GCF_001548275.1 of Caldimicrobium thiodismutans. Taxonomy (GTDB): domain Bacteria; phylum Desulfobacterota; class Thermodesulfobacteria; order Thermodesulfobacteriales; family Thermodesulfobacteriaceae; genus Caldimicrobium; species Caldimicrobium thiodismutans. The sequence continues at coordinate 1,346,836 of NZ_AP014945.1, forward strand.
CCACCCAGGCATCCTGTTTTAATGCCCTTTGTCTCCCTTGAACTTTCTGAGAAAATAAAAAGGGATGTGGAGCAAAAGTTTAAAAACCATGCTTCTCAAGAGGAAGAGGTAAGTCTTTATCTGGGTGTGGATGTAGGGTCTGTAAGCACAAAGCTTGTTGCCCTAACTGAGGAAGGGGAGCTTCTTGCAAAGGTCTATATGTTTCATAATGGGAAACCCCTTGAAAGTATTAAAAAGGGCTTAAGAGAGCTTAGAAAAAGGCTTCCAGAAAGAATAAAAGTCAAAGGGGTGGGGACCACAGGCTCCGGAAGATACCTGGTAGGAGATTTTATTGGAGCAGATGTAGTTAGAAATGAGATTACTGCTCAAGCTTATGGGGCCTTATATCTTGATCCAGAGGTGGATACTATTTTTGAAATAGGAGGACAGGATTCAAAATATATCTCCCTTGATAAAGGAACCATTGCAGATTTTACTATGAATAAGGCCTGTGCAGCTGGGACGGGCTCTTTTCTTCAGGAACAGGGCGTTAAACTGGGTATTCCTATTGAGGAGTTTGGGGATATAGCCCTTAAAAGTAAAGCCCCTTTAAAAATGGGGGAAAGATGCACTGTCTTTATGCAATCAGACCTTCTTCATTATCAGCAGAAGGGATTACCAAAGGAGGACTTAGTTGCAGGCCTTTGTTATTCCATTGTCTATAATTATCTAAACAAAGTGGTGGAGGGGAGAAAAATTGGTAAGAAGATCTTCTTTCAGGGAGCGGTTGCCTTTAATAAAGGTGTCCTTTCTGCCTTTGAAAAAGTTCTTGGGAGACCTATTATTGTGCCACCTAATAATGAAGTAACTGGAGCTATTGGTGTAGCTCTGCTGGCTAAGGCTGAAACCAGAGGCGAAAGCAGATTTAAAGGCTTTGACCTTGAAAAGGTAAATTATTTTATTTCTACCTTTGAGTGCAGGTATTGTCCCAATCAGTGTGAGATTCACAAGGTTACCATTGACCAATCCCAGCCTTATTTTTATGGGGGAAGGTGCGATCGTTATGAACTTGATCACCGAAAACCTGATGAAAGAGTCCCCAATCCAACTTTAGAAAGAGAGGCAAAACTTTTATCTTATTTAAAAAGCCTTCCAGAGGGAGAGGATTTATCTTCAGAAGATATAATTGGTATACCCAGGGCCCTGCAGTTCTTTGAGTGGCTTCCCCTTTTTGCGACTTTTTTTCAAGAGCTTGGTTTCCAGGTCTTTCTCTCTCCCCCCACCTCAAAGGAGATCATTAAAAAGGGATGTGAACTTGCCCCGGCTGAACCATGTTTTCCTGTTAAAATTGCCTTAGGTCAGGTTAAGACCCTTTTAGACTTAGGGGTTAAAAACATCTTTCTTCCCCAGATTACTGATCTTCCACCAGAGGTGGAAGAGGCAAAGTTGGGAAAGATTTGCCCTTGGGTGCAGAGTCTTCCCTGGATTAGTCCAGCCAGTATCAATTTTAAGGCTGTGGGGGCAAGAGTTATTGCTCCAGTCTTTCACCTTGGTAGACCTGGTTTTGTGCTGAATGAGGAAATAAAAAGGCTTGCTAAAATGCTGGGTGTCTCTGAAGAGAGGGCAAAAAGGGCCTGGAGACTTGCTGAATCTGCTCAAGAGGAATTTCATAATTGGCTTAAAAAGCGAGGTAAGGAGCTTTTGCAAGAGTTCTCAGGAGAAACTGTTCTTGTGATTGTGGGAAGACCTTATAATGCCTTTGATCCAGGGGCAAATCTGGCTATTCATCACAAGATCCGTAAACTGGGACTCCTTGGCCTTCCGGTAGATATGCTTCCCTTGGAGGAGGTTAAAGATAGAGATATTCTTGAGGGAATGTATTGGGAATATGGACAGAGGTTTTTGCTTGCGGCTCAGTTTATCCGGGAGACCCCTAATCTTTTTCCCCTTTATTTTACCAACTTTTCCTGCGGGCCTGATTCTTTTATAGCCCACTTTTTTGAGGAATTACTGGCAGGGAAACCCTTTATTGAGATAGAGGTGGATGAACATAGTGCCGAGGCTGGTGTAGTTACAAGGCTTGAGGCCTTTGTGGATAGCCTGCAGGGTAAGAAAAAGATTTATCCTCTTGGTAGAACCTTTAATCGCCAGAAAATCATGCCCTCTGAAGGAAGGACTATTTATATTCCTCACATGAGTGATCATGCAAGGGCTCTTGCTGCAGCTTTCAGGGCTTGCGGAGTAAAGGCTGAGGCCTTGCCTGAACCAGATGAGGAGTCCTTAGAACTTGGAAGAAAGTGGACCTCTGGCAAGGAATGTTATCCCACCATTCTTACTACCGGTGATCTCTTAAAACTTGTTAATCGGCCAGACTTTGATCCGGAAAAGAGCGTCTTTTTTATGCCCGATGGCTCTGGTCCTTGCAGGTTTGGTCAATATAACAGGCTTCACCGCAAGATTTTAAGAGATCTTGGGATTACAAATCTTCCTGTCTATTCCCCACAGCAGGATGTGGAGTTTTATGACGATCTGGGTGTAGCTGGAAGGGACTTTACAAAGATTGCCTGGAAGGGTGTGGTTGCCGTTGATATTTTGGATAAGCTTTTAAGGAAAGTTAGGCCCTACGCCCTAAATAAGTCTGATGTTGAAAGGGTCTATCAAAGGGCCCTGTCTGAACTTGAAAAGGCTATTGAAGAGAGGAGGGACTTGATTCCTGTGCTTCTTGAGGCCAAGGAGGCCATGGCAAGAATTCCTCAAAAAAGTGAGGAACTGCCTGTAGTTGGCGTTGTGGGGGAAATCTATGTGCGAAATAACACATTTGCTAATGAAAATCTTTATCGCACCCTTGAGGACATGGGTCTTGAAGTGCTCCTTCCACCAGTTAGTGAGTGGATTTATTTTATAAATTATATCTCCAAAAAATGGTCAAAGAAAATGGGAATGATTGGAACTACCTTTAAGTTTATTATTGAGAATCAATTCCAGTTTAAAGAGGAAGAGCGCTTTATAAGACAGGTTGAGGATCTGTTAACAGACAGGGCTAAGGATCCAACTATTGAGACCCTTGAAAGATATGCTATGCGATTTGTTCATCCAGACTATGAAGGGGGGGAGGTCATGCTCTCCATTGGTAAAGCAGTTGAGTATATGGAAAAAGAGGTGTCTGGTATGATCAATGTAATTCCCTTTGCCTGTATGCCGGGCAATGTGCAGTCTGCTATCTTAAAGAGGATGCGCGAGGAGACCGGAGAGAGACTTCCCATCTTAACCGTGCCCTGTGATGGACAGAGGTCTATGGGAGTAAGAATGAGGCTTGAGGCCTTTGTTGAACAGGTAAAGGAATATTTCAGGGTGAAAAGAGATGAAAAGCTACAAAAAAGAGTTGTAAATTTTTAAAAAGAAAAGTTTAAACCCACTTATGCCAGATTATGTTAAAAAATGGACTTTGATTAATTTCTTAAAAGTCCATAAAATAGCTTACATTGAAAAAACAGAAAGAAAGTAATTTAAAATTTTTGCTCACCGTTCTTGGTGAGAGTTTAACCATAGGGGTTGCAGTAATTGGTTCTATATTGGCAGGGGCTATAACAGGCTGGCTTATAGAGGAGAAGCTTTTAAAGGGAAAAACTTCTCCCTGGCTTACAACTATTTTTATAATCCTTGGGGCTGTGGGAGGGATTAAAAATCTTTTATATTACAGTAAAAGGCGCATGAAGGATGTTGGAAAAGACGAGAGAAAAGGGGAATAGTTTTTTTAAAGAGCTTTCACTTTTTATGTTTCTTAGTTTAGCAACGGGATCCTTAGGGGTGCTCATAGTTTTTCAGGATTTAAAGCTTTTTTTGTCCTTTTTATTAGGCGCAGCCTTAGCATATCTTAATTTTTTAACCTTAAAAAAAGAGGGAGGGGAGTTGCTGGCCCGGGTTTATCAAAATGTGATGAGTTGTCTTGATAGGCCATATCAAAGAGAGCGCACCCTTTTTCTGATAAAAGTTTATTTACGACTCCTTGCCATAGGGATAATTTTTTATTTTTTAATAACAAGGTTAGGGCTACATCCTGTTTTTTTACTTCTGGGATTTACCTTGATTTATTTTCAGATTTTTGTAGTAATGATAAGATTTTGGTTGAGAAAAAAAGAAAGTTTTTAAAGGGGGTAAAAGATGGAGCATCCCATTTTATTTCTCTGTTTGATTCTTGAAAAGCTTGGCCTCCCTTCCGGGTGGCACTATTATGAAGAGGCAGATAAGTATGGAGTGTTGGCACAACTTTTAGCTCCACATATGGTGCACAGCTATTTTGTGATTGGAATTATTTTGATTCTCGCCCTTGTTGCCAGATCCAAAAGGGATTTTCTGCCGGGAGCCTTTCAGAATGTATGGGAATTTTTGGTTGAAAATATTTATGAGTTTACCAAGAGCAATCTTCCTCATGATAAGTTTGATAAACTTATGCCTACGGTCTTTCCCCTGATCACCACCTATTCCCTTTATATCCTTTTCAGTAATCTTTTAGGGCTTATACCAGGATTTATGTCACCAACTGCCAATATCAATGTAACTATGGGATTAACTTTAATTACAATTATTTATTATCATTATTTAGGCCTAAAATACAAGGGATTGGCTTATTTTAAGGATTTCCTTGGACCTATGCCCTGGCTCATTCCTCTTATGCTTCCTGCCGAGATATTTAGTCATCTGGGAAGACTTCTTTCTCTTTCCTTCCGTTTATTTGGAAACCTTCTCTCTAAGGAAATACTTCTTGGAATACTCACCATGCTTGGAGGGAAATTTTTTGCTCCTCTACCGGTTATGATTCTTGGAGTGGCGGTAGGATTTATTCAGACCTTTATTTTTGTTCTTTTGAGCTTAGTATATTTTGCAGGAGCAGTGGAGGAGCATCACTAATAAAGGATTTATCAGGGGGGTTGAGACCTTCTGATAAAAATATAGAAAAAATTTTAATTTTAAGGAGGTGTGGAATGAGGAAGTGGTTGATTCTTTTAGCCATGCTTTTTGTTTCCCTTGCTTTGACTCATCCTGCATTAGCCGAGGAGGTTGCTAAGGTTGCAGGAGACAAGCTTCAGACTGGTTTTGGTATTTATTCAGCCATTATTTTGGCTGCAGGAATTGGTGTGGGACTTGGGGCTCTTGGATGCGGTATCGGTATCGGTCAGGCCACTGCTGGAGCCTGCGAGGGTATTGCCAGAAATCCAGAGCTTGCTGGAAAGCTTACAGTTACAATGATTCTTGGTATTGCTCTTGTTGAAACACAGGTTATTTACGCTCTGGTTATCGCCTTGATTTTACTTTATGCCAACCCAGTGCTTCCCAAGTTTATGCAATTTATTGGTGGCTAAACCAGAGATATTTATTCAAGATTCTTTTTATTCAAGAGGGCCCGGGATAAATCTTGGGTCCTCTTTTTTGTTTTATAGTAAAAATGCTCAGTAAGATCCTTTCCTTTTCTTTGTATGGTCTTGAAGCAATTCCTGTTGAGGTTGAGGTTGATCTTTCAAGAGGGCTTCCCGGGATAACCATTGTGGGGCTTCCTGATAGCAGTATCAAAGAATCCAGAGAAAGAATCCGCTCGGCCCTCATAAATTCAGGCTTTGATTTCCCTATGCAAAAGATAATTATTAATCTTTCACCTGCTGATCTGAAAAAAGAAGGCACAGGCTTTGATTTGGCTATTGCCTTTGGAATCCTTTCAGGAGATGGGTTGATTGAGAAGGAGAGATTAAGCGGGCTTGCCATGGTAGGTGAGCTTTCCTTAGATGGAACTTTAAAGGGAGTCCGGGGAATATTGCCCTTTGTGCTTAAGGCCAAGGAGCTTAAACTTAGGGAGATTCTGATACCGGTAGAAAACCTCAGGGAGGCTTTTCTTGTAAAGGATTTTAAAATACGAGGGTTTAGGCATCTCCGTGAGGTCTTTGATTATATTAAATTTGGGAGTGAACCAATTTATAGCCCTGAGCCCTTAGATTTTGGATCTTCTCAAGGGATAATGGGAGATTTTAGCGAGGTTCATGGTCAGGCCTTAGCCAAAAGAGCCTTTGAGATCTCTGCTGCTGGGGGGCACAATCTTTTAATTCTTGGGCCGCCAGGTGCTGGAAAAACTATGCTTGCAAGTAGATTACCTGGAATCCTTCCTCCCCTTACTTATGAAGAGGCCTTAGAGACAACCAAGATCTATTCAGTGGCAGGTCTTTTAACTTCAGAGAAACCCTTTATTCAGGAAAGACCCTTTCGAAACCCTCATTTTAATATCTCTGAGGCAGGACTTATTGGTGGAGGGACCTTCCCCAAACCAGGAGAGGTTAGTCTTGCTCATAATGGGGTTCTTTTTTTAGATGAGTTTCCTGAATTTAGAAGAGATGTCCTTGAAGCCCTTAGACAGCCTCTTGAAGATGGAAGAGTCACCATTACCCGGGCGGCCTTTACAGTTACCTATCCAGCTAAGTTTATGCTGATTGCTGCTATGAATCCCTGCAGATGTGGTTATCTTGGGCATCCAACCAGGGCCTGTCAGTGCACCTTTCAGGAGATCAAAAAATACCGTTCCAAACTTTCTGGCCCTATTGTGGATAGAATTGACCTTCATGTTGAGGTCCCTCCTGTTGAGGTTAAAGAGATCTTAAGGGAAGAAAATCCATCTGGTGAGACATCTGAAAAGATACGGGAGCGAGTTATGAAGGCCCGTGCTATTCAAGAAAAGCGCTATGGAACTGCACTTAAATTAAATGCCCATTTAAAACCCAAGGAAATCAAGCGGTTTTGCAGACTTGAGACCGGAGCAGAGGATTTTTTGATTAAAGCCCTTGAAAGGCTTGGGCTAAGCGCAAGAGGAGTGCATAAAATCTTAAAAGTTGCTCGCACTATTGCAGATCTCTCAGAATGTGAAATAATAAGAAAAGAACATTTATCTGAGGCCCTTCAATATAGAGTCCTTGAGAGAAAAAAATATGAGTAGAATGAGTCTTACAGAAAGGATAAAGCTTTCAACAGAGCCCCTACTTTTACCCTTAGTAAAGGTTCTTGTGAATCTCAATGTGCATCCCAATGTGATAACCCTTCTCTGTTTTTTGGGTTTTATCATTAGTGCCTTTTTCATTGCGCAGGGGAGGTTTTTAGTGGCAGGCCTTGTTTTGCTCATCTTTGCTCCCCTTGATGCGGTGGATGGATTACTGGCCAGAACTGCTAAGAAGGTGACAGCTTTTGGAGCTTTTCTTGACTCCACTATGGATAGATATGGCGAGATATTTCTTTTTCTTGCTCTAACCTATTATTTTATGCTCAAAGGCTCTGTTTCGGGGATTTTGCTTTCCTTTCTTGGTATCACTGGTTCTTTAATGGTTAGTTATACGCGAGCCAGAGCCGAAGGGGTTGGAATAGCTTGCAAGGTCGGGCTCCTTACCAGATTTGAAAGACTTACGCTGATTATAATCTCCCTTATTCTGGACTCCATTTTTTTATGTCTGACTATTCTTGCCTTCTTTACGCATTTAACTACCTTTCAAAGGATCTGGCATGTTTATAAAAATTCTAAGGAGATAAAATAAGATGTGTTTGGCCTATCCCTATCAGATTCTGGAAATAACCGGGCCTTTTACAGCCAAAGCCTCTGTGGATGGAGTAACCAAGGAGATTTATATTTCTCTTATCGGGGAACCTCTTAAACCAGGAGACTGGGTGCTTGTGCATGTTGGCTTTGCAATACAAAAGGTGGATGAAACTTTAGCCTTTGAGACTTTGAAAAATTATCATGATCTCTTCAGTGAAGACTCTCCTTAAGCTCTCAAAGAAGCATACCTTAGTTAAAAAACTCCTCAGCCAGATAAAAGATCTTCTTAAAGAGGTTGAAAAACCTGTAAGGATCATGGAATTTTGTGGAGGTCATACGCATAGCCTTTTAAAATATGGGCTTGATGTGGCCTTGAGTCCTGAGGTAGAATTTTTTCACGGCCCGGGATGTCCTGTTTGTGTTTTGAGTTTGAATAGACTTGAGTTGGCCTTAAAAGTTGCCCAGGAGAAGGATGTCATTTTTACTACTTATGGAGATCTTTTAAGGATTCCAAACTCAGAGGGAATTTCTCTCCTTTCTCTAAGAGCTGCGGGAAAAGATATTCGCATGCTTTCTAATGCTATGGAAGCACTAAAGATTGCTAAGACTAACCCTTCTAAGCTTGTAGTTTTTTTTGCTATTGGTTTTGAGACCACAACACCTGCTACCGCCTTTCTTTTAGAGATTACTAAGGCTGAGAAAATTCCAAATTTAAAAGTAATTTCCAATCACCTGCTTACTCCTGCTATTCTCAATTATATCTTTAAGAAAAATGGGGTTTATATAGATGGAATAATTGGGCCAGGACATGTTTCTGCTATTATTGGAGCAAAGGCCTATGAAGGGGTGACAGCAAAATTCAATCTTCCCATGGTAATCTCGGGTTTTGAACCTTTAGATATGCTTTTAGCCCTTAAATTGCTTGTGGAAAAGATTTTTCAAAGAGAAAATGGGGTTTTTATTGCCTATACAAGGGCTGTGACCTGTGAAGGAAACCAGAAAGCTAAGGAATTAATGGGCAGGGTTTTTAAAGTAAGGAAAAACTTTCCCTGGAGAGGCCTTGGAGATATACCTTTTAGCGGGCTTGCCCTTAAGGAGGAATATGAGGCCTGGGATGGAGAAAGAATATTTGAAATTCCAGATATCAGTGAAGTCTCCAAGGGTTGTCTTTGTGGGATAATCCTTCAAGGGAAGGCTAAACCTAAGGAGTGTAAACTTTTCGGAAAGCTTTGCACTCCAGGCACCCCCATTGGCCCCTGTATGGTTTCCTCAGAGGGAGCCTGTCTTGCCTATTTTAAATATAAGGGGTCTCTTTCTTAATTTCTTTTTCTACCACATCAACTGGTAAAAACTTTGATCCTGAAAAGGCTCCAGAAATAATAGCCTCCGGGGCCTTAAAGTCGTTCCAAATAGCAATATAAATATGCACAAGGACAAAGAAGGTAAAGATCCAGTGAAAGAGATAATGGAGAAAACGAGCCATCTGAACAGAACCAAAGAGGAAAACTCCTAATTTTTTGATAATACTCACATCCGGGTAAAGGAGATAGAGACCTGTTACAGTCATAAGAAGAGCTGAAAAGAATATAATGCTATACATGACTCCTGCCAAAACCGTATGTCCAATTCTCCATTCATGCTCATCGGTAATGTAGAGATAAAATTTTAAACTTCGCCAAAAAGAAATAAGATTTTCTCTATTTACAGGTAGAAAATCCTTGGCTCTCTCATATTTATTTCCAAAAAAGAGAAGATAAATTCTTAAGAGAACAGCAGACATAAAGAAATAGGCAGCTATGAAGTGATAGTATCGCAGAGTTGCCATAAGGAAGGAGGGCCTGAATTCTGCCCAGGTAGTTGTTACTGGGGGATTATGGATGTAAAGACCTGTCAGAATAAGGGCTGCTGTTGAAAAGGCAAAGGTCCAATGAAAAAGCCTTAAGGCCCAGCTCCAGACAAAAACCCTTTTATAAAGTCTTGGTTCTACTTTCATAGATTTCCTCCTTTAAAGGACTTTTACACGGGTAATCTCCTTTTTGCTTTTGTCATAGATATGGACTGCACAGGCAATGCATGGATCAAAAGAATGAATGGTTCTTAAGACCTCAAGAGGTTGCTCAGGTTTAACTATAGGATTATTTATGAGGGATTCTTCATAGGGACCGCGTTTGCCCTTTTCATCCCTTGGACTTACATTCCAGGTAGAGGGAACTACAGCTTGATAATTTTTAATCTTTCCTTTGTTAATAACTACCCAGTGTGAAAGGGTTCCACGAGGGGCCTCATGAAAGCCAAAACCTTTAATTTCCCCTTCAGGAAATCTTAGCCCCGTTCTATAAGGATAAATCTCAAGATCTCCCTTAGTGATATTTTGAGTGAGAAGATCTAAGTGTTTCAAAGCAAGATCAGCGAGCATGGCACATCTTACTGCCCTTGCAAGATGTCTTCCCATAGTTGAATGAAGCTTATCAACAGTTATGGGTTTTTTAGCAAGAGCCGAACATTTTTCAAGGGCATAATTCAACCACTTCATAGTCAATTCGTGCTTACTTGCAACACCCATAAGAATCTGAGCCAGAGGACCAACCTGCATAGGTTCTCCTTTAAAACGAGGAGCCTTTGCCCAGGAGTATTTCTCATTCTCTTTGAAACCAGTATATTCAGGAACAGTGTCTCCTTCCCAGGGGTGTTTGGACCCGATATTCTTATACCAGGAGTGAATCACGCTTTCTGATACATTATCTCTGAAATAGGGATCATCAAAGCTTGTAATGGCTTTATAAGTAGAGAGGTCACCGTGAAAGATAGTTCCGCCAGGTAGATCAAATTTTATTCCCTTAGTGTCAAGGGGTAAATCAGGCACCGCTAAGTAGTTAGTTATACCCTTGCCAATGTCAAACCAATCTGGATAAAGGGCAGAAAGGGCTATAGCGTCATTAAGATAAACTTTCTGCACAAATTCTTTGACTTGAAGAAGAAGCTCTCTGGCATACATTAATCTTTCCATGTTAAGTGTAGCTGGATTATCTGGATTAATAGCCAGAGCAACTCCTCCTACAACAACTGTCTGAATATGAGGGGTTTTTGCTCCAAAGATAGCCACCACTTGATTAGCTTTATATTGATAATCAAGGGCAGAAAGATAGTGTGCTACAGCCAAAAGATTTACCTCAGGAGGAAGCTTCATCTGGGGATGTCCCCAGTATCCAGAGGAAAAAGGCCCAAGCTGGCCACTTCCTACAAAAGCTGAAAGCTTATCTTTAACCTCTTTAAAATAGGTTTCGCTATTTCCCTCCCAGTCAGAAATAGCCTGAGCAAGTTCTGCTGTTTTCCTGGGATCAGCCTTAAGGGCAGAAAGGACATCAACCCAATCAAGGGCGGATAGATGATAAAAATGGACAATGTGGTCATGAATCCCGTGAGCACAAAGAATGAGGTTCCGCACAAACTGGGCATTGAGAGGGATTTCCATATTCAAGGCATTTTCAACAGCCCTTACTGAGGCAATGGCATGCACAGTTGTGCAGACTCCGCAAAATCTTTGGGTAAACATCCAGGCATCCTTAGGATCTCTCCCTTTTAAAATAACCTCAATACCTCTCCACATCTGAGCTGAGGCCCAGGCATTATTAACCTTTCCCCCCTCAATTTCTACATCAATTCTTAAATGTCCTTCAATACGAGTAATGGGATCTATGGTGATCTTTTGAGCCATCTTTTAGCCCTCCTTCTTTTCAGTTTCTACAAAGGTTTCAGAAGGTTTTTTACCCTTTATCCACCTTTTAACAAGCCCCGCTCCGGCATGCACTCCTATAGCAATACCTGCACCTGCAATGGCATAGGAGCCAATCTTTTCTGCATCAGCAACAATACCCTCTCCAGCAGGAATAGTTACCTTAGGAAGGTGTTCATAAAAGGGTGTCATTCTGTCCCAGAAATGAGGCTCAGTGCATCCAAGGCATGGATGTCCTGCTCCAATAGGCCAGGCTCCAATATCACAGAACTTGAGAGTCATGCAGTTGGCATAAGTAACGGGGCCCTTACATCCTAATTTGTAAAGACAGTAGCCCTTTCTATGACCGTCATCCCCAAAGGATTCAGCAAATCTACCCTCATCAAAGTGAGGTCTTCTCTCGCAATGATCGTGAATTCTCCTTCCATAAGCAAAGCGAGGCCTATAATATTCATCCATCTCAGGGGGCCTATTGAAGGTCAAGAGATAGGCAACAGTTGATAAAAGGTTATATGGATTAGGGGGACAACCGGAGATATTGATGAGTTTGCCTGTGCCAATGACCTCTGAAACTCCGACTGCTCCAGTAGGATTAGGGGAGGCAGCCTGAATTCCTCCAAAGGTGGCACAAGTCCCGTATGCAATTACTAATTTGGCATCCTTAGCTACTTCCTTTAAAATATTGATAGCTGGTTTCCCACCGATTTGGCAATAAATTCCCCCATCTTTGGTGGAAACAGCACCTTCCACAACAAGAATATATTCCCCTTTATAAGCCTTCATAGCCTTTTCTAAAGCCGCTTCTGCCTGAGCTCCAGCTCCTGCCATAATAGTTTCATGATACTCAAGATTGATAATTTCAAGGAGAAATCTTCCCAGAGGTGGGTGAGAAGAACGCAAAAGGGTCTCTGTGCATCCTGTGCACTCCATAAAGTTTAGCCAGATAACTGTAGGTTTTTTAGGAGTCTTAACCGCTGCCTCAACACGCTCAACAAAGTTATGTGGAAGCCCCATGGTAGCAGTAATCAAAGTGCAAATCTTTAAAAAGTCTCTCCTGCTAAGCCGAGAGAGTTCCTCCATAAATCACCTCCAGAATAAAAATTTTTAACTATTTAAAGCTTTCAAGTGTTTATCCTAATAATACTGGTGAGAAAGTCAATGGAGATTTTTTCTCCAATTAGAGGAAATTTTTGAGATATTTTTGAATTCTATAGTTAAGTTGTCTGCGGGTTATCCCGAGTTCTTTAGCAGCCTTACTTTGATTAAAATTGCAGGCCTTTAGCACTGCTATTATTCTTTCTCTTTCCAGCTCCTCAAGCTCGCATAAGAGCCCGCCTTTTTTAGATGGGTTGATTCTGGTTTGTCCTTCTATAGGAAGGGTCTTCATAGAGGAATCCTTAAGTTTTAAAACCCTATCTACATCCTCTACATCTATCCAGTCCTTTTCCGAAAGGAGAATGAGCCTTTCCAGTAGATTTTCAAGTTCCCTTACATTTCCAGGAAAGGGATAATTTAGGAGTCTTTCAACTGCTTCAGGATGGACCCTCAGGTTTTTTTCATAGAGTTGGTTGAATTTTTTGAGAAAGTGGTCAATTAATAAGGGGATGTCTTCAGGTCTTTCTCTGAGTGGGGGGATAAAAAGAGGAACCACATTAAGACGCCAGTAAAGATCTTCTCTGAACTCCCCCTCTTTAACCATTTCTTCAAGATTTCTGTGGGTAGCGGCAATAATACGGACATCTACTTTAATACTTTTGGTGCCTCCCAATCTTTCAAAACTCTGTTCCTGTAATACCCTTAAGATTTTGGCCTGTAAAGAGAGGGGAAGATCCCCGATTTCATCAAGAAAGATGGTGCCCCCATCGGCAAGCTCAAATTTTCCCTTTTTGGAGGTAAAGGCCCCGGTAAAGGCTCCTTTTTCATACCCGAAGAGTTCAGCCTCAAGAAGGGTTTCAGGAATAGCTGCGCAATTAATGGCTACAAAGGGATTTTTAGCCCGCGGAGAAGAAAAATGAATGGCCTTAGCCAGTAATTCTTTCCCGGTTCCAGACTCTCCTCTTAAGAGGATAGTAGCTTTTGTGCCAGCTACCTTTAGAGCGGACTTTAAAATCTCCTTCATCACAGAGCTTCCATAGATTATATTTTGAAAGGCATAGCGGTCTTTTAACTCGTGTTCAAGCTCCTCTCTTCTTGATCTTTCTTCATAAAAGGCTTGATAAAGCTTTAAGACCTGAGCAATTAAAGTAGCAACAATTTCAAGAACTCTCAGGTCTTCTTCAAAGGAGATACTTTCATCAAAGATGCGATCAACAGAGAGAACCCCTAAGACTTCTTGTTTAAATTTTATGGGGACACATAAAAAGGAGATGTTATCTTTTTCAATGCGGGCCCCTGTGCGATTAAGAAAAAGGGGTTCCTTCCCTATGTCAGGGACTACCATTGGCTCTCCAATCTCAACCACTTTACCTACAATGCCTTCTCCAATCTTGTATCTTCCTTTGGCAATCTGTTCTGGCGTTAATCCATAAGCAACCTCAATCCTAAGCTCACCGGTTTTCAGGTCAAGGAGAGTAATGGTGCCTCTACGCAAATCAAGGTAGTCCGAGAGGAGTTTCATGGCTTGATAGAGATTTTTCTTAATTTCAAAGGAAGAACTTAAAACCTTACTTACCTCAAAAAGGGCAAGAAGTTCTGCATTTTTTCTTTCTAAAATTCGCATGTCTAAAGATTAACACTTTTACAAAAATGTGCAATGATTTTTGAAATTCACAAAAATGTTTATTTAGTGTTTAGGAGTAACCTTATTTTGTTAGTCTTCCTGTATCTTCAGAGGGGTTAAGACTGAGTGGCATGATTTTTGCTTGGATAAAACAAGTAAAAAATTATTAAGGGGGTATAGGTATGATGGAAAAGCCAAGAGATGCTAAGGATGTGATGGAGCTTTGTAAAAAGTATGATGTCCGATTTATCAGGCTTTGGTTTGTGGACATTCTTGGTCAGTTAAAAAGCTTTGCCATTCATGTGGATGAGCTTGAAGGGGCTTTTGAAGAGGGTATGGGTTTTGATGGTTCTTCTATTAAGGGTTTTGCAAGGATTGATGAGTCCGATATGGTAGCAGTTCCTGATCCTTCTACTTTTACTCTTCTTCCCTGGAGGCCAAAGGAAAAGGCTGTTGCCAGAATGTTTTGTGACATCCTCAATCCCGATGGGACTCCTTATCAAGGGGATCCCAGGTATGCCCTGAAAAGGGCCCTTGAGAAAATGAAAAAAATGGGGTTTACCCATTTTTATCTTGGGCCTGAGCTTGAGTTCTTCTACTTTAAGTCTGATAGGTGCCCTGAGATCTTAGATGAAGGTGGCTACTTTGATTACCCTATGGATGCAGCCGAAGATTTAAGAAGGGACACTATTCTTGCCCTTGAATCCATGGGGATAAGAGTTGAATATTCCCATCATGAGGTTGCTCCCTCTCAGCATGAGATAGACTTGAGATTTGCCGATGCCCTTGAGATGGCAGATATTGTTATGACCTATAAGGTAACCGTTAAAGAGATTGCCAGAAAATATGGACTTCATGCCACCTTTATGCCCAAACCCATCTTTGGTGAGAATGGAAGTGGTATGCATACCCATCAGAGTCTATTTATCGGTGACAAAAACGCCTTCTTTGATCCCAATGACAAGTATCATCTTTCTGAAACAGCGAAACAATATACAGCAGGCCTTTTAAAACATATTAAAGAGATTACCCTTGTTTTAAATCAATGGATTAATTCTTACAAAAGACTTGTGCCTGGTTATGAGGCTCCAGTTTATATTTGCTGGGCAAGAAGAAATCGCTCTGCCCTTATCAGGGTTCCCATGTATAAACCTGGAAAAGAGAAGGCAACCCGTATTGAATTGAGATCCCCTGATCCTGCCTGCAATCCCTATCTTGCCTTCGCAACCATGCTTACAGCTGGTCTAAAGGGCATTGAAAATAAATATCAACTTCCTGAGCCTGTTGAAAGGGATGTCTATCATATGGATCCTGAGGAAAGAAAAGCGCTAAGTATAGAAGAGCTTCCTGGAAGTTTGATTGAGGCTATTGAATATGCGGAAAAAAGTGAAGTCCTCAGAGAGGCCCTGGGAGATCACATTTTTAATCAGCTTATAACCAGCAAGAAAATGGAATGGGATGATTATAGAATTAGAGTTACCGAATACGAAATTGCAAAATATTTACCTATTCTCTAAGTAGTAATTAAACCTGCCCCTTTTTTCAGGAGGGGCAGGCTAAAAATATGTTAACTTCAAAAATTGGTGAAGCCTTAGTCAAGGCCCCTTCTTTTGAGTCCGCCTTAAATGAAGTCTTAAAAATACTTTATTCCTATTGGGATGTCCGGCATAGTTTTATCTCCTTTTTTGATCCTGAGTCTCAGACTTTGAAAATAGTATCTGCCTTTGGCCTTACCAAAGAACAGATCAGAAGAGCTATCTTTAAAAAAGGCGAAGGAATGGTGGGAAAGGTTTTTAAGAATGAGCTTCCTGTCCTTCTTCAGGATCTTGAAGAAAAGGGCTATCTCAATAAGCTGGGGCTAAAGGATGTTGTGGAAAGGGGAACGAGTTTTCTTGCAGTGCCTTTAAAAACAGCAGATCAAGTGCTTGGAGTCTTTGGGGTCTTTAAAAAATTCAAAGAAGGGGAGTCAAAAGAAAAGGCCTTAGAACTTCTTCAGACTTTAGGCACTTTTATTTCCATAACCTATCTAATTAATAAAAAACATTCTCAGGAAAGGGCTTTTTGGGAGGAGGAAAAGAAACTTCTTACGCAAACCTTATATGAAAATTTTGGACAGGAAGGAATTATTGGCAAATCTCTGGCTATTCAGAATCTCATTAAGCTTGTGAAAAAGGTAGCCCAAACCACCGCTAATGTATTAATTACTGGTGAGAGTGGAACAGGAAAAAGCTTCATAGCCAAGGCTATTCATTTTTTGAGTCCAAGAAAAAACAAACCCTTTGTAGCAGTAAACTGTGCAGCCATTCCAGAAACCCTACTTGAGGCTGAACTCTTCGGGTATGAAAAAGGAGCATTTACCGGGGCCTTTACCTCCAAAAAGGGAAAATTTGAGCTTGCCGATGGGGGCACCATCTTTCTTGATGAAATCGGAGATCTTCCACTGGCCTTACAGCCAAAGCTTCTTAAGGTCCTTCAAGAAAGAGAAATAGAAAAGCTTGGAAGGGAAGAACCCATAAAAGTTGATGTCCGGATTATTGCTGCAACCAACCGTCCTCTTGAGGAGTTAATCAAAGAGGGCCATTTCAGAGAGGATCTTTATTATAGACTAAATGTAATAACCTTACATCTGCCACCTTTACGGGAAAGGCAAGAGGATATCCCTCTCCTTGCTGAGTATTTTCTATATAAATTTAACCGAAGATATGAAAAAGAGGTTTTTTTATCTCCAGAGGTTATAGAAATTTTCAAGAAATATCCCTGGCCCGGAAATGTGCGAGAGCTTGAAAACCTGATAGAGCGTCTTGTAATTCTCTCAGAGGGAGTGATTCTGCCCACGGATCTTCCTGGTTATATTTTAAAGGGTATTACCTCTCATGAAAAGGAACCTCCCCTTCCCTCTTTCATAGAGGATAAAGAGAAAGAGGAGATCGTTAAGGCCCTTGAAAAGACAGGTTATGTAAAATCAAGGGCAGCAAAATTACTTGGTTTAACCTTAAGACAGCTGGATTATCGCATCAAAAAATACAATATCCCTGTAACTCGCTACTAAATTTCCCCCCTTTATCAAAATTTTTATAATTCCTTTAAAATCCCCCTTTGGATATTAGTTTTTTGCAAAATTGTTAACATGTTAACAAATAATACAGGGAAAGAAAATGTCCCTTCCTTGCAAAACCTTAATTTTTAAGGATTTCTTATTTTATAAAATAGGTATGAATTTTGATTAATTTTAAATAAATCCTTTGGAAAGGGGGGAAAAGAGATGAAAAAGATAACAGCCATTATTAAGCCCTTTAAACTTGATGATGTCAAGGAAGCCCTTGTCAAGGTAGGAATTGGAGGGATGACCATTACCGAGGTCAAAGGTTTTGGTGAACAGAGGGGGCAACTTGAAGTTTACAGAGGACAAGAACTTAAGGTAGATTTCTTACCCAAGATCAAGATTGAGGTGGTGGTTAGAGATGATCAGGTTGAGCAAGTGGTATCCGCCATCCTTGAAAGTGCCTATACCGGAAAAATCGGAGATGGAAAGATTTTTATTTCTCCTGTTGAAGAGGTCATAAGAATCAGAACCAAGGAAAAAGGCGAAAAGGCTGTTTAAAAACTTCTTTTAAAAGTCTTTAAAATCAAAAATCTTAAAAAGGAGGGAGCTTATGTTTAAAAGGGGGATACTGTCTTTGTTGGCACTTCTTCTTACTTTTGGGGAGAGTCTGGCTGAAGAGGCGCAGACTCCAAAACTAAATAGCGGGGATACTGCCTGGATGTTAGTCTCAACGGCTCTGGTTGTCCTTATGACCATTCCTGGTCTTGCCCTTTTTTATGGAGGGCTCTCCAAAAAAAAGGATGTCCTCAATACTATAGTTATGTCTTTTATAGCCTATGCTATAGTCTCCTTTCTCTGGGTGCTTTATGGTTATTCTCTTGCCTTTAATGGAGATATAGGAGGGGTAATAGGGTCTTTGTCTAAGTTTCTACTGCATGGGGTCACTATGGAAAGTCTAAATGGGACCATTCCTGAATATCTTTTTGTAGGGTTTCAACTTACTTTTGCAGCAATTACAGTTGCCTTAATTAGTGGATCATACATTGAGAGAATGAAATTTTCTGCCTGGGTGCTTTTTACTATTCTTTGGTTTAGCTTTGTTTATGTGCCTGTTGCACATTGGGTCTGGGGTGGAGGGTTTCTGGCCAAGCTATCTGCCCTTGATTTTGCAGGAGGAACTGTAGTGCACATAAATGCTGGTATAGCTGGTCTTGTAGGAGCGCTCTTCCTTGGAAAAAGAAAGGATCCTATCTTAAAACCGCATAATCTTACATTGGTAGCTATTGGCACAGGGCTTCTTTGGTTTGGCTGGTTTGGATTTAATGCCGGATCAGCAGTTGCATCAAATGCTCTTGCAGCCATAGCTTTACTTAATACTAATACCGCAACCGCTCTTGCAGCCATAACCTGGATGTTAACAGAAAAGATCTTTACAAGAAAAGCTACTTTACTTGGCTTTTGCTCTGGAGCAGTAGCCGGGCTTGTAGCTATAACCCCAGCAGCAGGTTTTGTAAATCTACTTGGGGCTATCATTATTGGAATTTTGGCAGGTTTCCTACCTTACTTTGCAGTGGCCAAAATTAAGCCAGCCCTGGGTTATGATGATGCCTTGGATGTCTTTGGAATTCATGGAATTGCAGGAATTCTTGGAGCTCTACTTACTGGTCTTCTGGCAGATCCCTCTGTTAATTCTGCAGGTAAAGGTCTTCTTTATGGAAATCCCTCTCAATTATGGATACAGGCTCTCTCTGTGTTCGTGGTTTTGATCTATGATCTTATTGCGACAGGTATAATCCTTCTTGTAATAAAGGTTATAACAGGTCTTAGAGTCTCAGAAGAAGAGGAACTTTCAGGACTTGATCTTTCTCAGCATGGAGAAAGGGCCTATGAATTTGAATAAAACCAACCTGCCCCTTCTGCAGGCAAAAAACTTCAGGCAAAAAAACAACTTACTATGGGAGGTGTGACTATGAAAACTAAAGTGTTCCTTTTAGGAATCTCTTTCCTTGCTTTAACCAGTATGGCGGAGGCTTTTGAGCTTAAAACAGAAAAAATGGGAAAGCTTGAGGTTAATGGTGCCTTAAGTGGCTATTTACTTAGTGGAAAACGAATTGAGGAGAATGCCAAGGAGACAAGGATAGATATAGCCTCTACCCTTATAAGCGTAAGCAAAAAGGCAACTCCTTTAGGTTTTACTCTTATGGGAGGAGCCTTTGCTACTCCAGTTATTGGGCTTGATACCTATAAAACCTCAGATAATGTAGATCTTTTTAGTCCTTTGCCTTTAGCCTTTTTAGAGGTTAGTCCTTCCGAGGGTCTAAGTATTTCAGCTGGAAGAATGGGAACCATCATTGGCTATGAGTCTCCCTTTACCTTTCAGAATAATTATCTTCAGAGAGGACTTGTCTGGAACATGCAACCCCTCTTTACCCATGGAATAAGGCTCTCTTATAACTGGAAGCTTCTTTCCGCCAAAATTGGAATTAATGATGCCTATTATTCCTTGGGAGTTGATTCCAATACCCCGAGTGGATGGAAAAGAAAATTAGCCTATGCCCTTGAAGGTTCTCTTGGAATTACCCCTGTAAAGGATTTCTCCCTTTCTTTCAATTTTCTTATACCTGAAAAGGATGCAAGGCCAAATGAGGCAGCTAACCCTGCCAATAAGCAACAATATAATCTTATTATGAGTTATACCTTAGGAAACTTTACTTTGGCAGGAGATCTTCTCTATGTGTATGCCCCAGATTCTCAGAAGGCACAGGTTCCTTACTCTGCTAAGGCTTATGGGGGTGCTTTACACTTTTCCTACGATTATGCACCCTTCAAATTGGCTTTAAGAGCTGAATATGTAAAAGATAAAAAGGATAAAGGTGGTATTGATCTTGTGGGACTTGGTGAGAATAACAGGGGTTATACTTTGACCTTTACTCCTGGATATTACAAGGATCCCTTTTTTATAAGGGCTGAAATAAGTTATGTTAAGGCTAAAGAGGATTTTGCAGATATAAAGGGTGGAAATCCAACCAGGGATTCTCAAACCAGAGTTGGATTTGAAGTAGGATTAAAATTTTAAAATTTGCAGGGAGGTAGCCCATGCAACTTTCAGGCCCTGGATTTATTAAACTTTTAGATGATCTTTATCAGATTAAACCTGGGAAGAATTCAAGCCATTGCTACCTTATCCTTGCTGAAAAAACTGTGCTTATTGATACAGGAACTAATAAAGATTACCCCCTCCTTAAAGAAGCTCTTGAGAGCATAGGGCTACCTCCCCATGAGGTAGATATTGTCATTAATACTCATGAACACTTTGATCACATCGGGGGGAATATTTATTTTCAAAACAATGGTAGAACATTAATTTTATCACACAGAATGGCTGCTGTAAAAATAATCTATGGTGATGATGAGGTTACCATGTGTCGGGTTAATGATCAACCTGTTATAGGTTATAAGGTTAATTTATGGCTTAACCACATGGATGTTTTAGATTTGGGAAGTTGGTTTTTAAAAATCCTTCATACCCCTGGGCATACCTCTGGATCCATCTGCCTTTATGAACCAAGAAAAAAGGTTTTATTTTCAGGAGACACCCTCTTTGCCAGGGGCACTCCTGCTAATATTTATAATTCTGGAAGCCTTGCAGAATATTTTAATTCTTTAAGAAGACTTAAGACCCTTAAAATTGATATACTTCTTCCAGGGCATGGAAAGATTTCTACCGCAGCAGAGGAAGATATAAAATCTGCTATAGAAAATACCCTTTTTAGATTCCCTGAAGCAGGAAAACTTTGGGAGACCATCATGTTCTGAGGTTAGCTTTGCAAATTTGTTCATTTTAACAATTATGCCCCTGCATAAATTCACATTTTTACAGGAAAAAGGGTGGTAAAAAGAAAACTTCTCATTAAGTCTCAAAAAAATATGGACACAAACATTTGCTTATGCGTATAAGACAAAGAATAGTCGGTTAGCCTTGGATTTTTTGAAGAAGTTTCAGGAGGTATGTCCATTTAAGATAAGGGGGGTAAAAACAGATAATGGGAGTGAGTTTTTAGGGGAGTTTGATAGGTATTTAAAGGAAGAGGGGATAAGGCATTATTTTAATTATCCGAGGTTTCCGAAGGGGAACGGGTATGTGGAGAGATTTAATTTGTGTTACGCCCTAAGAAAAAATCCTATAGAGTCTCAAAAGATATGGGCGCATACAGAATCTTGCTAAAAAGCATTTAAACTTTAAAATTTAATTATGCCAAAGATTGCCATTATTGGAGCAGGCTCTTGGGGGACAGCCCTTGGAAAGGTCTTAGCTGAAAAGGGGCTTGATGTTATCCTTCTTGCCAGAAGAAAGGAAATTGTAGATTCTATAAATTCTCTCAAAGAGAACCCCTTTTATCTCCCTGGAATTCCTCTTCCAGGAGCCCTCAAGGCCACTCTTGACCCTGAAGAGGCCCTTAGTAAGTCAAACCTTGTTATCTGGACCATTCCTTCTCACACTCTTAGAGAAAATCTTTATAACCTTGAACCTTATGTATCCAAAATAAGGTTTCATCTCTCAGGTATCAAGGGGATTGACATTGAAACCACTAAAAGCCCTCTTCAGCTTTTAAGAGAACATCTTGGTGAGGATAAACTTTATTTTGTTCTCGGGGGGCCATCTTTTGCTCTTGAGGTAGCCAAGGGGCTTCCCACAGCAGTTGTTGTTGCTGGCCCTGAAAGAAAAGAAACCCAAAAAATTCAGGAATTACTTGCCTGGAAATACTTTAGAGTTTATCGGAGTTATGATCCCCTTGGAGTGGAAATTGCCTCGGCCCTTAAAAATGTTATTGCCATTGCCTCAGGCATATGTGATGGCTTAGGCCTTGGTCTTAATGCAAGGGCAGGATTAATCACCAGAGGACTTATTGAAATCATAAAACTTGGGACAAAACTCGGAGGTAAAAAGGAAACCTTTTATGGCCTTGCAGGACTTGGAGATTTGGTATTAACCTGTACAGGTGCCCTTTCAAGAAATTATCAGGTTGGGTTAAAACTTGGTGAAGGAAAATCCCTTGAGGAGGTCTTAAAGGAGATTAAACAAGTTGCAGAGGGGGTAAAAACTGTTTCTGTGGTAAAAGAGCTTTCAGAAAAATTTGAAGTCTCTTTACCCATTTGTGAAGAGATTTATAATATTATTTATAAAGAAGAAAAACCAAGAAACTCTATTGAGAGACTCCTTGCAAGGAGTTTAAAAGAAGAATTTGAGGAGGTGGAAAATGAAAGAGCTTAAACTTTTAATGCATGTTCCTGATTCTTCAAGGTTTGAGCCGGCTCTAAAGGTCTCAAGAAATTTTGCCTTAGCCATGGGAGAGAGACCCTACAAGGTAAAAATTCTTGTAAATTTCGAGGGAATTACAGTTTTAAATGACTTTACACCTTTTGTAGAACTTTTCAAAGAAGTCCTTTCTTATGGGGTTGAGGTCTATTTTTGTGAAAATGCCTTAAAAGGTTTTAATATACCCAGAGAAAAAGTTCCAGAGGGGGGGAAGACTGTTCCTGCAGGAATTGTAGCCCTTGTGGAATGGCAGGATGAAGGTTTTAGATATGTTAGGGCTTAGGAGTCTTGTTCTTGCCCTTTTGATAATATCCTTTTTTGTCTCCATCCTTAGAGCTGAAGAGCAGCTTATCTTTCTCATTTCACCTATGACCTCACCTGTTTCAACCCTTTCCAAGTTTCAGCCTTTGGCAAAATATCTTGAACATAGACTAAGTAAGAAGATTGTTATTAAACAAAGAAATAATTATCAAAAAATAAACGAAAATCTTGCTCAGAATAGAGCCCATTTTGCTTATTTATGTACGGGTGGCTATCTTAAAGGCAGAGAGCTTTATAACCTTGAAATCCTTGCTATTCCAGTCATCAATGGTAAAAAAACTTATCAGGCCTATGTGGTTGTGCACAAAAATAGCCCCTATCAGAATATTGAAGACTTAAAGGGCTTAACCTTTGTTTTTACTGATCCACTATCCCTTACAGGCCATCTTTTTATAAAAGCTTATTTAAAAAAACTCGGGGCCTCACCAGAAAACTTCTTTAAAAAAACTTACTTTACTGGTAGCCACGAAAAGTCTATTGAGGCCGTAGCTCGGGGTTTGGCTGATGCTGCTTCCATTGATAGTCTTGTTTTTGAAGACTTGAAGCTTAAGGGAGATGCTCTGATTAAAGATTTGAAAATTATTTATAAATCTCAGGAATTTGGTATGCCTCCTTTTGTGGTTTCTCCTCACCTTTCCAAAAATGAAAAATTGAAACTCTTACAGACTCTACTTAAAATGAATAATGATCCTGAGGGAAAGGAAATTTTAAGAGGTATTGGTTTTGATCGTTTTGACCCCCCGGATCATACCCTTTACACTTCTGCAATACAGATTTTGAAACTTATAAAGTGATAAATCTAAAACTATTTTTGCGTAGCCTTAGTTTTAAACTTTCCTTAGCTATAATCACCATAATCTTATTTACTTCTTTTACGGTCGGTATCGTTATTTTTCAGGGACAAAAAACCTTTCTTGAAAAAGAACTTCATAAAAAGGGGCTTTATTTAAGTAAATTGCTTTCTGAACAGCTTATTGAACCTCTACTTTATGAAGAAAAATTCACCCTTTATAAAACTCTTGAAACCTCTTTTAATGCAGAACCTGACTACATTTTATTTGCTGAGGTCTTTTCTCTTCAAGGAGACCCTATGGTTGCTCTTTTTAAAGAAAAACCACCACAAAATTTGCAACCTGATATCCTCAAGAACATAAACACAGTAAGTTTTAAGGAATTTGCTGATCATTATGAAATCTTGAGCCCGATTATAGCTAAAAATTACGGGATCATTGGCTATCTCAGACTGGGAATAAGTTATAAAACCTGGAAGGAAACACTGCAAGAAGTCCATAGTAAGGCCTTCTTCACAGTTTTTTTCATTACTTTATTGGGTATTCTAATAGCTCTTTTTATCACCAGAAAGATCATACAGCCAGCGCAGGAGAGAATGCTAAGGGCTGAGAAGTTATCAGCCCTTGGCCAATTTGCTTCAGGCCTTGCCCATGAAATTAAGAACCCCTTAACCTCGGTTAAGATGCTTCTGCAAGAGAGCATTGAAAGTCAATCTCCTTTAGAAAAAAGGGATCTTGAAATCATTGAAAAAGAACTCAACAGAATTGATAAGATTGTTAAAGATTTCCTCAGTTTTGCCAGGGTTAATAAAAGGGAACTAAAATTAGTAAACCTTTCGGAACTGATAGGCAATGTGGTTGAACTCTGTCGGGGAGAAATTGAAAAGGCCGGTATTGATCTTGAAATACATTCACCTCTACCCCCCCTTGAAATTTATGGAGATGAGGATGGTTTGAAACAAGTCATTATAAATCTTTTATTAAATTCTTTTCAGGCTATCAATGGTAAGGGAGGAAAAATAGAAATTAAACTACAAAAAATAGGAAAACAAGCTAAAATTAACATTGTGGATACAGGGTTGGGAATACCCAAGCGATTCCTTCCCCATATCTTTGATCCCTTCTTTACAACTAAAAAAGAAGGAACAGGCCTTGGTCTTTCTATAGTTAGCAGAATTGTTAAAGAACATCGTGGAAAAATTGAGGTCTTCTCTGAAGAAGGCAAAGGAACTAATGTAGAAATAATACTTCCTCTTTCTGGTAAATCGTTATGAAAAGATTACTTATTGTAGATGACGAACCCTCTGTTCATTATGCCTTTGAAAAGGTTTTAAGTAAAGAATATGAAATCCATAGTGTTGAGACCTTGCAAGAGGCTTATTCTAAATTTGAGGAAATCTCGCCCCATCTTGTTCTCTTAGATCTAAAGCTTCCTGATGGAAATGGGATTGAATTTTTAAAGAATATTAAAAAAGCCCAATCTGAGATACCAGTTATTGTTATTACTGCTTTTGCGGATACGGAAAGTGCTATTTATGCTATGAAAGAGGGAGCCTTTGATTATTTAGCTAAACCCTTTGACATTAACCAGCTTAAAGAACTCATTCGCAAAGCCCTTTCCTCAAGTAGTAAAGATTCAGAATCCCTTACCCTACAGGCTAATTTAAATTGTCCAGCCAAGATTGTAGGTAAGAGTAAGGCTATCCTTGAGGTTTCCAAACTTGTAGGCCAGATAGCAAATACTGATATTCCTGTGCTGATTATGGGAGAATCCGGTGTTGGTAAAGAGCTGGTGGCAAGAGCCATACACTGTTTTGGTAAAAGAAAGGAAAAACCCTTTTTAGCGGTTAATTGTGCCTCTTTACCAGATACCCTTATTGAGAGTGAACTTTTTGGATATGAACCAGGGGCCTTTACTTCTGCGGAAAAGAGAAAACTTGGTAAATTTGAAGTGGCTCACGGAGGGACTCTTTTTCTTGATGAAATCGGAGATATGAGTCTTTCTACTCAGGCAAAACTTCTGAGAGTCCTTCAGGATCAGACCTTTGAAAGATTGGGAGGAAATAAACCTATTCAGGTAGATGTGCGGATTATTGCCGCAACCAATAAAAATCTTAAAGAACTCATTAAAAATGGGCTTTTTAGGGCTGATTTATATCATCGTTTAAATGTAGTAAATATAGAAATCCCTCCCTTGCGAGAGAGAAAAGAGGATATCCCCATCCTTGTAGAATATTTCATACAGAGAACAAATCAAGAAGTTGGAACAGCTATTAAGGGTATAACCAAGGAGGCCCTTACTTTGCTTGAAAACTATAGCTTCCCGGGAAATGTTAGAGAGCTTGAAAATATTATTAAAAGGGCTGTTATTCTTGCCAAAGGTGCCTATATAACTCCTGAGGAAATTAGATTTCACTATCTTGAAAATGGCGACGAATTGGAAAATATAGTGAAAATCCTTGTTGAGGAAGGTTTTAACCGCTTCTCAGCTGATATCTATCACGAAATTTTAAAACGAGTAGAGAGGAATCTTATTCAAAAGGCCCTTCAATTAACCGGGGGTAATCAGGTAAAGGCTTCAGCCCTCTTAGGAATTAATAGACTTACCTTGAGAAAGAAACTGGAAGAATACTTTTAAAAATTGTATAAAAAATAAACAGCTCTGTCTATTTCATATTCAATTAATCGTTTTTTTGCTTTTAAAAATTAAGGATTTTTAAAGATTTTAATCTGGCATAAATTTTGATCTATTAATAATTGAAAATTTTTAGAAATAATCTCAGTATGAGGAGGTAGCTATATGACTGAAGACATTTTAATTACTATGAGGAGAGATTTAGAACGGGTCTTAAAACAAAAGAAAGAGGGCTTTCATTGGGTAATGATTATTGATTTAAGAAAGTGTGTGGGATGTCATGCCTGCACTGTTGGGTGTATGGCAGAGAATGTTTTGCCTCCAGGGATTATGTATCGTCCTGTTTTTGATCAGACCAATGGAACTTATCCCAAGCTTAAGAGGGTTTTTATTCCAAGGCCCTGTCAGCAGTGTGATAATCCCCCCTGTGTGCCGGTATGCCCAGTAAAGGGTAAAGCTACCTGGAAAGAAAAGAAGGGAATCGGAGAAGGTATAGTTATGATTAATTATAATGAGTGTATAGGATGTGGAAAATGTGTTCCAGCCTGTCCATATAAGGTTAGGGCTTTAGACCTTGGAGAGTTTCACTCTCAAAATGCCCCCTTTATACCTGAATATGAGAAAAGACCAAACTTTGAGTATTTAAGGCCCTGGCCAAGAACTAAAGATGAAGATCCCATTGGAAAGGCAAGAAAATGCCACTTCTGTTATCATCGTTTGGTTCAGGGTATGCTTCCTATGTGTGTTACCACTTGCATTGGCAGAGCTAATTATTTCGGTGATCTCAAGGATAAAGAAAGCCTTGTCTATAAAATCTATGAAGAAAATAAAAATAAATTAATGACTATGATTAAAGTTCCTGATGCTACACCTATTTATGGAAAGGCTGAATTTGGCAAATCTCCAACCAAACCAAGGGTTTTTTATATTCCGGCATAGAATTAAAAAAATTTTAAAATAGGAGGAGGGAAGTATGGAGAAAGAAAAAAAAGAGACCTTAAAAAGGGAAGGAGAAATTTTTGATCTTTCAAGAAGGGATTTTCTTAAGTGTTCTGCCCTTCTTGGTGGAACCTTACTTGCAGGTCAACTTGAATGGGCTCAGGATTTAATTAGAAGAGCCCAGGCAGGAGAACTTACCCCTGAGGAACAATATCAGCTCTCAAAGGCGGAAAATATTCTTTATAGTGTATGTCTCCAGTGTAATACCGGATGTGGTATTAAGGTTAAACTTTTTAGAAAAGGAAATCAGGCTATAGCAGTTAAGATTGATGGAAATCCCTATAATCCCTGGACTACTCTTCCCTGGGTTTCCTTGCCTGCCAATCCCAAGGAGGTAGCTAAAATTGATACCGCCATCTGTCCTAAAGGACAGGCTGGGATTCAAACCCTTTATGATCCCTATAGAATTACCAAGGTGTTAAAACGGGCTGGAAAAAGAGGAGAAAATAAATGGATTACCATTTCCTTTGATCAGGCTATAGAAGAAA
The DNA here is from genome assembly GCF_001548275.1 of Caldimicrobium thiodismutans. Lineage (GTDB taxonomy): Bacteria > Desulfobacterota > Thermodesulfobacteria > Thermodesulfobacteriales > Thermodesulfobacteriaceae > Caldimicrobium > Caldimicrobium thiodismutans. Next base: position 1,374,425 of record NZ_AP014945.1, read on the forward strand.
TAGTGAATGGAGGATATCTCTTTAAACATGTTCCTGGTGAAGAAAATCGCTATGTTAAAGGATTGAAGGATTATTATGTCTTAAGAGATCCAAAGATTGCAAAAGAAATGGCTGAAGAGGTATCCAAAATCTGGAAGGCTAAAGACAAAAAACAGGCTGTTGAGGAATTTAAGGCTAAATTCAAAGATTATCTCCATGTGCTTATTGATCCAGACCATCCTGATCTTGGCCCCAAGAACAATCAAATTATTTATATGTGGGGAAGGAAAAAGGCAGGTAGAGGGGAATTTGATGCAAGATTTTTCAAAGATTATTTAGGCACAGTGAATACCCACGGGCATACCACTGTTTGTCAGGGTAGCTTGTATTTTACCTGTAAGGCTTTGAGTGAACAATATGAATACAATAAATTTAGTGGTGGTAAGAAATTTTACTGGCAAGCCGATCAGGAAAACTCAAAATTTATCCTTTTTATTGGAGCCAATCTCTTTGATGCAAATTATGGGCCACCTAACAGAACAGTTAGAATTACTGAGAGGCTTGCTAAGGGAGAATTAACTATTGCTGTTGCTGATCCAAGATTTAATAAACTTGCTTCCAAGGCAAAGTATTATCTCCCTGTTAAACCAGGAACAGATGCTGCCCTTTGCTTAGCTATAATTCAGTGGATTATTAATAATCAAAAATATGATGCCAGATATTTGCGCTGTGCAAATAAAGCTGCTGCAAAAGAGACAGGAGAGCCCACCTGGTGTAATTCTACATGGCTTGTAAAGATTGACAAGGATGGGAAAGCAACCAAGTTTTTAAGAGCTCATGAGATAGGTCTTGCTGAACCCAAAAAGGTCGTTGACAAAGATGGTAAGGAGCACACTTTGGAATTCTTAGTTGTCATGAAGGATGGAAAGCCAGTTGCCTTTGATCCCAATGATGACAAAAATCCCGTTTATGGAGATCTTTTTGTGGATACTGAAATCAATGGAATAAAGGTAAAAAGCGCCTTACAAATTCTCAAGGAGAGTGCCTCTGCCAAAACTCTGGAAGAATGGGCAAAGATTTGTGATGTAGATCCCAAGCTTATTGAGGCTGTAGCCAAGGAGCTAACAAATTATGGAAAGAAGGCTTGCGTTGATGTTCACAGGGGAGTTGCTCAGCATACAAACGGCTTCTATAATGTTACCGCAGCTATGAATATAAATCTTCTTCTTGGGAACTTTGACTGGAAAGGAGGAATGATTGCAGCCTCAACTTATGCCATTGATGGAAGTAAAAAAGGTCAGCCCTTCAATTTTGCTAAAATGAAACCTAAGGCCTTAAAACCTTTTGGAATTAGTATTATCAGACATGATGTAAAATACGAAGAGACCACTCTCTTTAAAGGGTATCCTGCTAAGAGAAACTGGTATCCCCTTTCTTCTGATATTTATGAAGAAATCATCCCCTCCATTGGAGATGCCTATCCCTATCCTTGCGGAATTCTCTTTACCTATATGGCTGCTCCAACCTATGCCCTTCCAGCCGGGCATACCAATATTGAAATCCTGGCTGATGTAAACAAGGTTCCCCTTTACATAGCTTCTGACATAGTTATAGGAACAACCTCAATGTATGCGGACTATATCTTTCCTGATCTAAGTTATCTTGAAAGATGGGAATTTCATGGATCTCATCCCAACATGCCTGCTAAGGTTCAACCAGTAAGACAGCCCGTTGTTGCACCCATTCCAGAAACAGTTAAGGTCTTTGGAATGGAAATGCCTGTTTGCTGGGAGACCTTACTTCTTGCCCTTGCTGAAAAACTCGATCTTCCCGGCTATGGTGAAAATGGATTTGGTGAAGGCCTTCCCTTCAAACATCTGGATGACATGTATATCCGTATGGTAGCCAACATTGCTATGGAAGAACCAGCTGTTCCTGACGCCTCAGATGAGGAAGTAGATCTTTTCATCAAAGCAAGGTCTCATCTTCCAAAGAGTGTTTTTGATGTAGAGAGATGGAAAAAGATAGCAGGCCCCTATTTCAAAAAGGTTGTTTGTATCCTGAATAGAGGTGGGAGATTTCAGGATTATAAAGATGTCTATAAGGGTGAACAGGTGTCTAATAAGTATGGAAAGCTCATAAATATTTATCAGGAAAAGACTGCAGGAACAAAGAATTCTGTTACCGGAAAATCCAACCCAGGATATGCAATTTATATACCCATTATGGCCCTTGATGGTAAGACCCCTGATGGACATGGATTAACTGCAGGATATGATTTACATCTGATCACTCAAAGAGATATTACTCAAACTAAGAGCAGAACCATTGTAGATTACTGGTTGCTTGCTGTTTATCCAGAAAATGGTATTGTTATTAATCCTATAGATGCTAAAGTTCTTGGCTTAAAAGCAGGTGATCTCGTAAAGGTAGTCTCTGCAACTAATCCAGAAGGGGTTTGGGATCTTAAAAATGGCAAGAAGAAGCCCATGATCGGAAAGGTCATAGTCACGGAAACTATAAAACCAGGTGTCATAACTTTTACTCTGGGACATGGGCACTGGGCAACAGGAGCAGGAGACTTTATAATTGACGGAAAGCTTATCAAAGGTGACCCAAAAAGAGCAACAGGAATCCATGCAAATGCAGCTATGTGGGTTGATCCTTATATGAAAAATACCTGTATGCTCGATCCCGTAGGAGGCTCAGTATCCTTCTATGACACTAAGGTAAAATTAATCAAAGTTTAAATTTTTTTATTCACGGGGGGAGAAATCCTTCTCCCCCCTTTTTATTTAACATTTCCTTAACATTTTCATTAAAAAATTAACTAAAAATTAACCTCAAATTAACCGCATTTTCCAAAAAATTTCTTTATAATAAGTCTAAAAATACCTTTTACAGGAGGTGGATATGGGTATGAAAGGAAAAAAATTAAAATGGAGCATGGGATTACCCCTTGCTCTTTTAGGGGGAGCCTTGGTTGTGGGTGGCCTATATTCCCAAGTTGAAGCCAAAAAGGGCGTAACATCCCCTGTGGAAAAGGCGGATGTTCAGACCTGTTATGGCTGTCATAGTGAGATTAAAGACCTTCATGCAACAAGTAAGCACAAAAATTTAAACTGTAATGTCTGTCATTCCAACTTTGGAAAACATCTTGAAAATCCTATGGAGAACAAACCTATTACACGCCTTGAGCATGCTGTTTGCGGACAGTGCCATAAGGATCAATATGAAACCTTTGTGAGTGTTAATTTGGCTTCACCGGCAAAGATTGAAAAAGCAACCTCAACAAGTAGGTCCCCTCTTTTTGACAATCTTATGAGACCCCATGGCTTTACGAGGGAACATGCTGAGCCTCGGAGCCACATTTTTGCTTTAGTTGATCATCTTCTTGTGGACAGAGCTTATGGCGGAAGATTTCAACTTAAGGACTGGACTATGCTTTTTAATGCCAAGGCAGCTGAAAAAAGCGCCTGGGAAGTTTTAAAAGATGCTGATCCTGCATCAAGTGATCAGAAAATTTTTCCACCTTACACTCCAAGAACAGCAGCCACAGCTGCAAACCCTGTATGCTTACAATGTAAGACCACAGATTTTATTCTTAAATGGGCCTATATGGGAGATAAACACCCCAAGGCCAAATGGGATAGAACCTCTAAGGTAGTAGAGATGGCAAGGGATGCTCACAGAACATTTGCTTGTGTGCACTGTCATGATCCTCACGCAGCTAAACACAGAGTAGTAAGAGATGCCCTGATTGAGGCCATTGTTGACAGAGGTAAAGGGACCTATCCTTATGACCCTGAAAAGAGCAAAAAAGTCACTGTCCAAAAGATTGTCTTTAGGGATTTTAGAGCTATTGGAATCTTAAATAAAGCAGATGCCAATATAATGTGTGCCCAGTGTCATGTAGAATATAACTGTAATCCTGGCTTTGATCCAAAGACCGGACAGGCTATACCCATGGCTGATAGAAGAACCAATTTCTTCCCCTGGGTTAATGTAATGGATATTGAAAAGGTTTATGATGAAATAGGCTTTAGAGATTTCAAGCATGAAATAACTGGTGCTCCTCTTATTAAGCTTCAGCATCCTGAGGTGGAGACCTTCTGGGGAAGCAAACATGAAAGAGCAGGAGTGACCTGTGCGGATTGTCATATGCCAAAGGTTAAAAATAAACAGGGCAAGATCTATACCTTCCATGGGCAGAGAAGTGTAAAGTATGTGCCTGGAAGAACTGCGGTTTGTGTTAACTGTCATAAATACTGGACGCCAGAGCAAGCTGAATATGTGATTTCAGGAATACAGAATTATATCCGTGGAAAGATGAGAAAGGCTGAGTTCTGGATTTCAAAACTTGTGGATACTTATGCCCAGGCCCAGGCAGTCGGGGTTTCTGAGGAGGTTCTTGCTCAGGCAAGACAGAAGCACGCTCAGGCTCATCACTATTGGGAATGGTGGACTGCTGAAAACTCTGATGGTTTTCACAATCCCGAACTTGCTACTGCTTCTCTAAATAAAGCAATTCAATTAGCAAATGATGGAGTCCTTCTCCTTGAAAAGGCCATAAAAGAGAAGCGGACATCTGGTAAGTAAAAATTTTTGGGGGGCTCTAAGCCCCCCTTTTTTATTTATTTACTAAACAAAGTAAGGAGGTCAAGAATGATTAAAAAAATAATTCCCTTAATGAGCGTTATATTAATTCTTTTTTTGGGATGGGTTTTTACAGGAGAAGCTGCTAAAAAGAAAGGTCATCCCAAAATTGGAGATATGATAACCGAAGATCCCCAGGTCTGTGTGAGCTGTCATGAAGGAAAAGTTAAGGAATGGGAGAAAGGGCCTCATGGTCTAAATCAAGTGCGCTGTTTTATCTGTCATGGAGATCTTGAGAAAAGATTTGAAAGAGTAGCCAAGCCCTCAAATTGTGTAATGTGTCATGCTGATAAGGTTGAGGATTTGAAAAAGGCAAAAAAATCTAACTGCTTTGTTTGTCATACCGGACATACTTTGGAAGTAAAACCAGGAAGCAAAAATATACACAAATAAGGGAGGTGTTAAAAATGGCTGAGATGAATAGAAGAGACTTTTTAAAATGGAGTGCTGCTATAACAGCAGCCTCTGTTGTTGGTTTTGAGCTTTCCCTACCAGAAAATCTTCAGGCTGTTGAAGTAGATAAATGGGTAAAAAGTGTGTGTAGATATTGTGGAGCTGGATGTGGGCTTTACATTGGTGTTAAAGGGGGAAAAGTTGTTGCAGTTAAGGGAGATGATAAGAACTGGAACAGAGGTTATCTCTGTGTGAAGGGAAGTTATCTTCCCAAGATCCTTGATGCTCCAGATAGACTTAAATATCCCATGGTGAGGGATGGAAATAAATGGAAGAGAATTTCATGGGATAAGGCGATGAATCTTATGGTCTCAAAGTTTGCTGAGGCTATTAAAAAATATGGCCCTCATGCAGTAGGATTTTACGGTTCTGGACAATCTTTTTCTGAAGAGTCTTATCTTGCAAATAAGCTTTATAAAGGGGCCCTTGGCACAAATAACATTGATGGGAACCCAAGACTCTGTATGGCTTCTGCTGCGGTTGGATATGTGACCTCCTTTGGGAAGGATGAACCCATGGGAAGCTATGATGATATCTATCATGCGGATTGCTTTTTTATAATTGGTTCAAACATGAGTGAGGCCCATCCTGTTATTTTTAGACTTGTTATGGAACAAAAGAGAAAGAGAAATGTTAAAATCGTTGTTGTAGATCCACGGAAAACCCTTACGGCAAGAAATGCAGATTTATATCTTGATTTCGTTCCGGGAACAGACCTTTTCATCCTTCATGCTATGGCCCATGTCATTGTAAAGGAAAAACTTTATAATAAAGACTTTTTTGACAAACATGCTGTTTTTAAAAAGATGGGACCAGATAACAAACCTGTTAATGTCACCTTTGACGAATATGTAAAGTTTCTTGAAGAATACACTCCTGAGCTTGCAGAGCAAAAATCAGGATGTCCTAAGGAAAAGATTATTCAAGCAGCAAGGTGGTTTGCTACCTCTAAAGCTACCATGAGCTTCTGGTGTATGGGAATAAATCAGAGGACAAGGGGGGTCTGGGCCAATAATCTCATTCATAATCTCCATCTTCTTACTGGTCAGATCTGCAGACCAGGGGCAACTCCATTTTCCCTAACAGGACAGCCTAATGCCTGTGGTGGTATTCGTGATGTGGGATTGCTTTCTCACCTTCTTCCTTACGGGAGAGTTATTGCTAATGAAAAGCATAGAGCAGAAATGGAAGAATTCTGGGGGATTCCCAAGGGAAGAATTCATTCAAAACCAGGACCTACTGCTATTGAGTTATTCACAAAATTTGCAGAAGGAGAAATTAAGTGTCTCTGGGTGGTCTGCACAAATCCTGGGCAGAGTCTTCCAAATCTCCAAAAATATAGAAAGGGTATGGCAAGTGGGGACACCTTTTTAGTGGTTAGTGAGGCCTATCATCCCAGTAGAACTTCAGAGCTTGCAGATCTTGTTTTGCCAGCAGCCCTCTGGTGTGAAAAAGAAGGAACCTATGGACAATCTGAGAGAAGATATCAATATTTGCCTCAGGTTATAAAGCCCCTTGGTGAAGCAAAATCAGACTTCGAAGTAATCTTAACTTTTGCAAGAAAGCTTTTAACTGCCCTGGGAAGAGAAGATGAAGCTAAGAAATTATTCCCCTATAAAACTACTGAAGATGTCTGGAATGAAATGAGAGCATGTTCTAAAAATACAGTTTACAATTTCTGGGGTATGACAAGAGCAAGACTGATTAAAGAACATGGTATGCTCTGGCCTGTTCCTACTGAAGATTACCCAGCCCCAGGCACATTACGGCGCTTTACTGCCAAATATGGAGATCCCCTGGTTAAAAAGTTTGATCCCAAAGCTGAAGATATTTCCTTCTATGGAAATCCTGCGGATGGAAACAGGGCTATAATCTGGCTTAGACCTGCAGTGGGGCCTGCTGAACCTGCGGATAAAGATTATCCCTTTGTTCTTACTACTGGGCGCCTTATTGAACACTGGCATACGGGCACAATGACTATGAAGGTTCCTGAACTTATGAGGGCTGCGCCTCAGGCCTTTGTAGAAATTAATCCTAAAGATGCTCAAAAGCTTGGGATTAAAACGGGAGATAAAGTGCGTCTAACCTCACGCAGGGGAAGTATTGTCCTTCCTGCCAAAGTAGTTGATATTCCAAGACCAGGAGTGTTATTTGTGCCCTTCCACTATCCTGAAAAACTTATAAATGACTTAGTCACCGATGCCTTTGATGCCCTTTCCAAACAGCCTGAATTTAAAATCTCTGCGGTAAGGATTGAGAAGGTTTAAAATGCTTTATATTGGGGTAATGATTGATCTTGCCGAGAGGGGGGCTGAAAAGGCCCTCTCGGCCCTTCCTTTTTTAACTATATATGGAAGTAAAGAGGATAAACTTATTGGAGTAATAGAAGTTCAGGATTTAGAGGAATGGAAAAGAGTAAATGAAATTCTTTTAAATATTCCAGGATTTTTAGGTCTATCTATACTTTCATCATTTCAAGAAGATCGCGAAGGGAGTTCTTAAAGACGAATGTTTATCAAAAGTTTTCTTCGTCCTCCCGGGGCAGTAAGGGAGTCTGAATTTGTAAAAAAATGTCTTAGATGTGGAAAGTGCCAGCAGATCTGTCCATATAATAGCATTGTGCTTACCTCCTGGGAAAATCCCTTTTATTTTGGTCTGCCTTATATTATTGCCAGAAAAAAACCCTGTTATCTCTGCATGAAATGTCCTCCTGTGTGTCCCAGTGGCGCCCTGGATAGAACCCTGAGTGATAAGAATAAAGTCAAAATGGGAGTGGCCAAGATTAATAAAAATACTTGCTGGGCTTATCAGGGAAGTTTTTGCAGAGCCTGTTTTATGAACTGTCCCATTTTTGATAAGGCCTTAAAAATGACAGATGAGCTTTTACCTGTGGTTATTGAAAAATACTGTGTAGGGTGTGGTATCTGTGAAAATGTTTGCCCTGTTGAGCCATCAGCCATAATTATTGAACCAAAGAAAGATTAAGATGAAAAGTTTTTTCGTAGGTAAAATTACTTTAATAAGAAGATTTTTACAGATAGGAACCTGGATTTTTTTCTTTGTGGTTTACTATACCTCTCATAGACAGAGTTTTTTCTTGGGTTCCTTTTATTCCTTTAAAATTGGCCCAATTCATATTGTAGATCCTTATATTTATCTTACCTACCTTTTTCGAAATCTTTTTAAACCTGATTTTTATATCTTTACCATTATGGGCTTTTTTATTCCTATTTTAATAGCCTTTTTTCTTGGAAGGGTTTTTTGCAGTTGGGTCTGCCCTTATAATTTTTTATACGAAATCCTTGAATATCTGAAAACTCTTTTTTTAAAAAGAAAACCCCTCTTTTATTTTATGACCTCATCAAGAAATAAAAAAATCTGGTTAATTATAGCCCTCTTCTTGGGAACTTTTATTTCCCCTCTTCCCTATTATCTTTTAATGCCAGGGCTTCTTTCTGTTCTTTTACATCAACTTATTCTTCACCTCTATTCCTTGATCTTATTTAGCACTCTTTTGATAATAACAATTCTTGTGATAGATCTTTTTTTCAAAAAAAGAATTTGGTGCAATTTTATTTGTCCCACAGGAATTATTTTGGGTTTAGCTAAATGGAAAAGAGGTTTGAGGGTTCTTAAAAGGGAAGATTTAACCTGTAAAGAGTGTGCCCTTTGCAGTTTTGAGTGTCCCCTTGGTTTAACTCCTCACCTTGGAAATCATTTAGAGAATTGCTATAATTGTGGTAAATGTGTAGATACCTGTATGGCTCTGCGAAAGAAAGAGAATCCTTTAAGCTTTAAAATTCTCTAAATTTATAGCCCTGGCCATAAATTGTGAGAATATATTCGGGTAAGGAGGGATCGTCTTCAATTTTATCTCTTAAATGCTTTATGTGAACATCGAGTACTCTACTCCAGTTATAAACCTCTTTATCTTTCCAAAGGACTTCTTTTATTTCCTCCCTTGAAAAGACTTTACCAGGTTTTGAAAGAAGAAGACTTAAGATAGCCCATTCCTTAGGAGTTAAAGAAATTTCTTTTCCCCGTTTGTAAATCTTTTTTCCTTCAAAATCAATTTCCAGGTCTTTAATTTTTAAGATTCTTTGATCCCTTTTGGTATAAATTTCCTTTTTTCTTAATAAGGCTTTGCATCTTGCAACAAGCTCAAGGGGTTCAAAGGGTTTAGCAAGGTAATCATCAGCCCCAAGTTCAAAACCAATAACCTTATCTGAAACTGAACTTTTAGCAGTAAGGAGAAGCACAGGTAGTAATGGATAAAATCTTTTGACTTCCTTCAACCATTCAAGACCACTTTCATCTGGAAGCATTATATCAAGAATGATTAAATCCGGAAAGTTTTTTTCAAAGAGAGCTCTTGCCTCAGTAATTGACCCTGCCTGATAGGCTTTAAAGTCTTCCAGTTCAAGAAAGGCTGAGACTACTTTCAAGATATCTGGATCATCATCAACTATTAGTATTTTCTTTTCCATATTTTTTAACTATATCTAAATAATGGGGAATTTCAATATAAAAGAGAGAGCCCCTGGAGCGACTTAGAGCACCAATGATTCCTCCATGGGCCTCAACATAGGCCTTGGTAATTGCAAGACCAAGCCCAAATCCTGTAGATTCACCTTTATAAAATTTTTCAAATACCTTATCTATTTCAACCTCACTTAGGCCCTTACCTTGATCTTCAACCTCAATTCGTATTCTTTCCTCTTTAGTGTAAGCAAAAATCTTAATAGTTCCATATAAAGGTGAAAACTTAATGGCATTATGTAGTAAATTACTCAGGATCACTCCCATTTTTTCACGATCAGCTCTTATAAAAAGGTCATCCTGAACATTAATCTCAAAAATTAAATTCTTTTCCAAGCTTAGGCCCTTTAAGCTTTCAATTACTTCATTGATAAGTTCCTTTAGTTTAAAGGAGGTTATTTCAAGATCTAAGAGATTGGCCTCGGACTTTTCAAGATCAATAAGGGCATTAAAAAGCTGAATCAGTCTTTTAAGATTTTTTAAAGATATCTCCAGAAATTCCTCTAATCTTTCATGTTCCTCTTTATTGAGTTTATCCTTTTGAAGCCCAAGGTAATGGCGAATAAAATCAAGGCTCCCTTTAATTGAAGTTAAGGGGGTCTTTATCTCATGGGCCATATGGGTAATCAAAAATTTTCTCTTTTCAAGAAGGCCCTGAAGAGTTATATTTTTCTCCTCAAGGGCTCTGGTTACCTCCTTAATACGCTCTTCCATCTTTTCTTGATAAAAATTTATTTCTCTGATAAAATTGTTAATACTTTCAATAAGTATTTGCCATTCATTAGTGACAATTTTATTACTTTTATAAGATATCTGCCCTCCTTTTCCATAAAGATTTTTTAAAATATTTAATAAACTAATAATACAATAGAGAGGTTTAAAAATAAATCTATTTGAGAGAAAAATAACAGAAAAATTTAGCCCTAAGAAGAAGATTAAAAATAGCCATAAAAAGATTTTTTTATAATAGCTAATGCGAGAAAAAGTCTCCTCAAGAGGTATAAAAATACTTATAGCTCCCCTAATTTGACCTTCTTTATATCCCTGAAGATAATGGCACTTAAGACAAGCCTTTTCAGTTTTAATAGGTTTAATAAGTCTAAAGTAGTAGTTATGATTGATTTTTTCAATTCTTGAAAATTCCTCCAGATTATTATTCATCTCAAAAAAATATAGGGCCTCTTCTTCAGTTTTATCTGGCTTATTAAAGGGATTGATATATTTAAGGCTTGTGAGCTTAAACCAATAAAGATTATTAGTGCGGGCAAGATCAGAAAGTTGACGAGTAATAAGGGCAGGATTTTGCTTAATAAGGATCCTTCCTTCCCGGGTAAGAATTTTGGTCTTTTCCCCTATTTTCTGTAAATAAGGATTTTCTTCAACCCAAGGAAGTTTTTCAACATAAATACCCCCATGTTCAGCTATCCATTTACGAGTTATAACTATCTGTTGATAAACTGTGAGAGCCTGCTTTTTTACCTGAAGCAGAAATACTTTTTCCAAATAATTAAATAGATATATTAGAGGAAGAAGTAAAAGAAAAAGGATTAATAGATTTAAAGAAAGAATAAACCTTTGAGTAATTTTAAGTTTTAAACTTTCAAGCATGCTTGCTAAGTTTTTTTTCTTATATATTTGGGCATTTTTAGATATATAAGTTTCCAATAAAAATAGACATAAAATAATCCAAAAAGAAAACTGATAAAAAGGAGAGCCAAAGTATGATCCCAGAATAAAAGGGCAGGAATGACGCTTAACATGGTTAAGGCCCAGAGAAAAGGTGAGGTCAGAGCATTTCTCAAGGTCTTATCAGCTAAAGGACCAAGAAGCCATTTGGTTATGATTTTAAAAATTATGGAATGAAGATGCAAAGCATCAGGAAGACCTGGGGAGGTCCCTTTGATAACTTTTCTTCTATAAATAGAAAAAAGGGTTTCAAAGATGGGATAAATACAGACAAGAAAAGGAAACCATGGAGAGACCTCAGGGTGTTTATTAACAAGAAGAACAGATATTTCAGCTATATAAAAACCTGTAAAATAGGCACCACTATCCCCAAGAAAAATAAAACCTGCAGGATAATTCAAAAGAAAAAAACCCGTTAATGCTCCTACAAGACTTAAAGCAAAAGTAGTTAAAAAGTAATCACTTAACTTATAACTCACAAAGGAAAGGGAAAGAAGGATTATAATAGAGACCATACTGGCAAGACCATTAAAGCCATCGATGATATTTATAGAATTTGTTACCCCAGTTACTGCAAAGACAGTAAAGAAAAAGGATATTAAAGAGATGGAAAGGGCAAGATCAATTCCAGGAAGATCTAAACGGGTAATCTTTGCAGAAAGAAAAAAAATGGCAAGGCAAGCAGAAATTCCAATTAGTCCAAGTCTCCATTTTACTTTAAGCCTACCCGTTAAGTCTTCCCCTAATCCTGCTAAAAAGGCAGGTAAAACAGCTGAATAAAGGAGAACATATTCTTTTCTAAAGGCATCTCCCTTTAAGAAGCTTAGACCGGCACAGGCCCCAAGGGCAAGAAAAAGCCCAATTCCTCCGAGCCTTGGGGCTGGCATTTGGTGTAATCTCTGGGGACCCTCGTGCAGTCCCTCAGATAGAAGTTTTCTATATTTATAACTTAACCTGATAACAAGAATTGAGGAAAAAAAGGAAATTATAAAGGCCAAAATTAAATAGTGCAACATTTTTATAAATTTAACCTGACTTTCAGAAAATTAAAGTATCCTCTCAAACTTAAGTAGCTCCAAAATTAGAGATGTGATTTTTGTTTGGAAAGAGGTTTTTTGCATAAGTTCATATCCTTAAAAGAAAAGGGATGGTTGGTAAGAGGTAAGAGGTGAGAGGTGTGAAGTGAGAGGTGAAAGGAAAAGTGGCAGAAAAAGCTTCGTTAAGTTTTAAAAGATTATAGATGTATGCACCTATATTGACAAATGGCTATAAAGGTATTAAATTTAAAAATATGCAGATTAAGAGACTATCCCAGAAGCTTAAGGCTCTTTCTGATCCTAACAGGCTTAAGATCCTCTATCTTTTAAGTATCAGGCCCTGCTGTGTTTGTGAGCTAACTCAGCTTCTCGGAGTATCTCAGCCAACTCTTACCAAACACCTTCAAAAATTAGAGCAAGCAGGCTTTATAACAAGCTCTCGGAAAAAATTTTATCAGATTTATTCTCTTGCCTTTGAGGATGAATTTACTAAAGAGCTTGTTGAGAAAATTTTGTTTGTTCTGAAAGATAGGCCTGAGATTCTCGAAACTGCTAAAAAATTAAGGGAGATACCTATTTATTGTGAGGGGGAAATTTGTGAAAAAAAGCGCTGAAAAATCTGAGAGACTATCAAGATTTGAGAGGTTACTTACGCTTTGGATTTTTTTAGCTATGGTAGCAGGAGTTTCTCTTGGTTATATTTATCCACCCATAGGCGATCTTATAAGTTCTTTGAGTGTAGGAACTACTTCTCTCCCCATAGCCCTTGGTTTAATTCTTATGATGTATCCTCCTCTTGCCAAGGTGAAATATGAGGCTATGCCACAGTCTCTGGGTTTCGCTATGATTTTGGAAAGACAGAGAGGAAAATTACCACTGGAAATGAAAAAAAAAGCTTATTTGAATCTGAAGCTTCTCGGTTTTTCTCTTTTTCAGAACTGGATTGCTGGCCCTCTGGTTATGTGGATTCTTGCTGTTCTTCTTTTAAGAGACTATCCAGGCTATATGATGGGAGTGATTCTTGTTGGACTTGCCAGATGTATTGCTATGGTGATTGTCTGGAATGACCTTGCAGAAGGAGACCGAGAATTAGCTGTAGGTCTTGTCTCCTTTAATGCTATCTTTCAGGTGCTTTTTTATGCAGTTTATATCTACCTTTTTATTACCTTAGGGCTAAAACTTATTGGCTTTGGTGAAGTTCAGGCTGAGGTTTCCATAAAAGAGGCTGCTAAAACCGTTTTTATTTATCTTGGAATCCCCTTTATTATGGGTTTAATAACAAGATATGGCAGTTTTGCACTGAAAGGAAGGGTTTGGTTTGAAAAAGTTCTTTCTCCAAAGATAAGTTTTATAACTCCTGCAGCTCTTCTTTACACCATAGTCCTTATGTTTTCTCTTAAGGGACAGTTGATTGTTGAGCTACCTCTTCATGTTTTAAGGGTTGCTCTTCCCCTTACCCTTTATTTTTTAATTATGTGGTTTGTGACTTTTTTTGTTACCTATAGATTGGGTGTGGAGTATCCTAAGGCTACAGCGGTATCCTTTACAGCAGCCAGTAATGATTTTGAACTTGCCATTGCTGTAGCCGTTGCTATCTGGGGAATTCAAAGTGATCAGGCCTTTGCAACAGTTATTGGCCCTTTACTTGAGGTGCCCATACTAATTTTTTTAGTTAATGTAGCTCTAAAGCTTAGGGAGAGACTTTATAGGGAGGGGAATTAAGGTATGGATCTTAAGCGGGAGATTAAATATCTCTTTGGGTTTGTGTTCTTTTTTGCCTTTTTTTATTTTTTTCCTGTGCCTGAGAGGATCCTTCAGGGTTTAAAGGAAGGGGCGTTACTTCTCAGCTGGTATGCTAAGGAGCATGTGCTTTTCTGTTTGATTCCTGCCTTTTTTATTGCAGGAGCCATTAGCACTTTTATTTCCAAGGAGTCCGTTCTCAAGTATCTTGGTCCGGATTCTTCCAAGGTTTTTGCCTTTCTTGTGGCTTCTATCTCCGGGACAGTGCTTGCTGTTTGTTCCTGCACTGTTTTACCCCTTTTTGCAGGGCTTTATCTTCAGGGAGCAGGAATTGGGCCTGCAACCACTTTTCTTTATTCCGGGCCTGCTATAAATGTGCTTGCTATTGTGCTTTCTGCCAAGGTTCTTGGCTTAAATATAGGTATTGCAAGGGCTATTGGTTCTATCTCAATGGGTATTTTAATCGGTGTGCTCATGCATTTTATTTTCCGTGAATCAGAAAAAAAGAGGCTTTCTGGATTTCAAGGTTTTCATGCTAAAAAAGGATTAAGCCTTGGAAAGGCAACCCTTTTTCTTGCAACCCTGGTTGCCATACTTCTTATTGCTACCTCGAAACTCTCTTTTAAATGGCTCCTTTTATATCTTCTTTATCTTCTTTTGCTTTATGAGATGAAGCTCTTCTTTGGGGTGGCTCTGAAAGGTTTAATTATTTCTTCCCTTCTTGTTATTCTTTCTTATTTTGCTACCCCTTATAAAGAGATCCCCTTTATCCTGGGGGTGATTTCAGTTTCCTATCTTGCCAATAAAAGTGGGGGAATCCTTACTGAGTGGTTTGACAATTCCTATATCCTTGCCAAACAGATTTTTCCCTTACTTTTCTTGGGGGTTTTCGTTTCAGGGTTTTTCCTTGGTGGTGTTGAAGGAGAAGGCTATATTCCAAAAAGATTCATTGAAGGCCTTCTTGGAGGAACAGGATTTATTACTCATTTTCTTTCTGCAGTAATTACTGCACTTATGTATTTTGCAACTTTAACAGAAGTTCCTATTATTCAGGGGCTTATGGCTCAGGGAGTAAAGGCAGGTCCAGCCCTGAGTATGCTTCTTGCGGGACCTGCGGTTTCCCTTCCCAGTATCCTTGTGCTCAGAGCCATAATGGGAACTAAAAGAACTCTAACCTATGTATTGCTTGTGGTTTTAATTTCAGCCCTTTATGGCTATATTTATCAAATAATCTTTGGATAAATTTAAAGGGGGGTGAAGCTATGAAAAGAGAGATTAAGGTGCTTGGTCCTGGCTGTCCAAAGTGTGAACTCCTTTATGAAAATGTGGTTAAGGCCCTTGATGAGCTTGGAATTCCTGCAGATCTTGTAAAGATAAAGGATTTTATGCAGATTGCTGCCCATGGAGTGCTTACAACTCCAGGTCTTGTAATTGATGGGAAGCTTGTTTCTCAGGGGAAGGTTTTATCAGTAGAGGAAATAAAGGAACTTTTAAAGAGTTAATTTAAATTTTTTAAATAATTTGAAACCCTTTGTAAAAAGTATTCTTTAATTTCTGGCCAGAGGGGGTCAATTTCCGGGAAAGATTCTCTTTCTCCATCCTCAAAATAGGTAAGAGCTTTGAGAAAGATGGCAGGGTTATAGTTAGAATATTTTTTCTTAAGGAAGTTAAGAAGATCTTTGAGTTCCCAGCGATGATGCCTAATTAAAAACCAGAGATCAAAGAAATCTTTTTTCGAGCCCCTTTGGGCAATGGAAATTGCTTTCATACAAGCAATATCAATGTCACATGCTATGTAAATTTTAAGTTCAGTATGGAATTTCGGTTTTTCAAGAAGGGGGTATGGATACTGGAAAAAGGAAAATTTTATTTGATGAGAGTAAATTAAGTAAAAGAAAATAAGGGTATCCCTTTTTTTTATTAACCATTCTAAGGGTAAGTTATGAGTTTTAACATCAAAGGTTATAAGATTAATTTGATACTCAGGGAAAGTAAAGAAATCAAAATCTTCAGAGGTTCTATGAGAATATTTAATAGTAAGGGCAGTTCCCCCTGCTAAGTAAAAACCCTCAGTAAGAGAGGAGTTTACTACTTTCTCTAAAGCTTCTTTTTGAGGCCTGCTCAATTTCTTCATTACTCACCTCTAAAACTAAACTCCAGAAAGACCTGTTTTCTCTTTCAAATCTATGAATATGTTTGAGAAAGAGGTTTTTAAGGAGATCTTTAGAAAAGCTTTTCAATATCCATTGAGGGTCATCATAAAGCATAGCTCTTAGGATTAACTCCTCTTCATTCTGAATTTTATCCCAGGCGAATTTTTTAAGCCTATCTTCTTTCATACCTTAAATAATTTCAATTCTTGTAAGAACTCCATGGAGTTTAGTTGCTGGAAGATCCAGAAATTTTACAAAATGGGGGCTCAATTGTTTAATCAGGGCATATAATTTCCAGATGGGGTGTCTGGTTTCAATATCTTCAAGGCCGTAAAAGATAGCTCTTTCGTCAATACCATGCTCTCTTAAAATATCTTCAACTCTTAAATATTCCATATAACCATAGGCAATTTCAAAAACTTTGGCTCCAGGGCATAATTCTTCAAGAAAGCCTGTGGTAATTCCATAGGGTTCATTTTTGCGAATAAGAGAAACAAAGATATTTTCTTCATAGATTATTCCATGGAAAAAGATAGTTTCTATAACATAAGGGGGAAAGGTATAGGGATCACGAATAAAAAATAATGCGGTTCCCTGGATTTTGGGATTATGTGCATAAAACCTTCTAAATTTATGAATGAACTCTTCACGAGATAAAAACTTCATACTCTGATAAAGCTTTTTTTGACCCTGGGTATATAGAAGAATAACAATAAAGGGGACACTTGCAAGAAGAAGTGACCAATAACCACCTTCAGAAAATTTATGAAGAGTTGAAGTAAAATAAAGGAAAGAAGTTAAAGCGGTAAAAATGGCAAGGAGAAAATATTTATAGTTTTTCTTTATAAAAAAAACAGTAATAAGAAAGATTCCTGTTATGCACATATCTGCGGTAACTGCAAGTCCATAAGCAGAAGCAAGTTTTGCTGAACTTCCAAAGAAATACATGATATAACAAACTGCTGCATAAAAGAGCCAGTTTACTGTGCCGATATAAATCTGGGAGGCAAGCTCCCGTGAAGTATATTTAACTTTAAGAATGGGTAAAAGTCTTGCAGAAATAGCTTGATAGACAATACTAAACATGGCACTTATCATAGCTTGAGAGGCGATAATAGTTGCAAAAAGGGTAAGAATAAGAAAAGGCACATACAGGTAGGAAACAAGTTTAAGACACATCTCAAAAAGAACAAATTTGGCCTGGGGATTTAAAATAAGAAAGGCACCCTGACCAAAATAGTTAATTATTAAGGCTATAAAAACAAGTTTCCAGGCCTGTTTAATAGGCCTTGCCCCGAGATGCCCCATATCTGCATACATGGCCTCGGACCCTGTAGCACAGAGAATAATCTCACCAAGAGCCAAATATCCCTTCCAGCCATTCTCTTGAAGAAATTTAATTCCATAAAGGGGATTTATAGCTTTAAGAACTTCAGGAACTTTTAAAATATAAAAAAATCCAAGAAGAAAAAGACTTAAAAACCAGAGGCACATTACAGGACCAAAGGCACCGGAGACCTTTTCAGTTCCTTTGGCTTGAAAGGAAAAAAGTAAAGTTGCAATAAAGATACTTATAATTACAATATGTAACTCAGTTAAATGAGGAACCCCAGGGATTAAGGAAATTCCTTCAACTGCACTGAGGATACTTATGGCAGGTGTTATAACACCATCTCCCATTAAAAGAGCAATACCAAGAAAATTGAGGAAAATAATCATTCCCAAAGCCCTTTTTGATTTTATAAGTGATCTTAAGATCTCTGAAAGAATTAAGGTTCCTCCCTCACCCCTCAAGCTTAAACTCATGGCAAGAACGGTATATTGAAGGGTAGGAAGAATAATAAGGGTCCAGAATATAATAGAGAGAACTCCCAGGATATTTTCATGAGTTGCAGGAAGAAGAAGGAAAACAACACTTAAGGTATAAATAGGGCTTGTTCCAATGTCTCCAAAAACGAGCCCAAGGGCCTTAATAATTTTTTGCATAGCCCTTATTTTAATACTTATTAAGGAATTTTTAAGCCCCGAATTGCCTCATTAAAAATCTATTTAAAATTTTATCGTTGCCTCATATAAAAAATCTTCTAAATCCAATTTAGATCTTCTATTTAACCTTCGCAAAAAAACTATCTATTTCACCCTTCTTAAATTTACAAGCTTAGTTCTTTAGCAAAGCTTATTTCAAAGGAAAGAGTGGGTGGAAAGGTAAAGGAGCTTTGCAGAAAGATAAGGAGATATCAGAAAATGCTTGAGAAAGCCTATTTAGAGAAAAGAGGGAATTATTTTCTGGGATAAAATTGACAATAAAAAGGTGAGGAAGGTAAAATAATTTCCTTTAGAAAATTAAAGGAGGCATTACGGCCTGAATTTGATTTTAAACCTGGAAAAGGGCTTTTATTTCAGAAGGCTTATAAACCTTTATGGTGTTTCCATCAAACATGAGCTGTTCAGGAAGGGCTCTTTCCACAAAGGATAGGGCTTGATTTATCGTTCCCTCAAGGACTTTTAAATCAATAGCTTCTTTAAAAAAACTTAGAGCCCAAAGAGAATAGAAGACAACTAAGGGATCTACTGAGGTCAAATGGTAAATAACATGTTCATGGGCTGAGATCTTTATAAGATCTTTCAGGTATTTCTGGGAAAGCCTTCCCACTCCCCAGATTATGCCTCTTTGAGCTGGTGGATACTCAAGATAGTTTCCTTCAGGCCAGATATAGGAGACATAGATCTGCAGGTATTCTCTTTTTAGGGCTTCAGAGTTATAAAGGGCTTCAGCAAAGGCCTCTCCAACTCCCCATGCCATCCCGCCTGATTCTTCATTAAGCATCCATATTAGTCTTCTTATAACAATGCGTGCCCTTTCTAAATCAAGTTCTCCAATCTGAGCCACTGTGAATCCAAAGGCATAAATGGCCTTCCAGCGAATTTCTTCCTTTGGATGCAAAAAAGCCCCAATCAAAAAGCTTACCCTTTTTCCAGGGGGATAGGGCCTGAGGGCTTCTTTTAGCTCCTCAAGCCCGGTATTTTCAAGGATTGACCAGATCTTCCCTTTTAAATAACCCTCGCTAAGCAGAACAAAGCTCCTTAACTCTCTTAGCAACTGCTCTTCCAAGCTCTACACATTCGGAAAGAACCTTTTCATCAGGCACATATTTTACCCGGATCCCTTCATGAGCAATTTCAGCTTGAATCTCTTGAAGATATTGATTGAGGAGCTTTACGGCTTCTCCACTCCAGCCATAAGATCCAAAGGAAGCTCCAACCTTTCCTCTTGGTCTAAGACCTTTCATATAGGTTAAAAAGCCTGAAACTGTGGGCAAAAAACCGTTATTTAAGGTGGGAGAACCAAGTATCAGGCCCCTTGCCTCAAGAACATCAGCCATAAGCTCTGTCCAGTCTGTAACAGAAAGTTTACACATCTTTACAGGAACTCCCTCTTCAAGGACTCCCTCCATAACTGCATAAGCCATTTTTTCCGTGCTTTTCCACATAGTATCATAAAGGATTAAAACCCTTGGATCACAGGTATAAGAGCTCCATCTCTCATAAAGGGAGACAATTTTTTCAGGATGTTTTCTCCAGATTACTCCATGGTCTGGGCAGATCATTTCAATCTGAAGATTCATCTCTTTTACTGTCTTTAAAAGTTTATTCACCTGGGGAGAATAGGGATAAACAATATTGGCATAATACTTACGAGCCTCCTGAATAAGCTCACACAAATCAACCTCATCATCAAATCTTCCGCTTGATGCATAATGGGCTCCAAAGGCATCCTGGGAGACAAGGATGCGCTCTTCAGGAATATAGGTCATCATGCTATCTGGCCAGTGAATCATAGGTGTTTCAAGAAAGGTAAGAGATCTTTTTCCCACCTTCACAGTGGTTCCTGTTTTAACCTCTTCAAAGGGATAGTTTTCTTTATGAAAATGGGCAAGAATTCCCTGTCTTGCATTTTTGGTTAAAAAAATCTTTTCAGGCTTTATAACCTCAACAATCTTTGCAAAGCCTCCAGCATGATCCGGTTCAATGTGATTTACCACAAGATAGTCAATTTTTTGAGGATCAATAACTGAGCTTACTCTTTTTAATAATTCCTCTTCAAATCCGTGTTTAACAGTGTCAAAGAGAACAATCTTTTCATCAATCAGTAAATAGGCATTATAAGTGGTGCCTCTAAAGGTAGAATACCCGTGAAAATTTCTCACATTCCAGTCAATAGCACCAACCCAGTAAAAATCCTCTTTAACCTTTACTGCTTTCATACCCCCTCCTTTTTAGAAGGTAATGATTTGATACCCTTCCTTTAAAAAAGGCCCCATTCCTGCATGATTAGCCATATCATCAAGAATCTTTAACCCCTTCTCAAGGGCAAGTTCATAAGTTCCAAATTTTTGAGAACAGGCTTTACAAATTCCTGCGATAAGATCCCTTTCCAAACATTGCCTGTAAAGTATGTTTAAAGCTGATCCCTCTTCGTATAATTCGGAAAGAAGCTTGGTTGCCTCTCCTTCAATAATAACTTTAACCTCAAATCCCAGATTATTAATATTTAAGGCATTAAGTAAGACATGAATAAAACACATTGGTTCACCACGAAAGGCAAAAAGAGCATATTTGGACATCGTGCCCTCCCTCTAAAATTAGAAATCAATGGGATAGGCCTGAGCCTATCCCCGTAATAGATTTAAAACCTTAATCTTCTGGGCTGAAATCCTCTTTTGAGGCTCCACAAACAGGGCAAGTCCAGGAATCTGGTAATTTCTCAAAGGGTGTGCCAGGTGGTATATTCTGGCTTGGATCTCCTGTCTCAGGATCATAAACATAACCACAGACATTACACTTGTATTTTTTCATAGGTTCCTCCTCTTTTTTAAAATTTTATTTCTCAGAGGGTTCGCAAACCTGGGCTCCTTCCCAATAGGCATGGAGATTACACCATTCCTTGGCAAGCACCCTGTTTGCCTTCACTGTAAATTCTGCCTCAGGGGCATCTCCAGGTTTTAAAAATTTAATATAAACTCTGTCTCCATCAGCATGAAGCTCAATCCACTCAATATAATGCTCTTCTGTCATAGGATGAGGGACACTTCCCACCTTGACCTTATAAACATCTCCATGCTTTTCAATTACAGGAACATGCTTTTCCAAGGCCGCATCAACTGTTCCAGGTTTCTGAAGCTCCATAGGTTTATTACAGCAAACAAGCTGACCTTTTCCTCCATGCATAACAAGCACAATGTTTCCACAAACCTGACACTTGTAAAGTTCTAACCTTTCTGCCATGGCGCACCTCCTTTATGGATTTTTAATTATAATAAGTCTAAAGAAAAAAATTTTCAAGTTTTTTGCAAAAATTATCACTAATTCTTTAAAATGTTTATCGGTTTTTTAACAAAAAAGCCTTTAAAGGGAGGAATAAATGTCTTTTAGTTCCTTTAACAGATCTTTAAGGAGAGTTTTAAAATACTGCTCTTCTTTCTTAGGAGCATCCTGATGGTGCTTAGATAAATTACCTTCAGGAATTTCTAAATTAGGGAAAAGTGAGGGGGTATAGGCCTCTTCTTTTTTAATCTCCCTTTTGGGTTGAAAAATTTTTTTGCGAGCACCTTCTAAGGAATAGCCCTCATCTAACAATTTTTTCAGTTGAAGCAGAAGTTCCAGTTGTTCTTTTTTATAAAAATTTCTTTTACCAATTTTATAGGGTTTAATTTCTGGGAAACGCTTCTCCCAATAATCAATGATATGAGGCTTTACATTGAGGATTTTACAAACTTCTTTGAGAGGCAAATATAGGGGATCATATTTTTTATTTACCCTTTTCATTATGGAGCTCAGCTCTTAAGGTTGGAGAGAGGTGAAAGAGCACCTTTTTAAAAGAAGGTATAGCAACTCTTTCACCGGTTTTTAAATTTCTACCCTGCCGAGGTCTGGTATAGACAGGAATAAAAGTTCCAAAGCCCGAGATCTTAATCTCTTCCGAGAGGTCGAATGCTTTTTTCATCTCCTCAAGCAAGGTCTCCACAATCTGGGAAAGCATTCTCTGGGATAGGCCTGTTCTTTCATGTAATTCTCGGAGAATTTCTTTGCGCGTAAGTTTTCCCATCTTAGCGAGGACTGGCCTTAAATTTCTCCAGTATGCGTTTATTTAAATCCCCTTGCAGGGCATTAACCTCTTCATCAAGAAGGGTTTTCTCAGATGCTCTATACCAGAATCTCAGGGTAATGCTTTTTTTATTCTCAGGAATGGTCGGACCCTCGTAAAGATCAAAAAGTTCAACCTTTTCAAGATAGGGCCACTCTAAGGATTTAATATAGTCTAAGACCTCTTGAACAGGGATATTCTTATCCATTATACAACTTAAATCCCTGAAAGTAGAGGGGAATTTAGGTGGTTTCCTTATTTCAAATTTTTCCCTTAATTCAGAATAGATTTCAATTATATCTGAAAGTTCAATCTCAGCCACCCAAAAGGGACCTTTAAGGTCAAGCTCTTCAAGAATAAATTGTTTAACAGCACCAGCAAAGCCAATTTTATTTCCCTTTAAATAAAGATCAAAGGATTGTCCTTTCTTCAAAAAGGGCTCAACTGAAAAGGGCTTTAATTCCATCGGAATTTTAAGAGCAGAAAAGAGCTCTTCCAAAATCCCCTTTAAATCAAAAGGGTCCAGAGGCCTCCTGTGCCCTTCCCAGGGGAGAAGCCTTTTATATCCTTTTAACAATATCCCCAGTTTGACTCTTTCCTGAGCAAGAGCTTCATCTGGGAAAAAGACCTTACCCAACTCAAAAAGGGAGAGATCTTCAACCTCCCTTGAGGCATTGAATTTGGCCACCTCTATGAGCCCGGGAAGAAGACTCGTTCTCATAATTGAAAGATGTGAGGCAATGGGGTTTGAGAGTTCAAGATACCTTGCTCTTGGATCTTCAGAAGAGAGATTAAGTTTTTTCAGGGTCTCGGGATTTATAAAACTATAAGTAATAACCTCGGTTAATCCAAAACCAGTTAAAAGAGTTTTGATCTTTTTTTCTAAGGTAAAGAAGATATCAGGGGTTTTAACCTTGAGTTCTACCTGAGGGTAAGTGGTAGGGATTTTGTCGTAGCCATAGAGTCTCGCTATCTCCTCAATAAGATCTTCAGGAATAGTAAGGTCCTGTCTGTAAGAATGGGGTTTAACCTGATAAAGGCCTTTAGGATTTGCAAATTCTCCAAGTTTTTTAAGGGTCTTTTCCATAATGTCTGGCTCAATTTCAAAGCCAAGGACATGAAAGATTTTTTGAGGTGTGATCTCAATGCAAGGAGGAATAAAGGGCTTGGGATAGAGATCAATGATCTCCGATATTTCTGAGGGATTAACCATCTTGAGAATCAATTCAGAGGCCCTTAAAAGCCCGGTTAAAACTCCCTCAGGGTCAACCTTTCTTTCAAAACGATAACTGCTTTCTGTGGTTAAACGGTGTTTCTGGCCGGAAAGTCTTATACTTTTTGGATTGAACCAGGCAGATTCAAGAAAGATCTCCTCTGTTTCTTCTGTAACTCCTGAGTCTTCACCACCCATGATGCCTGCAAGAACCAAGGCCTTTTCTGCATCTGCTATAACAAGATCCTCTTCTGTAAAGAGCCTTTCAACGCCATCCAGCATAAGAAGTTTCTCTTGAACTTTAGCCCTCCGGATAATTATTTCTTTTCCAGCAATCTTTTTCCAATCAAAGGCATGCAGAGGCTGACCTATCTCCAGAAGCACATAATTGGTTATATCAACGATATTATTGATAGGTCTAAGACCACAGAGAAAAAGCCTCTTTCTGAGAAAAAAGGGACTTTCACCAACCTTTATACCAGCAAAATATCTTCCTGTGTATCTAAAACAACCCTCTTTATCTAAAAGAGATATTTTTCCTGGAAAGGGACTACCTTTTCTTAAAGTCTCTTCAAATTTAAGAGGTTTTAAAGGCCAGCCACAGATAAGATTTAACTCCCTTGCTATACCCAGAATTGAAAGAAGGTCTCCTCGATTGGGGGTTATGGCAATATCAAGCACTGGTTCAGAAACCTTTAAGACTTGATAAATAGATACCCCAATAGGAGTATCCTCTGGGAAGGTAAGGAGACGATCCTTTTCCTCAGAAATTCCAGCTTCAAAAGGCGAAAGGAACATGCCTTCTGAAGGATAGCCCTTTAACTCTCTTGGCTCAATCTTTTGATGGGTAAAAGTAAGGCTCCCGGATGTAGCCAGCCCAAGAATTAAGCCCGGTTTGACTTGATCCTTTGCTGTGGTAAAGACATAAAAATCCCTTTTTCCATCCGTGACCTTACATAAGACAACCTCTTTCAGGCCTTCAGGTTGAAGTATTTCAAGGACCTTAACTGTAATGAGGCTTCCAAGTTTAGCATAGGGGTCATAAATCTCTTCAACTTCATGCCCGGAAAGAGTGAGAATCTCTGCGATTTCTTCAGGTGATTTTTTTAATTCAATAAATTCAGATAGCCAGCTTACAGGAACTCTCATCAAAACCTCTATTTAAAAGATTCAAGAAAATAAAGATGGTTATCAAAGAAGAGTCTTATATCATCTATTTCAAATTTAATCATAGCTATTCTTTCAACTCCAAGGCCAAAGGCAAAGCCCTGCCATTTTGAGGTATCATAATTTACCCCTTTTAAAACCTCAGGATGAACCATGCCTGCTCCAAGGATCTCAAGCCAGCCAGTCTGACTGCAAACCCTGCATCCCTTGCCATCACAGATTACACAGCTTATATCCATCTCCACACTTGGCTCTGTGAAGGGGAAATAACTGGGTCTGAATCTCACCCGGGTCTTCTCTCCAAAGGTCTCCCTTGCAAAAAAGGAAAGAATTCCCTTTAAATCAGAAAAGCTAACTTTTTCGTCAATCATAAGACCTTCAACCTGATGAAACATGGGAGAATGCCTTACATCGGCATCACAGCGATAAACCTTCCCTGGGGCAATAATTCTCAACGGAGGGGTCCTTTCAAGCATGGCTCTTATTTGCATGGGTGAGGTATGGGTTCTTAAGAGAGCTCCATTTTTAAGATAGAAAGTTGCCTGCATGTCCCTTGCAGGATGCCACTCTGGAATATTTAAGGCTGTAAAATTATAATAGTCTGACTCTACCTCAGGACCTGTAACGATTTCAAAACCAAGACGGGTAAAGATTGCACAGATTTCTTCAATAATCAGAGTTAAGGGATGAAGGGTTCCTCTTTCTGGCCTTCTTCCCGGTAAAGTCAGGTCAAGCCCTACCTCTTTATCCTCCTCAGCTATAATCAGGGCCTTCCTTTTTTGAAACAGGGCCTCTTCAAGATAGATCTTCAGCTCATTAAGAAGAGAACCCGCTCTTTTTTTCTCCTCCAAGGGTAGATCTTTTAATGATTTAAGGGCCTGAGTGAGTTCGCCTTTTTTACCAAGAAATTTTATTCTAAAGGCCTCAAGGCCTGAAAGATCAGAAACTTCCTCTAATTCTCTTAGAGCAAGTTCTCTAAGCTTGTGAATCTCTTCAAGATTCATTTATTGCCAGGCTTTTTTGGCCACTTCAGCTAATTTTCCAAAGGTCTCTGGTTCGGTAACGGCAAGATAGGCAAGTACCTTTCTGTCAAGGGAAACTCCTGCTTTTTTAAGCCCACCCATAAATTGGCTGTAATTCAAACCATGAAGTCTTACCGCAGCTCCAATACGAACCTGCCAGAGTTTGCGAAATTCCCTTTTTTTATTGCGTCTATCTCTGTAAGCATAAACAAGGGCTCTTTCTAAGGTTTCTTTGGCCCTCCTGAAGACATTTTTTCTCTGCCCCCAGTATCCCTTGGTGAGTTTTAAAATCTTTTTATGTCTTCTTCTGGTTTTAACACCACCTTTAGCTCTGGGCATAAGTCCTTACCTCCCTGAAAAGTATAGATATTTTTCTTAAAGTTTATCAGCTATGGCCTTAGCTATGTGAGAGTAGTAACCCTTAAAGAGTTCTTTATATTTGCCAAGGGCCCTTTTGGCCTTAGAGCTCCTCTTTCTGAGAAGGTGTCTTTTCCCGCATTTTTTATGCATAATCTTACCTGTGGCAGTAACTTTAAACCTCTTGGCAGCGCTCCTGTTAGTTTTCATCTTGGGCATAGCAGATCACTCCTTTTATTTTTATTGAATTTCCAAGTTTACCCTATTTTTAGGTAAATACAACCCCCTATAAAACCATTCTATACCTAAAAATCCCTTTTTAGTTTCATACTCTATGTAATCTCCTATCTCTACTTGATAATAAAAGTTTTTTGAAACACTAAGGCTGTCGCAGAGTTTTTTCTCTTTATGTAAATTTGAGAGGGTAAGCCTGTATCCTCTTTTAATGCTGTAATATTTTGACTCAATTCTATCTCTTTTAATCTGAGAAGGGGATGTATCAAACCTTCCATTAATATAAGAGAGAAAAAAGAGACTTATG
Organism: Caldimicrobium thiodismutans; assembly: GCF_001548275.1. Lineage (GTDB taxonomy): Bacteria > Desulfobacterota > Thermodesulfobacteria > Thermodesulfobacteriales > Thermodesulfobacteriaceae > Caldimicrobium > Caldimicrobium thiodismutans. The sequence continues at coordinate 1,401,113 of NZ_AP014945.1, forward strand.
AAGAAAATACAAACAAAAAAGACCAAAAAACCACTTCCTAAGATTCTCTGATATAATCCATAACCTCCCACATAAAAACAAAGAAAACCCAAATAGATGAGCACAAAAGGTGTGAAAAGTTTGTATCCAAAAAAGACAATTTCAAGAGGACAAAGGGGGTTGTATTGATAAAATCTTCCCACTATACCTACTAAGCAGGCTATAAGGGTTAAAAGTATAGGTAGTTTAAAAAGAAGTAAATTTCTTAAATCTTCTTTGTAGCGCCATGAGCTTGGGAGGGTAGAAAGAACAAAAGCAGTATCTTTAAGTAAATTAAGTGCTTGATGCACTTTGTCGGTGCTGACTTCAAAGGGGGACCTTTTTATGTTCCAGCCAATAGTTAAGGTATTTTTTCTTATCTCTAATCTATCAATGGATGCCTCTTCAAGAAGTTTTCGTAAAAGCACCTTAAAGGTCTGATGACTTGTTAGCCTTTCAAACCATTCCTTGTCCTCATATTCTACTGCAAGATCCTGGTAAGTGAGCTGTCTTGTTAATTTATCAAAGATGTCTGTCTTTCTAAGGGTAAGAAACCCGGTAAAGTTGGTTCTTATCTTAAGATTTAATCTTTTTCCTTTATAATCAGAGGTAAATACCTCAATATTAAGTCCTCCAAAATTAAGCACTCCTTTGGGGTTGATAAGGCGATGGGTTCCCACAAGTTGTGCTCCTAATAAAGCCAAAAAGTCTGCTCTAACTCGCCAGAACTTTACTAAGTTATAAATAATTAAGAGAAGAAAGAAGAAAATTATTAACAAGTAAAATTCCATAAGCCCCTTTTGGGAGTTAGCATCATTTAATTGATTAAATAACTTTATGATAGCGTCGGTAATAGCGTATGTCAATGCGGTGCATAAGTTCAGATCCTTACAAGAAAAAGAAAGGGTGGTAAAACTGTGAAAAGGTGAGTAGTGAGAAGTAGTAGAAAAAATTCTTTTGAGTTTCAATAGATATGGAGGCATACCTTATCTTGACAATTCCCATTTTAAGTTTTTCATAGGATCTATGAAGTCTTCCAAGAAGAATCCCTGGTTTGACAAATGGGCAGAACTTGCTAAGAAGAAGGGCTATCCTGCTCGCTCTGTTTTTAAGCTAATGGAGATTCAGGAAAAATTTAAAATTATAAAGCCTGGATATAAGGTTCTGGATCTTGGAGCAAGCCCTGGCTCCTGGTCTCAGTTTGTTTGTGAAATTATAGGGCCTCAGGGGCATGCTGTGGGAGTTGACCTTGAACCAGTTAAATTTAAATCCAATTTATTCACCTTTTTGCAAAAAGATGTTTTTGAACTCACCGAAGATGAGCTTAAAAGCCTTGGATTTAGTGAGTTTGACCTTATTCTTAGTGATATGGCCCCCAAAACTACCGGCATTCAAATCAGAGATCATATCCAGTCCGTGGAACTATCTCTCAGAGCCCTTGAACTTGCTAAGAATTTACTACGAAAAGGAGGGACCCTTCTTGTAAAGATCTTTGATGGACCAGAGTTTCCAAAGGTGCGCAAGGAATTTGAAAAAATCTTTCAAAGTGTTAAAATTCTTAAACCAAAAGCTACCCGTAAAGGGAGTAAGGAGCTTTTTTTGTTGGCTCTAAATAAAAAATGAGAATACTTTTAACTTCAGATTGGCATCTCGGGAAAAATATCTTTCAAAAAAAACTTCTTTCTGAGCAGGCCCTTTTCTTTGAGAATTCTTTTTTTCCTTTACTTAAAGAGGTAAGACCTGATTTTTTAATTGTAGCAGGGGATATTTTAGATAAACCTTTGCCTGATCAGGAAACCCTCTTTTTTTATGAGGATCTTTTAAGGAGGCTCTCTGACCTTAAAATTACCTCTCTATTAATCTTAGGAAATCACGATTCAAGGAGAACCTCCCTGCATAAACATTTTATTGAACTTGCAGGCATACACCTTATTGATGACCTTAAATTTTTTTCTAAACCCTTTATCTGGAAGGATAAATCTGGAAAACACCTCAATTTATATATACTCCCCTATCTCCCTCTCTATGAATTGTTGGAAAAGGCCTTAAGTCAGGGATTTTTCTATTCATCTGAGGAAATTACTTTTACCACTCTTTTTGAAGCCCTTCTTTCACAGATTGAAATAAAAAGGCCTGCTTTTTTAGTCTCCCATTTTGCTGTGGATAAAGCTATCTCTTGTGGTGAGGAGATTTCAATCCGGGGCTATACCTCAGATTATGTATTCTCAGAGAAACTTTTTTCCTGCTTTGATGCTCTCTTACTGGGCCATCTTCATCGTCCCCAGGTGCTTGAAGAGAGATTTTTTTATCCCGGTGCCCCTCTTCCTTATTCCTTTGAAAATTACTCTGATCAAAGAGGCCTTTTTTTCTTGGAATGGGATGGCAGAAGTCTTTCTTCTGAATTTATTTGCCTTAAACCTCCTTACGAATTAAGGATAATTAAAGGTCTATTTGAGAAACTTTTGCAGATGGAGAAAACCAATGCCTATATTAAGGTTATCCTTGAGGATAAATTGCCTATTTTTGATGCTCATCAAAAATTAAAAGAGCACTTTCCCAATCTTCTTCACCTTGAGTATGAGGAAGAAGAAATCTTATTAGAGGGCCAGACTATTCATGAAGAACTGAGGTCATCAGAGCTTGATGAACGGGTTTTATTTTGTGAATTTTATAACTATGTAGAGAAAAAGGAGATGGATGAAAGGCTCTGGGAGGTCTTTAATAAGTACTTAGAAGATTTTTATAAAAATGAAAGAAAGGAGGGAAGATTATGCCAGTAAAGGTAATAGTTGCAGGTGCAGGGGGGCGCATGGGAAAGACGCTATGTCAACTCATTTTTCAGCATCCCGAGTTAGATGTGGTTGGTGCCTTTGAGGCCCCTGAAAATCCCTTTGTAGGGAAAGACTTGGGAGAGGTGATTGGGCTTCCAAAAACAGGTATCCCAATTGAGGACTCCTTAGAAAAGGTGATTGAAAAAGGGGATGTTATTATTGATTTTACCTTTCATAAGGCCAGTCTCAAACATGCCCAAATTAACTCAAGATACGGGAAGGCCATGGTGCTTGGAACAACTGGATTTTCAAAGGATGAGCTTTCTGAGATTCACGAGCTTGCTAAAAGGAGTTTTCCCCTTGTGCAGGATTATAACATGAGTACAGGAGTAAATCTCTTAACCAAACTTGTTGAGGTTACCGCAAGGGTTCTTTCTGAGGGATATGATATTGAGATAATTGAGGCTCATCACCGTATGAAAAAGGATGCTCCCAGTGGAACAGCGCTCAAACTTGCTCAGGCTATTGCCAAGGCCCTTGGAAGAAGTGAAGAGCATTTCAGATTTTGCCGGGAGGGAATTATTGGAGAGAGATCCCCTTTAGAGATAGGTATTCAGACTGTAAGAGGAGGTGATATTGTTGGGGAACACACGGTTATGTTTGCAGGCATTGGAGAAAGAATTGAGCTCACACACCGGGCAAGCTCAAGGGAGACCTTTGCCAGAGGGGCCCTAAGAGCAGCTCTCTGGGTAGTGGGGAAGGCCCCTGGTGTTTATACCATGCTTGATGTCCTTGGTTTACGGGAGCTATGAGTATGGAGAGACCACAAGAATGTTCCTCTCCTGAATGGGAAAGATTTTTTAAGGATTTTCGTAAGCATTCCCCTTTAAAGGAAGTTAGGTTTATTCTGGCTGTGGGAAGTGGTAAGGGTGGGGTAGGGAAGACAACTCTTTCTGTTCTTCTTGCCCTGGCCCTGAAAGGAGAAGGTTTTTCTGTGGGACTCTTTGATCTTGATTTTTATGGACCAAATAGTGCTCTACTTTTAAGCCCAGAAAAAGTTCAGCCAGCCACAGATGTAGGAGGATATAAGCCTGTTTCCCTTGAAGGAATAAAGGTTATGAGCCTTTCCTTTCTTATCACGGAGAAGGAACCTATTTTTATGCGAGGTCTTATGGCTGGAAAACTTCTCCAGGAACTAACTCAAAGGGTTCTCTGGGGGCCTCTTGATTTTCTAATTTTGGATCTTCCCCCTGGCACAGGGGATATTTTTTTAACGATGCTTGATCTTTACTCACCAGATGGATTTATTTTGATTACCACACCCCACAAACTTGCCCTGGCAGATAGTCTTCGCACTGCAACTATCCTTAAAGAAAAAAAGATCCCCCTTTTGGGGGTTGTGAAAAATATGAGTGATCTTTTCGGTAAAGAGGACTCCTTTGAGGCCTTTTTAAAGGAGATAAAGGCTCCACTGCTTTTTGAACTTCCCTTTTTAAAGGAGCTCACTGAAAAGGAGACCATAAGTGAGATCGTAGACACCCCCTGGGGCAATAGGGAATTAAAAATTTTATCTCAAAACCTTTTAAAACGAATCTTTAGGGTGCATTGAGAATGAGGCTCTATGAAGATTTAGTGGATAAGGCTGTTAGTCTTGCCCGGGCCAAACGAATAAAGAGGGTAGTTCTCGGGCTTCACTATGCCCTGGCTGAGCTTGAAAGGGGAGGGTCTGGTCTTTCCTTTGTGGATAGAGAATTTTTAAGTTTCTGCTGTAAGGATAGCGAAGTCTCCTACTGGAAACAGCCTGCTGATCTCTTAGTAAAAGCCTACCTCTCACCCTCGAGAACAGATACTTTTTTAGCCCTGGCCATTATGAATGCCCTTTTCAATCACCGTAAAGAACTTCTTAAGGAAGCCACAAATGTTGATCCCTTAGAGATGATTCCACTCAAGCCCAAGGATGATGTGCTTATGATAGGATTTTTTCAGCCCCTTTTCCAGAAACTTCAGGGGCGGGTAAAAAGAATTATTGTTATAGAAAAGGGTAATCCCGAGGAAAACAAAAGGGCTCTTGAGAATCTTCCTCCACTGTCCTTGGGAATAGTTACTTCAGCGACTCTTGCTAATAAAAGCTTTCACGAATATCTACCTTATCTTGAGAATATTTCAGAGGTGATCCTGATGGGGCCAAGCACTCCTCTTTGTCCGGAGGTCTTTAAATATACCCCTGTGACATGGCTATGCGGGGTCTCGGTAAAGGATAGTGAACTCCTCTTTAGGCTTGTCTGCGAAGGTAAGGGAACACTAAGCTTCTTTAAAAAAGGAGCCCTGGAAAAAGTTAATCTTAAGGTGAAAAAATAAATTTATGCAAGATTATAAAAGTATTTTTTCTTATAGCTTGATAGCCCTTTTATGGTTTCTCTTCAGCCTGAGAATCTATCCTTCAAGCCTTGAAAAAACTTTTGTTGAAAGCGCAAAAATATTATTTGGTTCAGGACTTTATGCTCTTGGATTAACAATTATTATAAATGGTTTAAAATTTCGGTTCAGTAAAAAGTCTTTTACACGGAGACAATTTCTCAGATGGGTACTCCTAATTGCCTTATTAACTACTCTTTCAGCCAGTTTTGAACATTACCTCAGGATGAAGACATGATCGGGGTTTTTGACTCTGGGCTGGGTGGTTTAACGGTTGTAAGGGAGCTTCTTGCCAAAATTCCCCAATATAAGATTATCTATTTTGGGGATACTGCTCGCACACCCTATGGCACAAAGAGTGCTGAAACTGTTACTAAATATGCCCTTGAAAATACCCGTTTTCTTCTTGAAAAAGGTGCTCAGGTTATTGTAGTAGCCTGTCATACCGTCTCAAGCACCGCTATGCCTGTCCTGAAAGAGACCTTTCGGAAGATTCCCTTTTTTGAGGTTGTTACCCCTTCTTTTAAAAAGGCTCTTCAACTTACGAGAAAAAAAATAATTGGGCTAATTGGAACGCGCACGACTGTTGAAAGTGGTATCTATCAGCGACTTTTTCATGAGGCTGACCCGGAAGTTAAAGTTGTAGTTAATCCAGCTCCTTTGCTTGTGCCTCTAATTGAAGAGGGCTGGCTAAATAAACCTGAAACAAGAAGGATTGTAAGAAAATATCTTATGCCCCTTAAAATTAAGGGGATAGATACTCTTATCCTTGGATGTACCCACTATCCTCTTATAAAAAAGGTCATTGGGGAAAAGGCAGGGAAGAGGGTTAAGCTCATTGATCCCTCTGAAGAGGTAGCCATAGAGGTGGCTGAGTTCATTGAAAAGAGTTTCCCCTTGAAAGAGAGTTTAAAGGTTAATGGAGAGCCAGAGATCTGGGTCTCAGATCTCACCTCCAATTTTGAAAAATTGGCTCAGCTTTTTTTAAAGAGAAGGCTAAGGCTGAACAAAGTTAGTCTTTAATTTTTTAGCCTGGTTTTCTGTTAGAAGCTTGGGTCTCCTCCTTGGGTAAAGAGATTCAAAGGATATGGAGGCATACAGGATCTTGACAATGACAGAAAAATCCATTATCTTAGAAAAATATTATGAGTAAAGTTCAATCAAATTATAGACAAATAAATTCTACAAAGAGTCATAATTCTTTTCAATGTTATCTATTTTCAGATTTATCTCCAATAAGTCGAAAGCAATACTTTTTAAATATTTTAAGAGGCAAAGAAGGAAAATATAAAAGATATTTAGGATCTCCATTGAGATATGCAGGTGGAAAAAGTTGGGCTGTTGGGTATGTGATAGAAAAATTGCCAGAAAATATAAAAAAATTAGTTTCCCCTTTCTTTGGTGGTGGTTCTATAGAAATTGCAGTAGCAAAAGAATTAGGTATTGATGTGATCGGTTTTGATGTATTTGATATACTCGTTAATTACTGGAAAGTTCAAATTAAGAAACCTGATAAACTATATGAAGAATTAGCAAAATTAAAACCTACAAAAGAAACTTATAATTGGGTTAAAGAGAATCTAAAAAAACATTGGAAAGGAGAGGAAAAACTGCCAGAGTTAAAGCTTGCAGCTTATTACTATTTTAATCATAATCTTTCTTATGGTCCTGGATTTTTGGGATGGATGTCTTCCGTTTATGCAAATGAAGAAGTATATTTTCGTCTTTTAGATAGAGTTAAAAATTTTAATGTTAAAAATATTATTATAGAATGTGCATCATTTGAAGAAGTTATACCTGAGTTTAAGAAGGAATTTTTATATTGCGATCCACCATATTACCTTGGAGAAGATAGCACCCTTTTTAGAGGACTTTATCCTCAAAGAAATTTTCCAGTTCACCACAATAATTTTAATCACGAGTTATTAAGAGATCTTTTATTAAATCATAAAGGAGGATTTATTCTATCTTATAATGACGCACCTACAATTAGGGATTGGTATAAGGATTTTGAGATCATTGAATTACCTATACATTACACCATGGGGCAAGGGGAAACACGAATAGGTTTCAACAGGAAAATAAAAAATACTAATCATATAAAGAAAACACATGAATTGTTAATAATCAAAAGGAATTAAATTGTGGCAAAAAAGAAAGCAATGACATCTGAAAAAGCAAGTTATGTAAAAAGAAAGGGGCATGCAGATGCCAGGGAATTTGCCGAATGTTTGGGAATTGGCAAAGAATATACGAGCGAACCTCAGGCTAAAAAAGATGTAATTGATTCAGAAGGTCATTCTTATTCTGTAAAAAGTGGAGAAAAGAAATGGCAGATTTTTTTGTATAGTAAAACCAGATTTGAAAAAGATAATATTTTTAAAGGTATGAATGGACTTGGAGAATTGTTTTTAGAATGTATAGAAAGTTTTCCTGAAAATAGGAACGATTATTTAAGAGATAAGGTGTTATATAAAAAGAAATTACAAAAACCAATGAGAGAATTATGCAAAAGATTAAAAGAAAAGAGACTTTTAGCTGCGTTTCTTGAAAAAAGTATGTTAAACGGTGGTGAGGTTGATTTTTTAGTTATTAAAGAGGACGAGTTTTTTCATGTTTTCTGGGGCAAGCAAGTTATTGAAGTTTTGACCGAGAACTATGAGGTTGAAAACTCTAAAGCAAGAGGAAAAAATCAGATGGATGACCAAAAGGTTATTTTTAAAGTAAATGGTAAAACTTATGGAGAAATTGAGATGAGAAATGATAGTGATATTCACTATAGAGAAATAAAATTTTGGATAGATAAAAAACTAACTTTTAATTTACTAAAATCAAATATAAACAAAATTAAAAAACTAAATGATAGAATAATTCTCTATGGTAAAGCTATAAATAAATTGGCAAAAATACATAATAGAAGAGAAAAATAAGAATTTCTATAAAAATGAGTTGGAACGCATTAAGAGGGCTTATAAAGTTTCATTTATCTATTTTATAGAAAAAAGTTATTTTAATATCAGAGAATACCAAAATATTTTGAAAAGTTGCTTAAATTGGTATTCTAATGTAAGGAAATTTTCAGAAAAATCAGAGATAAATTTTAACGCAAACTCACAAGAAAGTTTTGAAGAAATTAAAGATTTGGAAATTAGGGATTGAAAAAAGCCATTAGAGAGTGAAAAAATTATGGGAACATAATTCCAAACTCTCAAGATTTTAGCTTTTAAGATAAATGCATAGGTTTATATCCTTATAAGAAAAAGAAAGGGTGGAAAAAGGTGAGGGGGAGAGTAGGGGAAGCCCCATGCGTGTCTGTCCAATCCATGCGTGTCTGCCCAATAATGTAAAGGAACATATAACAGAAACGCCACAAAGGGGCAAACACATAGGTTTGCCCCTACTAAATAAAAATCCGATTTATCCACCAAAAGAGGTAAATTTTAAGTTTCAAAAGATATGGACTTATACAGGATCTTGCTTTTTTTTTAAAATAGGTTATATTGTTATGAATAAAAGGGGCTGTAGCTCAGCACGGTCAGAGCGCCTGCCTGTCACGCAGGAGGCCGCGGGTTCAAGTCCCGTCAGCCCCGCCATTTAAAATCTTTATGCCTGATCTTACTTTTCTACTTAAAAAGATTATTCTCTACCTCTTTTATCCATCAACCTTAATCTTTCTCTTTTTGCTTGCGGTATCAATTTATGTGCTCCTTGGAAAAAGAAGAGGGCGAAGGCGCTTTCTCCTTTTCTTAGCCATCTTTTTATACTATCTTTCTACGACCCCATTTTTACCTTATTTTTTACTCAAAAACCTCGAAAAAGATTATCCTATCCCCTCTGAGGAAGAGCTCTCAAAAATAAAAAATTTAGTGGTTCTTACAGGGCGAATTTATGGAGACCCAGGTCTATCCTTAGAAGAGCGCTTTAGCAGAGAGACTTTAATTCGCTTTCTTGTTGCCCTTGAAATCAAGAAAAAATATCCTGAAAAGAAGTTATGGATAGTAGGGGGCTCTTTTGAAGGAAAGGGGGCTGGATATTTACAAGAGCTTGCTGAGAAATGGGGGGTTAAGGTTGAGGCCTTGGATACACCTCTTGACACCTTGAGGAGCGCTAAAGAAGTTAAAAAGATAATCCCTCCAGGGGAACCCTTTTATCTTCTCACTTCTGCCTATCATCTCCCACGGGCTATCTTTCTCTTTAAAAAGGAAGGACTGAATCCCCTCCCATACCCTACAAATTATAATTATCCCCTCTGTAAGCCCTCTCGTCTCTTTCTTTATATTTTCCCTCATGATCTCTATCTAAATCTCACCAACCTTGCCTTTCAGGAATATCTTGCCCTGACTTATTATAAAATCAAATATTTCATAAAAAGGACTTAAAAATGAAGGACCTTTTGGAAAAAATTAAAATTGAGCATCAAAACACAATCTCTGCCTTTATTGAAAGGGAAGGTGAAAAGTTTCTTCAAGTGGTAGAGCTTACAAAAAGGGTCTTCAAAGACGGGGGAAAACTTCTTATTTTTGGGAATGGGGGGTCAGCAGCGGATGCTCAGCATCTGGCAGGAGAGCTTGTTAATCGTTTTAAGATGGAGAGAGTTCCCCTTCCTGCCATAGCTTTAACTACGGATACTTCGGTTCTTACAGCTATTTCTAATGACTATGACTTTTCTCAGGTCTTTGTGAAGCAGGTTCAGGCTCTTGGAAAGCCCGGGGACATTGCCTTGGCTATAAGTACCAGTGGAAAATCACCTAATATTATCTCAGCCCTAAAGACAGCAAAGGAGATGGGACTTTATACCATTGGGCTCAGTGGTGGAAGTGGGGGGCTTATGCCTCCCTACTGTGATTACCTTATTCTTGTGCCTTCAACAGATACTCCTCGTATACAGGAGGGGCACCTTCTTTTTTTACATATCTATTCTGAACTCTTAGAAAAGGCCCTTTTTGCATAGGTATGCTTCTTGCCATAGAGACCTCTTGTGATGAAACAGGGGTAGCTCTATTTTCTGAAGAAGGAACCCTTGTTGAGGATTTCCTTTACTCCCAGGTTGCCCTTCATTCTCCTTATGGTGGAATTGTGCCTGAGATTGCCAGCAGGAAACAACTTGAGGTTCTTCATCCCCTCGTTAAAAGAGCCCTTGAGGAAAGGGCCTTAAAGCCCTATGATCTTAAAGGAGTTGCAGTAACCTTTGGTCCGGGGCTTCTGGGGTCTTTACTGGTAGGAGTAACTTACGCTAAAACCCTTTCTTTAGCCCTTAAAATACCTCTTATTGCTGTTGATCATCTTTCAGCCCATCTTTTTTCCATCTTTTTAGAAAGAGAGGTATCTTTTCCCTATCTCGGGCTTCTGGTTTCTGGAGGACATACTGCTCTTTTTGTGGTTCAGGATTTTGATTCTTTAAAACTTATTGGACATACCCGGGATGATGCAGCTGGAGAGGCCTTTGATAAGATTGCCAAACTCCTTGGCCTTCCCTATCCAGGTGGCCCTGTTATAAGTGAGCTTGCTGAGAAGGGGGATCCTGAGAAATACCCCCTTCCAAGACCCATGCTTGAGGAGGAAAATTTTGATTTCAGTTTTTCTGGGCTTAAAACTGCTGTTTTCCAACTTTTAAAAAGAGAGGGAAATCTCAGGAATGAGGATCTGTGTGCAAGCTTTCAAAAGGCCCTTTGTGAGGTGCTTGTTGAGAAAACCTTAAGGGCAGCAAGAGTTCTGGGGATCAAAAGAATTGTTGTGGCAGGAGGGGTTTCTGCCAATACCTATTTGAGAGGTCTTTTTCAGGAAAGAGCCCAAGAAGAAGAGATTTTTTTTCCCCATCCCAAGTATTGCACAGATAATGCAGCTATGGTGGGTTTTCTTGGATGGATTAAATTTAAGAAAAAAGATTTCGCTTCTCTTGATGCTGAGCCCTATTCAAGAGCTCTTTTCAAAAAGTCCAGGCCCTAAGGAAGATCGTCCTCTTTTAGGCCCAGCTCTTTAAGTTTTTTCTGGAGATAGGTTCTTTCAAGCCCTATTTCTTTTGCGGTTTGGGTTATATTTCCCCGAAAGGTCTCAAGTTTTCTGCGTAAGAACTCCCTTTCAAATAAAGCCTTTGCAGTGCGAAAGTCCTTTGCCATGAACCAAGGTTCCTGATTCTCCTTTAAAATTTTCTTTTTGGTAAGAGTTGACAAAAAGTCCTGGGGAAGATCATTAAGAGTGATTTCCTCAGAGGTGGTGAGAATAACCAATCTTTCGATAAAGTTTTTGAGCTCTCTAACATTACCTGGCCAGGGATATTTTTTTATTAGCTCTTTGACCTCAGGAGAAAGCCTTTTTTTTCCAAGGCCTGTTTTTAAAGCCATTTCCTCAAGGAAGGTCTCACAAAGGGGTTCAATATCTTCAGGTCTTTCCCTTAGGGGAGGAATATGAATGGGGAAGACCCGCAGTCTAAAGTAAAGATCCTCTCTAAAACGGCCCTTTGCAATCTCCTCTTCAAGATTTTTGTTCGTTGCCGTAATAATTCTTACATCTACTTCAATGGGTCTTTGCCCACCTAATCTTTCTATCTTTTTTTCCTGAAGAACTCTTAAGACTTTGGCCTGGGCAGAGAGATTCATATCTCCGATTTCATCAAGAAAGATAGTGCCTCCATGAGCCACTTCAAATTTGCCTTTTTTTGGACTTCTGGCATCTGTGAAAGCCCCTTTTTCAAATCCAAAAAGTTCAGCTTCAATAAGAGTTTCCGGAATACTTGCACAATTAACCTCTATAAAGGGACCTTCTGCTCTTTTAGAATGAAGGTGAATAAGTTTAGCTACCACCTCTTTTCCTACCCCTGACTCACCTGTAATGAGAACAGTTGTATCTGTCTGAGCGACCCGTTGAATAAGATCTCTTATTTCAGAAATAGCCTTGGATCGACCTGTAAGTTGAACCTGTGCATAGATTTGAGCCTTCAGCCGCTTATTTTCTTCTTCAAGTCTTACAAATTTGAGGGCATTTTCTAAGGAAACGAGAATCCTCTCATAGGAGAGGGGCTTTTCTATAAAATCAAAGGCTCCCATTTTGAGAGCCTTTACCGCAGTTTCAATTGTGCCGTGCCCTGAGATGATAATAACTGGAAGTAGTGCATTATGTTCTTTAATCTTTGCTAAGACCTCAAGGCCCTCCATGTCTTTAAGCCAGAGGTCAAGAAAAACTGCCTGAGGAGTGCGCTGAGAAAGTCTTTCCAGGGCAGATTTTGCCAGTGCAAAGGTCTCAACCTGATAACCCTCATCCTGCAGAATCCCCCCAAGGGTCTCAAGTATGCCCTTTTCGTCATCAATTACCCAGATCTCACCCATCTTCTATAATAGTATAATTTTAAATTTTCTATTTTCCACCTCAGAAGTTTACTCATAAAAGGGCTATAAACTTCATCTTTTATTTTAATTTTTTCTTGATACAATATATATAGATTGATTGCGCTTAGAGGGAGGCTTTTATGAATACTAATTTTAGTCCCAAGGAATTAACAGAAGCTGTAAGAGACATTTTTAGCGGGACCTTAGGGTATGAAATCAAGGAAAAAATTAGTTCTGAGATAATGGAGACCCTTGAGAAAAGATTATCTGAACTTATGGAGAAAAAACTGAGATTAAATGAAGAGCGACTGAAGGTGTCAACTCTCCTTGAGAGAATTATTCGTGTGGAAGAGGAATTAAAGGCTTTAAGGGAGCTTGAAGAAAAGAGATTTGAAAGTTTGATGAGAGAGATGAATGCAAGATTTGAGGCTATGAATGTTAGATTTGAATCCCTTGAAAAGCGTATGAATTTTATGCAATGGTTGATAACAGCTGGCTTTGCCTTCTTAGGTGTCCTTTTAGCTCGACTCAAATTTTTATAAAGCTCTTCTATCGTTATAATTCCTGAATTAAATCCCTTTCTGCATACACAATAATTCTTTACTTTAAAAAACTTATTTAAAATACAAGAGGCTTAAAAGGACTGAATGCAAACCCTTTTTTTGCATAGTTTCAGATCCTTACAAGAAAAAGGGTGGTAAAAGGTGAGAGAGGTGAAAATGTGAGAGGTGAGAGGAGGGGAAGCCCCTTGCGTGCCTGCCCCGTGTAGGGGTTCAAGATTTTGAACCCCTACATTGATGTAAAAAACACATAACAGGCAAACACATAGATTTTCCAAATGAGGACAAACACATAGGTTTGCCCCTACAAAATACAGGTTCATTTTCCTACAACCGAAGTAGGAGAAAATCTCCTTAAGTCTCAAAAGATATGAACTTATACAGTGCTTTGAAAAAGGAACTTTTGATTTAAAATTAATACAAAAAACTTTCCAGGGAGGAGAGAGATGGAACATGTTTTTGATAAGCTTAAAGCAGAAGAAATAAAGGAGCTTGAGGGTCTTATTAAGAAATATCTTGATTTTTTATCCGAGATTAAGACAGAAAGAGAGTGTGTAGAGCAATTTAAAGAGGATTTGCTAAAAAAGGGGTTTCAAGAAAAAGCTCGGGATAAAGGCTTTTTTACCTATAGAAATAAGTTCCTTGCCTGCTGGAGAAGAGGTAAAAGACCACTTCAAGAAGGGTTAAAACTTATTATAAGTCATATTGATACCCCGAGACTTGATTTAAAACTTCATCCCCTTTTTGAAGATCAGGACCTGGCATTTTTAAAGACCCACTATTATGGCGGAATAAAAAAATATCATTGGGTAGCTATGCCTCTGGCTTTACATGGAGTGGTAGTAAAAAAGGATGGCTCAATAATTAATCTCGTGCTTGGAGAAAGGGAAGATGAGCCTTTGTTTACAATCTGTGATCTTCTGCCTCATCTGGGAAGAAAAAAACAAGAAGAAAAAAGGCTGGCTGAAGCTATCCCTGCTGAAAATTTAAATATACTCATAGGTGGAATTCCTATAGAAAAGAGCGGAAAGGGAAAAAAGGAGGAAAAAGAGCGTATTAAAAAAAGAATTTTAAAGCTTTTTGAGGAAAAATATGGTATAAGCGAGGAAGACTTCTTTTCAGCAGAGATTTTTGCTGTTCCTGCAGGAAGGGCAAGATTGGTTGGTTTGGATTCAGCCTTTGTGGGAGGCTACGGTCAGGATGATCGCATCTGTGCCTTTACAAGTTTTCAAGCTCTGTTATCCATAGAAAAACCTTTATATACCACCCTTGTCCTCTTTATGGATAGGGAGGAAATAGGCTCAGAGGGAAATACCAGTGCCAAAAGTCGGATCTTTGAGAGCTTGGTCTATGAACTCATGAAAGCTGAAGAGTTATCCCCAACTCCAGATGTCTTTTTTGAAATTATGTCTAAAACTAAGGCCCTCTCAGCGGATGTTACCGCAGGGATTGATCCCAATTATCTTGAGGTTCACGACAAACTCAATGATGCCAAGCTTGGTTACGGGGTGGTTATAAGCCGTTACACTGGACATGGCGGTAAATATATGGCTAATGAAGCCCATGCTGAATATATAAGTTACCTGAGGTCCCTTTTTGAAAAGGAGGGGGTAGTCTACCAAGTGGCTTCTATGGGTAAAGTTGATGAAGGAGGAGGGGGAACAGTCTCCAAATATTTTGCCTCCTACGGGATGGATGTTGTTGATATAGGCCCACCACTTCTTTCCATGCACTCACCCTTTGAGATTGCCCACAAAGGAGACCTCTATATGACCTATCGGGCCTTTAAGGCCTTTTTGAAAGGTTAAAAATGGCCCTTCAAAAGGGTGATCTCGTTATACTTCAGAAAGGCTCGAAGAAGTATCTTTTGATTATAAAAGAGGAAATCTTTCATACCCATGCTGGTTATCTTGACCTTTCTCAAATAGAGGGCAAGGAATATGGAGATTACATCCTTTCCTCTAAAGGAGTGCCCTTTTATATTTTAAAACCCACTATTTTTGATCTTCTGATGAAAATAAAAAGGCAGACCCAGATTATTTATCCCAAGGACATTGGTTATATCCTTCTTAAATTGGATATAGTTGAGGGGAAGACTGTCCTTGAATGCGGGTGTGGTTCAGGGGCTCTTACCACAGCTTTAGCCTATTTTGTTGGTAAAACCGGAAGGGTTATATCCTATGAAAAGAAAGAGTCCTTTGTTGAGATTGCAAGGACAAATCTCAAAAGATTTAATCTTGAGGAAAGAGTTGTATTTAAGCTGAAGGAGGTAGAAGAGGCCTTTGATGAAGAGGAAGAGGTGGATGCCCTTTTTCTGGATGTGCGGGAACCTGAAAGACTCCTCTTTCCAGCTTATAGGGCCCTTAAAGGAGGACATCCCCTTGGAATATTGGTTCCAACCACAAATCAGGTAACTTCGGTCTTAAAGGGTCTTGAGGCTCTCCCTTTTGTAGACATAGAAGTTATTGAGATTTTCCTTAGACCATATAAATTAAATCCTGAGAGATTTCGGCCCGAGGATCTTATGGTTGCTCACACAGGCTATCTCATCTTTACTAAAAAGGTTAAGGTGAAAGATGGCAATGAAGATTGAGTATCTTGGAATAAAGTCTTTTCCGAGAGCCCTGGACAGAGGACTCAAGCAAAAAATCTTGAAGGCTTTTGAAATTTTAAATCTTCCTGCAAGGAATTTAACCCTTGTCTTCACAAATGATGTCGTAATAAGGGATTACAATCTTCAGTTTTTAAAGAGAGATTATCCAACGAATGTAATTTCTTTTAAAGGGGAAATGCCTGGTTATCTGGGGGATATTATAATCTCTGTTGAGAGGGCAAAGATTGAGGCCAAAACCTATGATCTCCCCCTGGAGGACTATCTTTTAATCCTTGCTCTGCACGGCCTTCTCCATCTTTTGGACTATGATCATGAGAAGGGTCTTTATAGCCCTTGGCTTATGCTTAAAAATGAAATAAAATTAGCTAAATATTTGTGTGAAAAAAAGGAAGAGATAGTTAGATTTTTGATGAGGAGGGAATATATGCCAGCCAAACTTGCCGTAAATGTAGATCATGTAGCCACCATTAGAGAAGCAAGAAAGACCTATTATCCTGATCCTGTGCATGCAGCAGTTCTTGCTGAGCTTGGAGGGGCTGATGGAATAGTTGTGCACCTTAGGCTTGACAGAAGACATATTAAGGAAAGAGATGTTAGAATCATAAAAGAAATTATAAAAACCAAGCTTATTCTTGAGATGGCCATAGATAAAGATCTTGTGAAATTTGCAAAGGAGGTTAAACCCTATCAGGTGACTCTTGTTCCAGAGAGAGTGGAAGAGGTTACCACTGAAGGAGGGATGGAACTTGAGGGTAGGGTAGAGGAGGTCAAAAAAGTAGTAAAAGAACTCAATAAAGCAGGCATCAAGGTCAGTCTTTTTTTAAATCCCGATGAAAAAGCCTTAGAGCTTGGCCAAAAAACAGGGGCCCAAATTGTTGAGCTTCATACAGGAATGTATGCTGAGGCTGAAGATGAAGAAAAGAGAATGGTTGAGTTTGAAAGACTTGAACGAGCTGCTCATCTTGCAAAAGACTTAGGATTTATAGTGCATGCTGGACACGGACTCAATTACGAAAATATAGGGCCAGTTGCAGCTATTCCTGAGATTGAAGAGTTTAGTATCGGCCATAGCATCATTGGAAGAGCTATTTTTGTGGGTATGAAAGAGGCTGTTAAAGAAATGAAGAACCTAATTCTTAGGGCAAGAGGTTAAGTATGAAAATAGAGACCTTCATTGTTGGTCCCCTTCAGGTCTGCTGTTATCTCCTTTATGACGAAAATACCAGAGAAGGAGTGGTGATTGATCCAGGAGATAGCGATCCAAGAATTATTAAATCCCTTTCCGAGCTAAATCTGAAAATTAAATACATCCTTGGAACCCATGGACATCCCGATCATATTTTAGGAGCAAGCTTTTTACGAGAGACCTTAAAAGCACCTTTCCTTTTGCATAAGGAAGATGATAAATTTTTTCAGGATCCTGAGAACTTTTTTACCTTTAAGGTCTGGGGCTTTCCAGAAAATCCAAGAGCTGATGGTATTTTTGAGGATGGAGAGATTTTAAGTTTCGGAGACTGTAATCTTAAAGTAATTCATACACCAGGGCACTCACCAGGATCTGTCTGTTTCTATGAGGAGAAAAGGGGGGTTCTTTTTTCCGGGGATACTCTCTTTGTTGAGGCTATTGGCAGAGCAGATTTACCAGGGGGTTCTTATAAACTCATGATGAAATCAATCAAAGAAAAACTTTTGATTTTGCCGGATGAAACTGAGGTTTATCCTGGGCACGACTACGGGCCAAGACCAGTGTCAACCATTGGTCATGAAAAAAGATTTAATCCCTTTATAAATGAGGGTTAGATCCTTCCAACACCTGAATAGCTAAAACCAAGTTTTTTGACTGTTTCAGGTTCGTAAATATTTCGCATATCAATAAGAACTGGATTTTTCATAAGTTTTTTAATTTTAGCAAGATCAAGAAACCTGAATTCATTCCACTCCGTAAGAATAACCATAGCATCCGCTGACTTTAAGGCTTCATCAGGGGAATTAGCATAATCTATAGAAAGCGTTCCTACGGTTTTTTTAAACTCTTCCATAGCTACAGGGTCATAAACCCGGACTTTGGCTCCCTTTTCCAAAAGGTGGGGTACAACCACTAAAGCTGGACTTTCCCGGACATCACTGGTATTGGGTTTAAAAGAAAGACCAAGAATGGCTATAGTCTTATTTTTAATCTCTCCCAGATAGGACTCAAGCTTTTCAATAACGCGTCTTTTTTGCCTTTCGTTAACCTCGAGCACAGCCTCAAGAATTTTAAAAGGGGAGCTGCTAAGTCTACCCTGATGAATGAGGGCCTTGACATCCTTGGGGAAACAGGAACCTCCAAACCCAGGCCCGGGATTGAGAAATTTAGGCCCAATTCTTGGATCAAGCCCCATGCCTTGTGCAACCACCGTTACATCGGCTCCCACCTTTTCACAGAAATTAGCAATTTCATTGATAAAGGAAATTTTGGTAGCCAGAAAGGCATTGGAGGCATATTTAATGAGTTCTGCTGTCTCAAGATTAGTAATAATAAAAGGGGTTTCTGCTAGATAAAGGGGGCGATAAATATCCTTTATAATGGCAATGGCATAGGCACTTTCTCCACCGATAATGACCCTATCGGGATGCATAAAATCCTCAACAGCATTTCCTTCTCTCAAAAATTCTGGATTTGAGATTACATCAATAGCAGAATCTGTTTTTTTATGTTGATTAATTAGATCCTTAATCCAGCGATTGGTTCCCACAGGCACGGTGCTTTTGGTAACAATAACTTTGTATTCGTCAACTACTTCAGCCAGTCTCAAGGCTACATCTTTTATCTGGGAAAGATCTGCTGAACCATCTGGAAGGGGTGGAGTGCCAACGCATATAAAGATAACTAAGGAATTTTTAACTGTTTTGGCAAAATCTGTGGTAAAGAAGAGCCTCTCTGCCTTAAGATTTTTTTTGACCAGATCATCTAAGCCAGGCTCATAAAAGGGAATCTGCCCCTTTTTCAATCTTTTGATCTTAGATTCATCTATATCCACGCAGGTAACCTTCATACCGAAGTCAGCCAGACCTGCTCCGGTAACAAGCCCAACATAACCTGTGCCTATGACTGAAATATGCATAGAGAAAAAGTAAAGACCTTATGAGGTTTTTTTGGTCTTTGCTTCAGCGGTGATCAATTTTTTGGTCTTTTTCTTTGAGATATTTATCTTTTTATGAGATTGTTGGGCTAAAAGCTTTTTGTTCTTTGTGCTTTTGGAAAGATAGGTCTTATTTTTAGATTGTCTGGCCAGAAGTTTCTTTTTGGTCTCAACTTTTTTTGATGATTTGTAAAGACTGTTGGGTTTAAAATTTACAGGAATACTCAAATTTACCGTAGTATTTATGATAAGAGGAGAGGCCTTCTTTGCAAAGACAAGTTCTGCAAAATTAAGGAGTCTTTTGGTATCTTCCCATAGGGCATCTCTATAAGGAGCACCAAGTAAAGAGGTAATAACTAAACGATCTTTGATCTTGGCAACATTTACAAGACAGTGCTTAGAAAGGCGGGTATATCCTGTTTTCCCACCCAGTATTTCATCCTTTAAGCCATCCTCAAAAAGGAGCTTGTTTGTATTTTTAACTATGATTGTTCTTCCCTGTGAAGAGGTAATGACCTTGACAGGGAGGTTAATAATTTCCTTGATATGAGGATATTTCAGGGCTTCATATAATAGAAGGGCAAGTTCATAGGCTGTGGTATATTGATTGGAGGCAGGGAGCCCGGAGGCAGTAACAAAATGGGAATCTTTTAAACCAAGCATTCTGGCTTTAGCATTCATTAACTCTGCAAAAGCCTCTTCACTACCTGCGGTTGCCTCAGCAAGGGCTACTGCTGCCTGATTGGAAGATTTAATTAACATCAGATGTAAAAGGTCATCCACTGTATAGGTTTCTCCTTCATTGAGATGGGGAGGTGAACTTGGAGTATCGTCAGCTTTTTTGGAAATAGTGACCCTTTGTTTTAGATTAAGCCTGTCCAGAACAACCATAGCCGTTAAGAGTTTGACTGTGCTTGCAGGCGGGATTTTGATATTTGGATTTTTGGCATAAAGAATCTGCCCGGTAACACCATCTAAAGCCACAGCTGATGTAGAGAGAACATTTTCATAATACTCAGAGATTTCTTCCCCCTTTGCGTGGGAGACTGAGATAAAAAGTATTAAAAAGAAAAATATTAGAATCTTTTTCATTTTTTTCCCCCTGAGGCATGGAATTGATAACTTCAATTAATATACCAGCAATCTTTGGAAAAGTCAAATAAAAAAGGGCAAAAAAATAAGAAGAAAATCTATTTTTTCCTTGATATTCCTTACTAAAATTCATTTTTTAAAATTTTTTTTTGAATTTTGTAAAAATCCATTCTTTCTCACTAACCTTTTGCATAAGTTCATACCCTTTCAAAAAAGAAAGGTGGTAAAAAGGTATAAAGGTGAGAGGTAAGAGGTGAGAGGAAGGAAAAAACCCACACATGCATTTCATCAACAATGTTGGGGAAGCTTAGTATGTCTGCCCCGTAATGTAAAGGAACAGATAACAGGCAAACACATAGGTTTGTCCTTACCAAACCAAGAGGTTTAAAAAATTTATACAGGGAAGGCTTTAAAATTTTGGATAAAAGGATAATCCTCTTTATTGGCTAAAAAGGGAGATTTATTACCAAAGAAGCAGATTTAAGTTGTAAAGATATAGATGCAACCTAACCTCTTGTCCATTTTTTTATAGTTTATATAATACATAGCATATGAAAAATAAGGAAGTAGCAGAAATTTTTAGAAAAACTGCCGAGCTTCTTGAGATAAAGGGTGATAATCCTTTTAGGATAAGGGCCTATGAAAGGGCTGCTCAAACCATTGAATCCTTAACCAAAGATATAGAGGAACTGGCTAAGGAGGGAAGGCTTGAAAATCTGCCGGGTATCGGTGCGGATCTTGCTGGAAAAATTAAGGAGATCTTAAAAACCGGAACCCTCAGTCTTTATGAAAACCTTAAAAAGGAGATTCCCCCGGTTTTACTCAATTTTCTTGAGATTCCAAGCCTTGGTCCAAAAAAGGTCAAGGCTATTTATGAAAAATACGGGATTATTTCTCTTGATGAACTCGAAAAGGCCTGTCTTCAGCATAAAATTGCTAAATTGCCTGGTTTTGGTTTAAAAACTGAGGAAAATATCTTAAAAGGAATTAAACTAATCAAAGAGAAGACAGGGAGAAGGCCCTTAGGTGAGGTTTTACCTCTGGCAGAAGAGGTTATCGCTTTGATAAAATCCAGGGCTCCCCTTCTTCAGATTGAGGTTGCAGGAAGTATAAGGCGAAGAAAGGAGACTGTTAAAGACATAGATGTTCTTATTACCTCTACCCACCCCCTTGAGGTTATGAAGGTGGTATCAAGCCTTCCCCTGGTTGAAGAGGTCCTTGCCTTTGGGGAGACCAAAACGAGTGTTCGCCTAAAAATGGGGATGCAGATGGATGTGAGGGTGGTTGAACCTTCCGCCTGGGGTTCTGCTCTTGCTTATTTTACCGGGTCAAAGGCTCATAATATAAGAATAAGAGAACTTGCCTTAGAGAGGGGCTTAAAAATAAATGAATATGGAGTTTTTCGTGGTGAAGAGAGAATCGCTGGGAAAACTGAGGAGGAGGTCTATGCAATCCTCGGGCTTCCCTTTATTCCTCCTGAGTTAAGGGAGGATAGAGGGGAAATTGAGGCAGCCCTACAGGGAAGACTCCCCCAACTGGTAAACTACGAAGATATCCAAGGGGATGGACATGTGCATTCAAAATACAGTGATGGAATGGCAAGTCTTGAAGAAATTATGGCTAAGGCAGAAGCAATGGGGCTTTCCTGGGTTGCTGTCTGTGATCACTCTCAGGGGCTAAAGGTTGCAGGAGGAGTCCCGGTTGAAGACCTTTTTAAAAAGAAAAAAAGAATTGAAGAACTCAATGCAAGATCCAAAAAAGTTAAACTTGTCTTTGGAGCAGAAGTAGATATTCTTTCTGATGGCACCCTTGATTATCCTGATGAAGTCTTAAAGGAAATTGATTTTGTTATTGCAGCTATTCATACAGGTTTTCAGCAGACGGAAAAGCAGATAACCCAAAGAATAGTCTCTGCTTTAAAACATCCCTTAGTGCATGCCCTTTCTCATCCTACCGGGAGAGTAATAGGGGAAAGGGAGCCTTATGCAGTGAACATGGAAGAGGTGATGAAGACTGCTAAGGAACACGGTAAAGCCCTTGAGATAAATTGCTATTATAAAAGACTTGATCTTAATGATATACATGTTAAGGCCTGTGTAGAAATGGGTATTCCTCTTATTATTGGTACTGATGCCCATATAGTGGATCAAATGGAGTATTTAAGGCTTGGGGTTTCTGTAGCAAGAAGAGGTTGGTGCGAAAAAAAGGATCTTTTAAATACTTTTACTTATGATAAATTTATGGAATGGTTAAGAGGTCTTAGAAAGTAAAATGTTTTACTTATTACAATTACCCATAAAAAATTTTCTCAAAGACACAGAGATCTTAACTCCCCCCATTGATATAACCCTTAAGGATTTGCTAAAGCTTTTTCAGAAATATGAAAGAAATTTTGCTGTTTTTATTAAAGACAGCAAACCTGTGGGGATAATTACTGAGCGAGATGTTTTAAAAGCTCTCCATGAAAAATATTCATTAGATACTCCTGCTTTTCATTTAGCCAAAAGAGAGCTTTTTAAAATTAAAAGCAAGGATACCCTTTTTAATGCCTTTAATATCATGACTGAGAATTTTATTAGAAGACTTATAGTTGTAAATGATAAAGGGGAGTTTGAAGGAGTTATAACTCAGCAGGATCTTATTCTTCACTCTTCAGCTGAACTTTTTAAGGGAGAAGGGAAAATCCGTGATCTTCTTGAGATGAAGGATAAACTTATTTATGCTGAAGAGTCTGATACTTTAGATATAGCTCTTTCAAAGATGGTCCAGCACAATGTGGGATCCCTTCCTATTTTGGATGCCAGCTTAAGACCCATTGGAATAATTACAGAAAAGGATTTTTTAACCCTTGATTCTGATAATTTAAAAACCCCTCTTAAAGAGGTAGCGCTCAAAAAGGTTTTTACAGTAGGTATAAAAGATCCAATTATAAAAGGGATTGACCTTTTTAAGAAATATAATATCAGACATTTAGTGGTAGTGGATGATGAGGGAAGAGCTCTCGGGGTTTTATCTCAAAGGGATTTTGTGCAAAGTCTTACCTGCACTTATGCTGATTTTCTTGAAAGCAATCTCAAACAAGCTAAAAGCTTTATTTCCCTATTACCTGAGATTGTGCTTGAGCTTTCTGAATGTGATAGTGAATGTAGGATTACCTGGATGAACGATTTTGCCAAGAAAAATCTTGGGGAAAAATATGTAGAAAGAGATATATACACCCTTATTGATTTTGATGATTGGAATAGGGTTTATGGACTCTTAAAAAGAGAAAAAATGATATATAAAGAAAAGATAAAGGGACAAGATGGGAAAATTTATGAGGTCACTGGCACTTATCTTGATTTTGGAATAAAAGAAGGCAAAATAAAGCTTTTTTTAAGAGATATTACCTATGAGTTTATCAAAGAGGAGAATTATCAAAGGGAAATCCGCTTTTTAAAGAGTTTTCTTGATAATTCTCTTGATTATATCTTTGTCATAGATAAAGATGGAAGAATTCGTTTTGCCAATACTGCCTTTAAAAAGGCACTGGGGTTTTCGGATGAGGAGATTAAAAATAGAACCATTTTTGATATTGTAGATTTATCAGAAGAGGATTTGAGAAAAAATATGGAGCTCCTTATTAAAAAGGGAGTAGAAATTAAGGGAAGAAGGTTTTACAGGGATATTAATCAAAATCTTATTCCTGTTGAGATTAAGGCCAAGGCAGTTATTCTAAATGGAGATTTTTATATCATTATAAATGCCAGGGATATAAAAGAAGGCTTAGAGTATGAGAGGGCTCTTCAGGAGCGTTATCTAATCCTTTCGTCCTTTTATGCCTTTGCTAACTCTCTTAATTATGCCAGAACTGAAGAAGAGCTTTTTCAAGTTATAGAAAAGTTTTTATTAGAAAAAGTAGATACCTTTCACTATTTTGAAGTTGATAGTCAAACAGAGGAGATAAAAACTACCTACCTTGCGGGGAAAAAGGAATACTGGAATGATTGCTTAAGTAGAGAGGCCAAGGAGTGCAGAGTTTATATAACAGGTAAGAGCTTTTTGGGTAAAGATGAGCATTTTTGTTCTCGCTTGAAAAGGCCTGATCTTCCTCACTTTTGTATTCCTCTTATTTTTGAAGGGCGTGTTCAGGGAGTTTTAACTTTAATAAGAGAAAAACCTTTTACAGAGGAAGAGCTCAAATTCCTGGAAGATAAGGTTCAGATCTTTAATATTTATTTAAATCAGATGAAATTAATAAAAGAATATAGAGAGCTTTCCATAAGGGACCCACTCCTGGGGATTTATAACCGGAGATTTCTTATTGAGATGCTTAAAAAGGAGGAGAAAAAGGCCAAAAGAACCGGAAAACCTTTCAGTATCATCCTTGCAGATTTAGATCACTTTAAGAAAATAAATGATACTTATGGCCATTTTGTGGGGGATAGAATTTTAAAGGAGTTTTCTGACCTTGTAGGCTCTCTTATAAGAGGTATGGATTATTTTGCCAGGTTTGGAGGTGAAGAATTTTTGATAATGCTTCCTGAAATTTCTAAGGATAGTGCAGTCTTAGTGGCAGAAAGGATAAGAAAGGCTCTTGAGAAGCATGAAATTTTAATTTCAGAAGGCCAAACTATTAAACTAACCGCTTCCTTTGGTGTGGCCGAATATCCTGCAGATGCCCTTAATTACGAAGGACTTATCAAAAAAGCGGATACAAGGCTTTATCAGGCCAAGGCTGAAGGTAGAAACCGAGTTGTTTTCAAATAAGTCACATTTTTATGTTCCTTGAGCTAAAGGGAGCCTCAACTCACAATCTTAAAGGTTTTGACTTAAAAGTTCCCTTGAACCAGCTTGTTATAATTACTGGTCCTTCAGGTTCAGGTAAAAGCTCCCTTGCCTTTGATACCATTGCTAAATTAGCAGAGTTACGCCTTAAACTACTTCAAACCTATGCAATCCCCTTAGGTGTAGAGGAAAATATAGAGGGTCAATTAAGGGGCCCTATCCCTCCTGTTGTTTCCCTTGCTCAGG
This sequence comes from Caldimicrobium thiodismutans, assembly GCF_001548275.1. GTDB lineage: Bacteria > Desulfobacterota > Thermodesulfobacteria > Thermodesulfobacteriales > Thermodesulfobacteriaceae > Caldimicrobium > Caldimicrobium thiodismutans. The sequence goes on from NZ_AP014945.1 coordinate 1,426,040, forward strand.
GAGTGAGAAACTGGTATCCCTATAAAAATGTTTCTGAAATTCTTGGGCTCTCTCGGTTTATAAAAGCTCTTTTTGTGGAAAAAGGTAAAATCAGGTGCCCCATTTGCAGTGCTTTAAATGAGATTCACTCTTTACAACAGGTTATAAAGTGGTTTGAAGGCCTTTCTGAGGGAAAGAGATTTTATTTAATGTTACCTCTGTCTGAGTCCTCTCCCAAGGCTCTGAATTATCTTCTTTCTCAGGGTTTTACTCGTTATTTTTTTGATGGAAGGGAGATTGATCTCTCAGAAGAGGAGGCTCCAGCCAATTTTAAAGAGGTTCTTTTGCTCTTTGACAGGATGATTAAGGAGGAAAAAACCCTTTCAAGACTCTTGGAGAACCTTAGAGTTGCTAAGAGCATAAATCGCGGAAGAATAGTATTTGAGTTCTTAGATGATAGAGAAAGAGTTAACTTCAACCTTGGGGGTAGTTGTTTTTCCTGCGGAAACTCCTTGAATCAGAGCTTACAAAAATGTTCCCTCTGTAAGGGAGTTGGATTTAAAGAGAAAATTCCCTGCGCAAATTGTGGAGGCCTTAAATATGAAAGAGCTTACTTAGAAAGTGAGCTCTACTCCACACCTTTATATAAAATCCTTTCCATGAGCCTTGGGGAGTTTAAAAACTTTCTTTTAAATAACCTTAAGTCTGAAGAGAAAACTATCTGGGAAAATTATTTAAAAGTCCTTGAAAAGGCAGGCTTTTTAAAGGCAGATTATTTAAGGCTTTCCACTCCAGTTTTTGAACTTTCTCTGGGGGAGAGAAAGCTTTTGGAGATACTCTTGCTTTTTTCAGCAGACCTTCAAGGAGTTCTCTATATACTGGATGAACCAACCCTTGGTCTTGATGAGACGCATAGGGGAAGACTCCTTGCATTAATTAAAGAGATCCTTGCTCAGGGAAATTCCTTTTTGCTGGTTGAACACGATCTTGATTTTATTCGGAAAGCAGATTTTGTTATAGAGCTTGGACCGGAGGCTGGGGAAAAGGGAGGTTATCTCCTCAGGGCCTTACCTGTTGAAGATTATTTAAAAGACAAAGAAAGCCTTCTGTATCCTTACTTTGAAAAATCAATTAGCTTTCCCAAAAAGGAATTCAAACCAGAGGACTTTCTTGAAATTTATAAAGAGGAAAAGATGATTAAGATCCTTTTGAGGGGGATAAATCTTTTTTACGGTGCAACGGGTTCAGAGAAGGATTTTGAATTAAGGAATTTTGTGAGAGAGCTTTCTGCACTTGGCTACAAAGTTATGGAAGGGGAAGGGATTTTTGATAAAAGGGGAGATAATTTCCTTGTGGATTATCTGGGAATCTGGGGGCTCTGGAGAGAGATTTTATTGGCTCTTCCCTCTGCCAAAGCTAAGGGGTTGACTAAGAGGCATTTTAGTTTTCATACCCAGGAAGGCCTTTGCTCAACCTGTAAAGGCAAGGGATATAAAACCTTAATGCTTGAGACTTATACCCTTAAAAGTCTCTGTGAAGAATGCCTTGGGAAGAGATTGAATTATGAGGTTTTAAATCTTACTTATCGGGGTTTTAAAATTAGTGAGATCCTTGATTTTACCTTTGAAGAGGCTCTTGAACTTTTCACTCAGATATTTGAGATAAAAGAGATTCTTGGTTGGTTAAAGGAACTTAAACTTTCTTATCTTAAGCTTTCTCAGAGCCTTCCAGAACTATCCGGAGGTGAAAGATTAAGGATTGAAATTCTCCGTAACCTCAGGCAAAGAAGTAAACTCGATTTCTTGATTCTTTTTTATCCCTTTCAGGGCTTATCAATCTTAGACCTTGAGGAATTGCACCGGTTTTTTAGAAAGTTAAATTCCCATGGACTAACTATTTTAATCCGTGAAACTCACCCTTTAAGCAAAGCTTTTTCTGATAATATTATAGAAAAATGAATTATTAAAAAATATAGTATAATTTTTATCTTTAGGTTTAAAAATCAATAAAAAAAACTTGAAGAAAGCTCCTAACTTGCCATATTTTAGCTTAATTGCCCTAAGATGGTCTTGACAATCAAAAGGGTTTTATATAAGATAAAACAAAAATTTTCCAGGAGGGGGGATATGTCTCTAAAAGATACCTGGAAAGAGTTTTATGGATCAGTTTTTAGATCTAATTATTCTCCTATTACTGGTGGTGTTTTACTGGCTTTATTAGTAATTTTACTTGAGATGTGGTATCGTCCCTGGGGAATTGTGGGGGGGTTGAGAAATTGGGGGGAGTGGGTTTTATATGGAGTTGGTTTTTTAGATGAGGCTCCGCCTCATCCTCTTTGGTTTTCTTCTTCGGTTCTTGATCTTGGGCTTATTCTTGGGGCTTTTCTTTCAGCAACCCTTGCTCAGGAATTTGGAATCCGTATTCCACCTAAGCTTGAGATCATTAAGGGAGTTGTTGCTGGAATTTTAATGGGAATTGGTTCTGCCCTTGCTCAGGGGTGTAACATTGGTGGTTTTTATATGGCCATTGCCAATCTTTCTGCTGGCGGTGTGGCTATGATGCTTGGGCTTATGGTGGGGGTCTTTATTGGGGTCAAATACCTTCTTTGGGAGCTTGAACACCTTTCCTCTCAGGGGGGGGTGGAAATAAATACCAGAAAGTTGAATCCTATATTGGGAATAATTGCTTTAATTGTGTTAGTCCTTGGAACTTATGGTTATTTTAATAGTGAAAGAGAAAATGGGGCCCTTCTTGGGGGAGCCTTTTTACTTACAGCTGGGATTGGCTTTGTTATGCATCGTTCCAGATTTTGTATTGTAAATGCCTTTAGAGAACCTTTTCTTTCTGGTGAAGCTACTATGGCAAGAGGAGTAGTTTTGAGTATATTGTTAGCGACCTTAGGAATTTTATTTATTAAAATGGCTGGTATTCGTGAACCCATGGTGTATGTTACTCCCACATTTATTTGGGGCTCTCTTATTGGTGGAGTAATCTTTGGTGCAGCTATGGTAGTTGCAGGGGGATGTGGTTCTGGATCTCTCTGGAGGGTAGGTGAGGGCCAGGTAAAGTTGATGATCGTGGTTGTCTTTTTTGCCTTAACCAATGCTATTTTTAGATATTATTTAGATAATGTCTGGGAGGTATGGGATAAAGGCTTACTTGGTTCTGCAGTTTATCTTCCTGATATCTTTGGGTATGGAGGTGCTTTTATTATTCTTGCTTTAGTAATATTTTTATGGTATCTTTTTGTAGATTGGAACGAAAAGACCGAAAAATTTGTAATTGGGTTATAAAAAAACTTCATTAGGAGGGGAGAGCCATGGTTGATTTAAGCAGTATTAAAGCTGATGAAGTGCTGGATTGTAAGGGTTTGTCTTGTCCAATGCCTATGCTTAAAACCAAAAAGGCCTTGCAGAAGCTAAGCTCTGGCCAGATTTTGGAGGTTTTAGGCACTGATCCTGGCAGTAAAAATGATATTCCCAGTATGTGTAAAAAAGAAGGACATGAATTTTTAGGAATGATTGATGAGTCCGGATATACAAGATATTTTATCAGGAAAAAATAGTTTATAAAGAATTGGTAGATATTATTACAAAAAAGGAGGTAAGTTATGTCAAAGGATCCAGATAAATTAGGAATTTTTGTGACCTCACCTATTCATATTAATGAATTAGTAAAAATAGTTGAAGCTGCCTATAGAAAGGGCAAAAAGGTTAAAATCTTTTTTACTTTTAAATCAACTCATTTAGTAGTGCACCCTGATTTTCAAAAACTCAGGAATAGGATCCCCGAAGAGGATCTGGCTATTTGTGTAGCAGCCTTTGCCTGTGAAGGTTATGAGCCAGAGTATCACAATATGGGGCTTACAGAAAAACAGATGAGAACTCAGGCCTTTCACGGCGAGCTTATTGAGGAAGTAGGTAAATATTTTGTATTGTAATCTTAGAAAGGAGGTAAGTTATGAGTTATAAAGTATGTTTTTTAATTGCCAATAGATCTTTTATTTCTGATGGAATGAGATCAGCCCTTGGGCTTGCGGTGGAGAATATGTATTCTTATACTTACATCTTTTATCAAAAGATGCCAGGTAAAAGCGAATATCTGGAAGAAAATCTGGCCTGGATTAGAGATATGGAAGGTGAATTCTATGCAGTTACTGAAACTATGGATGAGGAGACCAAAAATTTTAATCTTCAAGAGTGGGAGCTTGCTGAAGCTACCCTTGATGATGTGGTAGAAAAGATTCTGGAATGTGATTTTATAGTAGGATATGGGCTTCCAGCTCAAAAAGTTCAGGCACCACCTCAGTGTGCTTAATTTGTGATAAAGGAGGTTGTATATGAAGATACTTAATGTTTATAGACATAAAGTTAGCGCAGAAAATGAAGATATTAAAAAAATAGTCGCTAAATTTAAAGAAAAAGGGCATGAAGTAATTGAGTTTAATCTCTTTGAGGCAAAGAGTGATGCAGACTATGATAAACTCATAGATCTTATTTGGGAAGCGGATAAAACAATCTCCTGGTGGTAAAATTAAATAAAAGGGGGCTTTGCCCCCTTTTTAAATCTCCGATTATTAATAGGGATTAACAAATCACTTTTCATTTTATCTTTAGTAAAAAGTATTTTCTAATTTAAAAATTTTTAGAGACAGAAATTTTTTCGCATCTATAAAATATTCGGTTTATCTCTAAAAGTCTCTTCAAGGGAATAAATAAGAGGGATAAGTATCCGAATTCTAGCGAAATATTAAATGAGCAGGATATTTAAAAATTGATCCCCTTTTTTAAAATTCATCTTGACTTTGATTTAATAGGTCTTTATAATTAAAATAATAAAGCAAAAAATTTATTTAGGGGGCGGGTTATGTTGAAAAAGGTTTTAGTTACCATTGGTGTTTTAGCTCTGGGGGTTAATTTAGCTTATGGTCAGGGGGATGTAGAAAAAGGTAAGAAGCTATTTAATGATCCAAAGCTTGGAACCAGTGGTAAATCATGTAATTCCTGCCATTCAGGTGGACAGGGTCTTGAGGGATCCGCATCTAAAAAAGAATTTAAGCTTGGGGGCAAAACTCAAAAAAGCCTTGAAGAGGCTATTAATTTCTGCATTGAAATGGCTCTTAAGGGAAAACCTCTTGATCCCAAATCTAAGGAGATGCAAGATATGGTAGCTTATATTAAATCTCTTTCTGGGAAAACCCCTGCAGCTCCTAAGAAGAAAAAAGTTGAAGGCTGTTAAAGTTTTATCTAATATATGTTAAAAAAGATTATTGATTTTTTGAAAAAACCAAGTTTTTTGACTTTTCGTTGGTGGTTTATTCACTTTCTTGGAATTCTTATAACCTATTTAATTGGTGTTATTCTTAGAGGCTAATATGTTTAAATATTTTATGAAGTTTAAACCTGGTTGGTTTATCTTACATCTTATTGCTATTTTGTTAACGATTTTATTAGGCTATTATATAAGATTTTAATTATGCTCAAAGATAAGACACGCTTGATCCTTTATTTAATCCTTTTTTTTCTTTCTCTTGATGGATTTATTCTTCATTATAGAGTTCATCCTTTTCTTGTTGCTGATGAACTCAATCCTCAAATTGTTTATTTTAAATTTTCTTTTTTTATGGCTAATTTTTTTTCACTATTTGATTTAATTATAGTAAATATCTTGTTTTTAAGTCGAAAAACATTTATACTTGCATATGTTTTAAATGGGCTTATATCCTTCTATGGAATTATTCTCATGGGACATTATGCAATTTCCAAGTTAGTGACTGGAGGTTTCCCATTTTCTTTTGAAAATCTTTTTATTCAATCTGTTTTTCCTCACCAACTTATTTGTTTTTCAGATTTTTTTACAGGATATTTACTTTTTGAACAAATAAAAAAAACAAACAAGGAGGTGGCTTATGAAAAAAGAGGTTAAAATGCCCTTTGATTACCAGTCTCTTGGTGATCTTTTCAAGTCTATAGCTCAGGATATAGAGGAGGGTTATTTTTCCGTTGGTGATTTAAAGATTCCTCTTCCCGGAAGTGGAGAAGTAGAAATAGAGTATAAAGAAGTTCAAGAAGGTGGGAAAACAAAATGTATCGTAGAATGGGAATTTAAATGGTATAAAGATTAATTTTTCAAAGGAGGAAAATATGGTTAAAGGTGTTGATCCTGAAGTATTGTGCAACAAAATAAAAGAAATTTTTCCTGATATAGGAGAATGTGCTATTGATGTAAAGGTATATTTTGATGAAGAAGTGAATAGGTATGCTGTATTATTAGAAAAAGGAGGGAAAACTGCCAAGGTTTATCTTGAAGATGATGAAATTACCGATTGCCTTGAAGGTAGAAAGTGTGTTTCCCTTGCCCTTCAAATTGGTCAATTTAAATAAGATTAATGAAAACTTTATTGGAGTGTAAATGGGCCCTCCAGATTTTAAAATATTTAGCGGAGGGCCCAAAAAGGCCCTCAGAGCTCTTAAGAATTATTTCTGGCATCTCCGAAAGGATTTTATTTGACAGATTAAGAGCTCTTGAAAGAGAAGGAATTATTTATAAAAAATCTTCTTCAGGATATCCTTTAAGAACTTTATATTATCTTGATCATGGAGCAGGGTTAGATGAATTAATTTCATTAATTTCTAAAGTATCGGAAAATACTCTTTTTCTTAAAGTTCTTTCTTCAAAATGGATGATTCCTATCCTAAAAGCCTTAAAGGACCCGGCCCCACCAAAGGAGCTATTAATAAGGTTTCGAAATTTATCTCAGAAAGTTTTATATGAAAATCTTAAGGTTATGGTAGAAATAGGACTTATTGAAAGGAAAGTAATTCCCTCAATTCCTGTTAAGGTGGTTTATCAGTTGAGTAGAGAGGGGGAGAAGATTCTCCCCGCCCTTTTAAAAGCTAAAAGTATTATTCTTTCCACAGGGAAAAGACGAAGTCCTGGTCCTTAACCTGAGAATGACAGTTATGGCAATCTACTTTCATATCTTTAACTATAGGGTTTCCCTTGGCATCATAAGCAAAATAACCCCACCCATCAGTATTTTTATATTTCTTAGAATTTTTTATCATATAAGCCTCTAATCTCTTTTCCCCTTCAACAAAAGCTCCTTGATCTTCTTTATGATTGTAAAATACTATTGCGATTTTTGTGCCCTCTGGAAAAGTTCTTTTTCCCTGATTTTGTACGGTTTTGAGCCCTTTTTTGTTAATATAAACATGATGGATACCGAAGAAAGGGTCATAGAGAGGGTGTTTTTTATCAAAGATAACCATGCTTTTCACATGATACCAATATTTATAAAAATCTTTTCTTTCACCACTGGCATTAGTTAGAAAGGGAAAACCTAAAATAAGAGCAAAAATGGTTAAAATGGCTCTTTTCATAAGGCACCTCCTGTATTTTTAGTTTTAATTAAAAATTTTAGATTTGATCTTTAAAGAGTCAATAACTGAATTTGTAGTTATTAACTTACTTAGTTTTCAGTATTATTTGAATTTTTCTAGCAGGTTTTTAACTTTTTCTAAATAATAGGGTCTTTCAAAGAGAGGACCATTTTTAAGGACTGGGATTTGCTCCTCAAAAGAGTTTTTTTCTTTTTTGTAAAGAATACCAAGAGGAATTTTATCTCCCCATTCCATGGCTTTTTCAAAGGCAAGGACTTTATTAGTTGGGTCATAAAAAGAGTCGAGGAAATAGACCCGTTGGTTATACCATTCATAGGTGTTAATCTTATTGAAGGTCACACAGGGTTGCAGAATATCAAGTAAAGCAAATCCTTTATGAAGGATAGCCTCTTTTATAAGGCTTTTAAGATGTTCCACCTTCCCCGCATAGCCTCTTGCCACAAAGGAGCAGTCAAGGGCAATGGCTAAAAGTAAAGAATTTAAAGGCTCTGAAATCACTCCAAAGGGTTGAGTTTTAGTTTTCATTCCCTTTGTGGAAGTAGGAGAGGCCTGGCCCTTGGTTAATCCATAGATCTGATTATTGTGCACAAAGAGTTTGATATCTACATTTCTTCTAATAGCATGAATTAGATGGTTTCCTCCTTCTCCATAACAGTCTCCATCTCCAGCAACTGCTATGACCTTTAAGTTTGGATTGACAAGCTTTATTCCTGTTGCTACAGGTAGGGTTCTACCGTGAAGGCCATTAAAGGTATTGCATCTCGTATAGTGTGGGAATTTACCTGCCTGTCCAATTCCTGAAACTATGACTATTTCGTGTGGATTAATATTTAATTCTACCATGGCCTCGTTAAAGGCTTTAAGAATAGCAAAATTCCCACAACCCGGACACCAGGCTGGAGTTAAACCTTTAAAATCCTTTAATGAGGCCACGGATCTTTTCCTCCATTTCTTCAATCAGAAAGGGTCTTCCATCATATTTGTTAATATGATGTTTAATTGTAAGGCCGGTTTCCATTTTTAAAAGCCTTGCAAACTGACTGGTTGCATTCTGCTCAATGTTTATTACCAATTTGGCTTTTTCAAGAAGTCTTTGCCAGGTTTTATCCTCTGAAAAGGGATAGATCTCACTGAAATGAAGCATGCAAACAGGGTGGTCCTTCTTAAGAATATCTACTACCTCTTTAACTATTCCGTATAGGGAACCCCAGCATATCAAAACAATCTCAGGGTCCTCTGCTCCATAAAAAAGGGGTTGGGAAATTTCCTTTTTGATTAAAGAAAGTTTTTTGAAAAGTCTTTTTTCAACCATCTTTTTTCGGATTTCTGCATCCTCTATCAAGTGGCCTTCTTCATCATGTTCATCGCTGTCAGTAATAATTAAATGAGTTGATGTTCCAGGTATTCCAAGAGGAGAAATTCCTGTTTCTGTAAAAAGGTGTCTTTTATAAACCTCTATTTTTTGAAGCTCTTCACCGGTCAATCGGTAATTCTTATAAATCAATCTGGAGGTATCTATTTTTGAATAACTCCATTGAGAATCTGCCAGATACTGATCTATCAGGATGATAGAGATCACTTGATACTTTTCTGCAAGATCAAAAGCCTTATTTGTTAGGTGGAGAGCCTGTTCAGGGGTGCCTGGAGCAAAAACAATTTTTGGAAATTCTCCATGCCCTGAAAAGAGAGCAAATAAAAGATCGCCTTGTTCAGTTCTTGTGGGAAGACCTGTTGCAGGGCCTGGTCTTTGAGCAAGAACAATTACTATAGGGGTCTCTGTCATGCCAGCCAAGGCTAAACCCTCAACCATTAAAGCAAATCCTCCCCCAGAAGTTCCTGTCATGGATCTAACCCCAGCATAGGAAGCGCCAATAATCATATTAATGGCAGCAATTTCATCTTCAGCTTGCTCTACCATGATATTAAACTCTTCAGCATGTTCTGCAATAAAATTGAAAATTCCCGTTGAAGGGGTCATGGGATAGGCCGCATAGAATTTTACATTGGCTGAAAGAGCTCCAATTCCAATAGCTTCTGTTCCAGTGATTAAATATTTGCTTTCACTAAAGGAAGCCAAAGAAAAATTACAGGCTAAACATTTTTCTTTGGCATAGTTATAGCCTTCCTCAGCTGCCCTTAAGTTGGCCTCAAGGACTTCTTTTCCTTTTTTGTAAAAGGTTTTCTTTAAAAGATCATACATAATCTCAGGAGACATCCCAAGCATTCCTATTACAGCCCCTACAGCCACAGTATTAGCAGTAATTGGAGAGCCGCCTTTTGTTCTGGCAATCTCAAAAAGAGGAACATCAAGAAATCTTGGGTCTTCAAATTTATCTTTAAGATGGGAAGAATCGTAGAGAACTTGGCCTGTGGAATCAAGTTCTTCAAAATGAAGAGGAATGCTTTCCTTGTCAAGGGCAAGAAGAAGATGAATCTTTCTTTTTGAGGCACTTACCGGTTTATCAGAAAATCTGATCTGATAAAAGTTATGCCCTCCTCTTATGCGTGATTCATAATCCTGATGGGTAAAAACATAATAGCCTGCTTTAGAAAAAATGTGAGCTAAAAGATCTCCGATGGTCTGTATCCCTTGACCAGCTTCTCCACCAATTTTTATAGAATAATCCATACTTCAAAGTAATTAAAAGAAAATATTTTTTAATTAGAATACTTTTGAGATTAGCAAAAGTCAAGAGTCAATTTGAAAAAAATTTTTAAAGGCCAAGGCCTTTGATTAAGATGTAGGCAATAAGAATGGCTCCTGTGATTCTTAGGATCCAGAGATACCAGGGACTTTCTCTGAGATAGGTAAAGACAAATCTTTTATAACGCTTCCAGAGGCTTTGCTTTTCACTCATCTTTTAATAACCTCATAAATTCCTGGAAGATGCCTGTATTTTTCAGCGTAATCAAGGCCATATCCCACGAGAAAGCCTCTCTCCAAGGTAAAACCCACATAATCAACCTTTACCTCAACCTTGCGTCTTTCCTTTTTGTCAATCAGGGCGCAGACTTTCAAAGCTTTGGGTTTATGAAGACTTAAATGCTTCAGTAGAAAGCTTAGCGTGAGCCCTGTATCCACTATATCCTCAACAACAATAACATTTTTGCCCTCTATGGGAAGCTCTATATCTTTGGTAATAACTACTTCACCCGAGGATGTGTCTGAAAGCCCATAGCTTTTTACTCGCACAAAGTCTATTTGCACCTCTTTTCCTTTTAACTTTCTGGCAAGGTCGGATAGAAAGATGAAGGCTCCTTTAAGGGTTCCTATCAAGACAAGGGGCTCCTTTAAAAAATCTTTTTCAATAGTTTCAGAAAGCTCTTTTACCCTTTTTTGAATGGTCTCAGGAGAAAGGAGCTCTTTTAACTCTTCCATGGCTTAGCTCTTTTTAGATTATACATCAAGCTCTCTATATTCCAAGGCATGTTCATAGATAAATTCTTTACGGGGCTCCACATTTTCCCCCATAAGCACAGAGAACATCTCATCTGCCTTTTCTGCATCCTGAATAGTTACCCTTTTAAGGATTCTCTTTTGGGGATCCATGGTGGTTTCCCAGAGTTGCTGAGAGTTCATTTCCCCAAGGCCTTTATATCTCTGAATGTAAAGCCCCTTTCTTCCTTCTTCCCGTAAAAAGGTAAGAATTTCCGTTAAGTGGAGGAGAAAGTCAGAAAATACTTTTTGGGTCTCCTTTAATTTAATTTCAAGGTCAAGCCCTGCGTAATCTCTCAGAGTATCAAATATTCTTGAGGCCTCTCTATAGTCTTTCTCTAAAATTAATTCAGGCCCAATTTTACAAAAGCTATAGGTGTCCCCCTGGGAATAAAGGTAAAATTCAAAGTATTTGGGATTATAGGTGCTACTTTTGACCCTGGAAATTTTGAAGTTTAAGGCCTTGGCAGATTGAGAAAGTTTTTCAACTACTTCTTCAGACTCAAAATCTGTCAGGGCCTTTATGTTTTCTTTGAGAAGCAGTAAAACCACCTTGGGGGGATAATTTTTCTTGGTAAGATTGAGGAGATTTTTTTCCAGATGGGACAGATTTTGAAAAAATTTGATAGGCTCTTTGATTTCACTGATAGGACTTCCCTCCTTTTTGACTAAAACCTTCAAATCTCCCAGAATTCTTTTAAAAATATATCTATCCAGTTCTTCGTCATTTTTGATATAGGTCTCTTTTTTTCCTTCGGCTACTCTGTAAAGAGGAGGTTGAGCAATGTAAAGCCAGCCCCTTTCAATAATTTCAGGCATCTGGCGATAGAAAAAAGTCAAAAGCAGGGTGCGAATATGAGCTCCATCTACATCGGCATCGGTCATAAGGATGATCTTATGATATTTACAGCGATCTGCATTAAAGCTATCAGGGCCAATGCCTGTTCCAAGGCTTGCAATGAGGCTTTTTATTTCCTCTGAGGCAAGCATCTTTTCAAAATTGGCCTTTTCCACATTAAGGATTTTTCCTCGCAGAGGCAGTATAGCCTGAAATTTTCTATCTCTTGCCTGTTTGGCCGAGCCTCCAGCTGAGTCTCCTTCAACTATAAAAAGTTCTCTGTTTTCTGGGGTCCTTTCAGTGCAGTCAGCCAGTTTACCAGCTGTAAGAAATTCTTCAATCTCACTCTTTTTTCTAACAAGTTCTTTGGCTTTACGGGAGGCCTCTCTGGCCTTAGCAGAAGTAATAACCTTTTGAAGAATCTTTTTGGCCTCTCCTGGATTTTCTTCAAAAAATTTAAGGAGTCCTTCATAAACGAGGGATTCAACAAGGGGTTTGACCTCGCTATTTCCTAATTTCATTTTGGTCTGTCCTTCAAACTGAGGCTCTGGCACTTTCAGGGAGATAACTGCAGTTAGGCCCTCACGAACATCTTCTCCCTCAACTTTGATTTTGAATTGCTTAGGGAGTTTTTCTGAGTCAAGATATCTATTTACAGCTTTAGTAAGGGCAGCTCTAAAACCAACCACATGGGTTCCACCTTCTTTGGTATGAATGTTATTTACATAGCTGTAAATGGTTTCGGTATATCCTGAGTTATATTGAAGGGCAACCTCAACAACAATATTGTCCTTTTCCCCGGAGATGGTAATAACTTTATTGTGAAGGGCTTCTTTTTTTTGATTTAGTGCCTTGACAAGTTCTGCAATCCCCCCTTTATAGTGAAACTTTTCAGCATACCCAATCCGTTCATCCATGAGGTAAAATTTTACCTGGGGATTTAAATAAGCAAGTTCTTTTATCCTTTTGGAGACAATCTCTAAGTCAAATTCAAGATTACTTCCAAAGATCTCCGGATCTGGTTTAAAGCAAACCTTGGTTCCGTGCTTTGAGGTCTGACCAATGGTTGTAACTACTCCGTCAGGGACACCTCTTTTGTAACTCTGAAAGTAAATTTTTCCATCTCTATAGACCTCGGCTTTTAACCATTCGGAAAGGGCATTAACAACAGAAACCCCTACTCCGTGAAGCCCACCTGAAACTTTGTAGGCCCCGTGGTCAAACTTAGCCCCAGCATGAAGCCTTGTCATAACTATTTCTAAGGCTGAGATACCCTCTTCAGGATGGATATCAACGGGGATCCCTCTTCCATTGTCCTCTACACAGGCAGACCCATCTTTGTTAAGGCTTACCTTTATTTCTGAAGCATATCCAGCTAAGGCTTCATCAACAGCATTATCAAGCACTTCCCAGAGAAGGTGGTGAAACCCATAAATGTCCGTTGAACCTATATACATAGCAGGCCTGACTCTAACTCCTTCAAGGCCTGTTAAAACCTTTATACTTTCAGCTTCATATCTTTCCATGAAAGACTTCACCCCTTGAAGATTTTTGTTCAGGTCTAAATTACCATAGGCATAAGAAGATAAAGGAAACCCTCATCTCGAAAGCCTGTTATCAGGGCAGGGGATCTCTCATCATTAATTTTTACCTCAACTTCTTCGGACTTCATATTCTCCAAGGCTGAGATAAGATAGACAGCATTGAAACTTATAGTTAAAGGAGAACCTTCATATTCTGCACTAAGCCTAATCCTTGCTCTGGAGGTATCTCCCTCAGGGGAGGAGATGGTGATTTCGGAAGAAGTAAGACTTAAGCGGATAGGTTTGAATTTTTCAGAGATTACATTGGAGGCTCTTTTGCAGGCATCCAGAAAGAGTTTTCTATCAATTTTGAGTTTATTTTGAAAATCCTGGGGTATAACCGCCCTATAATCTGGAAAGGAGCCTTCAATGGTTCTGGTAAAGAAAAAGCCATCGCTAAAAAAGAGCACAACATAGTTATTAACAAAGCCAAATTTGACTATAAGCTCCTCCTCGGAAAGATCAGCCATCATATCAGCCCCTTTTTTGCTGATGATGAATCCTTCTTTAAGCGAGGAGCTATCAAGCCCGAGAACCTCTCTGTCCAAAAGGGCAAGTCTGTGTCCGTCTGAGGCAACAGCCCGAAGAACTCCTTTTTCTCGCATAGGTTCAAGATAGATCCCTCCCAGGACAAATCTGGCCTCATCCTTTGAGGCTGAAAAGATGGTGCTTCTAATAAGTTCAGTTAGGACCTTTCCAGGAATTTCAAGGAGATTTTCTTCATAAAATTCAGGGAGACTTGGAAATTCTTCACTATCCATGACTGAAAGCTCGTAGAGCTCCTTTTCTTCTTCATCTCTTATGATGAGACGAGAGTCCTCTTTAAGGAGATAGACCTCCTCTTCAGGAAAGTCTTTAATTATTTCAAGGAATCTTCGGCAGGGGACGCAAAAGGAGAGCCTTTCTCCTTCAATATCTGCAGGCACTCTTCCTCTGAAACCCTGTTCAAGGTCAGTTGTAGTGATATAGAGGGTTTTTTCTTCTGGTTCAAAGTTGAGAAGAGCCATTGAGAGAACAGCCATGGAGGCCTTTTTATCAGCTACTCCATCTGCCCTTTTTAGAAGCTTTTCAAGGTGCGATTTGTCAAGTTTAGCCTGCATAGGAGCCCCCTTGCGTGAAAATTTTTATATATTATAGCACAATCCCCTTTTTTGTCACCCTTTTTAGGGATTTTGCCCTTTATTTTTTGAATTTTTTGAATATAATAAAAAGAAAACATGCGGAGGAAGATAAATGCAAGGCCCTAACCTTAGCTCTGAAGAGCTGAATGAGGCAATTAAAGGGGTTTTTCGGAGTAGTTTTGGGGAGGAATTCAAAGAAAGTATTAGCGCTGAGATATGGGCAAAACTTGAGGAAAAGTTTCTTGAATTTATGGAAAATAGGCTAAAGATAAGTGTTGAGCGACAAAAGGAGTTAACTCTTCTTGAGAGAATTGTTCGTGTGGAAGAGGAATTGAAGGCTTTAAGGGAGCTTGAAGAAAAGAGATTTGAAAGTTTGATGAGAGAGATGAATGCAAGATTTGAGGCTATGAATGAAAGGTTTGAGGCCTCACAGAAGGAGATGAACACCCGCTTTGAGGCTACGAATGCCAGATTTGAGGCTTTACAGAAGGATATGAACACTCGCTTTGAGGCTTTACAGAAAGAAATGAATACTCGCTTTGAAGCTATGAATGCCAGATTTGAGGCTTTACAAATAGACATGAACACCCGCTTTGAGGCTATGAATGCTAGATTTGAGGCTTTGCAGAGGGATATGAACAGCCGCTTTGAGGCTCTGCAGAAGGAGATGAATGCCCGCTTTGAGGCTATGAATGCCAGATTTGAGGCTTTAGAAAAGCGGATGAATTTTATGCAATGGCTGATCACAGGGGGCTTTGCCTTCTTGGGGGTGCTTTTAGCCCTTCTTAAGTTTCTTTAAAGAATTTTGTTAATTCTATCTTTCCTTCTGGCTCTTAGATTCAAATTTTTTCCCTTTATATTTTTTCCAATTTTTGAGGTTGACCCAGAGGAAAATAATAATTATGATATTTAAAGTTTTAAGAAGTTGAGAGGGATGCTATGGAAAGGGTTACCCTTAAAGTTGAGGGAATGACTTGTGTAAATTGTGCTAAGGCTATTGAGATCTCCTTACAAAAACTTAAAGGTGTAAAAAGGGTTGAGGTCTCTTTTGAACTTGGAAGGGTCTCTGTGGATTTTGAAGAGGAGTTTTTAAGTCTTGAAGAAATAAAGAAAGTTATTGAAGACCTTGGATATAAAGTAGCTTCTGGTGTCAAAAAGAAGGACTATCAAAGGGAAATCCTTGGCTTTTCCTTTCTAGCAAGTCTGGCAATTATGGGGCTCATGTTTTATCATCATCCCGTTAGCCTCTTTCTTCAGGCTTTACTCAGTATCTCTATTCAAATTATTGGTGGTTACAGATTTTATAAAGGGGCTTATGCAAGCCTTCGGGCAGGGATTGGGAACATGGATGTCCTTGTTGCCCTTGGAACCACATCAGCCCTTATTTATAGTCTTCTTGCCGTATTTAAGTTCCTTCCAGGGGAGCCCTTTTTTGAGACCAATGCTTTTCTCATTGCCTTTGTGAGGCTTGGAAAATACATTGAAGAGCGATCAAGAACCCGGGCCCTGAATCTTCTCAAAGAGCTTTTTGCTATACAAACCGCAAAGGTTATAATCTTAACCCCTGATGGAGAAAAAGAGGTATCTGTGAGTGAGGTTCTACCAGGAGATATCCTTATAGTTAAGCCAGGAGATCTTATTCCTCTGGATAGCCTTGTGGAGGAGGGTTCTCTTGAGGTGGATGAATCCCTTATAACAGGGGAGAGCGTGCCTGTTTTAAAGAAAAAGGGAGATGCCCTTATTTCTGGAAGCCTTGTAGTAAATGGATTTGCTAAGGCTAAGGTTTCTGCTCTCCTTGAGAGAAGTTATATCTCCATGCTTTTGAATCTCGTTGAAGAGGCCTTGAGGCATAAACCTGGTATTCAAAGAATTGCAGACCTCGTTGCCCATTACTTTGTTCAAGCCATAGTTTTACTCTCTATTGGTATCTTTTTTTTCTGGTTTTTCAGAGGTGAGGGGATAGTTACAAGTTTTAATTTTGCTTTATCTGTGCTCGTTATTTCTTGTCCCTGTGCCTTCGGGCTTGCAGTTCCTTTAGGAATCTCCATTGGTCTGACAAGAGCCTTTAGAAGGGGTTTGCTTGTAAAAGATCCTTCTGTTTTTGAGAAGGCTAAGGAGATAAAGGTTTTAATCCTTGATAAAACCGGGACCCTTACAGAGGGGAAACCTCATATAGTTGATTTTAAGGTTTATGAAGAGGGAGCACTTTCTCTTGCCCTTGCCCTTGCTCAGACCTCCAAGCATCCCTATTCAAGGGCTATTGTTGAATTTACCCGGGAAAAAGGAATCCACCCAGCTGAGATTGGAGAGTGCAGGGAGGAGCCCGGAAGAGGAATCTTTTGTGGAGAGTTTTTTCTGGGAAGGGATGAATTTGCCAGGGGGCTTGTGCTTAAAAGGGGTGAGAAAGTGCTTGCAGAATTTTGGGCAGAGGACAAAATTAGGGAATCTACACGAGAAATTCTTGATTACATAAGGGGCCTTGGGATTGAGCCAGTTCTTGCCACAGGAGACACCCCGGAGAGAGCCAGAGGGGTAGCTCAGGCCCTTGGAATTGAAAGAGTCTATGCAGGAGTCAGACCTCAGGATAAACTGAGGCTAATTGAAGAAGAACAGTCAAGAGGGGTAAAAGTGGCTATGGTGGGAGATGGTATAAATGATGCCCCTGCCCTTGCTAAGGCGGACCTTTCCTTTGTCATGGCTGAAGGAGTGGATCTTTCCAAAAGAATAGGAGATGTGGTCCTTATTTCCGGGTTAAAGGGGATCCAGGCCTTTTTTGAGATCGCTTTCTTATTAAGAAGAAGAATTTTTCAAAACTTATTCTGGGCCTTTATTTACAATCTGATTGGCATACCTATCGCAGGGGGACTTCTCTATTCCTATGGCATAGTGCTTAAACCTGAGATTGCTGGTCTTATGATGGCCTTTTCCTCAGTAAGTGTGGTGTTAAATTCCATTAGAAAGTAAGCTTTATGTCTCAGGTTTTAGTTATTGCAGGATTTGACCCCTCAGGTGGAGCAGGTCTTTTGATGGATGTGAAGGTTTTAACCCTGCAGGGCATGCAGGTCTCTGCAGTGCCTTCAGCTCTTACCTTTCAGAGCTATTCCCGTTTTGAGGATTGGATTCCTCTGAATAGCCTGACCTTTGAAAGGTTTCTTAAAATAATTTTTGAGGATCTAAGGGTAGAGGGTATAAAATTGGGTATGCTTGCAACCCCGGAGATTGTGGAAAAAACAGCCTTTTATATAGAGAGATATAAGGTGCAGATTAAGTGGGTTGTTGCTGATCCAGTGCTTAAGGCAACTCTAAATAAGGCCCTTTTCCAGGGTAAGGACTATCTTGAGGTCCTTAAGGGGAGGCTCTTTCCTCTTGTGGATGTCCTAACTCCAAATGTCCCTGAAGCAGAGAAACTAACTGGCATTAAAATTAGAGATCATGCTGAAGCCAGAAGGGCTCTTAAGGTCTTGCAGGATTCAGGGATTAGATTTCCGGTGCTTACAGGTTTTAAGGGTGAGAACAGGATCTATATCCTCTTTTTGAATGAGAAGGGAAGGGTGAAGGGTTTTTCTGTTAAGAGTTTACCAGCTGAATTTCATGGCACAGGCTGTGCCCTTTCTTCTGCAATTTTAGCCTAT
The DNA here is from genome assembly GCF_001548275.1 of Caldimicrobium thiodismutans. Lineage (GTDB taxonomy): Bacteria > Desulfobacterota > Thermodesulfobacteria > Thermodesulfobacteriales > Thermodesulfobacteriaceae > Caldimicrobium > Caldimicrobium thiodismutans. The sequence continues at coordinate 1,444,032 of NZ_AP014945.1, forward strand.
CTTATGAAAGGCTATCCCCTGGATTTAGCCCTAAAAAAGGGGCTAACCTGGTTATGGAAAAGGTTAAAAAGGAGTTTTAATAGAAAGTTAGAGCTTCAAGGCTCTGGGAATTTACAACTACTTCCCTTTCTTTAAGGGATAAAAAATAAAAAAGGGCAGGTGAACACCTGCCCTTAAGGATTCTATGCTGGTTTAGAACTGGGTCTGGATGTAGAGATACCAGTCAGTAATGGAGTCTTCGTATTTAGTGGCAGGAGTGGTTCCAGATCTCTTTAAGAAGGCTTTGGCAGCGCCATCATACTGGACATTGTCAAAGCCAAGGGAGACTCTTGCAGCCTGGCCCTTGATGTAGTAATTGAGGGCAACACCCCATCTGGAGATCTCAAGATCTTTCTTGTGCACAACCGAAGTATCGGTCTCATAAGCATACTCGCCATCAGCCTTGGTTTTTTCATATCTGAAGGCAAGGGCTGGCTTTCCAAAACCAACCATCTGGTCAAAAAGAAGCTGTCCCTGAACATACCAGATCTCTGTATCTCCTTTCTTGGGACGCGCATCTGCAATCTCTCCATCTTCAATTATATATTTATAATATCCGTGGGTTTCATCAAGGGAGATATAACCCACCTGGAGATTGGGAACAAGGTTTCCAAACTTCTTTTCAAAGGTTGCATCAATGGTCCAGCCAGTTCTGTCAAGGGTCTTGTTATCTAAATCCGCAAGGGGTGGTGTATGTTTTTCCCTGTGATAGCCAAGGCCTATAACAAAGATATCTTTGGCACCAAGGGTTGTATCAGCGGATTTTGCGGTAATGGTTGCTGCAGAATCAGGCTTAAAACCAAGCATTAGAGGCTGAAACTCAACTCTTGCATTCCACTCAAAATTCTTCTTATCATTGAGTTTCTTACCAGTTTGGATGGATGAATCTGTCCACCCCGCCCAGTATGGTATATTCACCCAGCTCCATGTTACATTACCATCTGGCAAATAATTCAATCTTCTCTCCGTTCTCACCAACTCAGTTCCCACCCAAATCTTATTTGCAGTGGATCTATCCTCATTGAATATACCGATTCTGTAATTGAGGATACCTCCTGCAAGGTCTCCATGGAACATAAGCCCAAAATCAGTCCTATCAAGACCTAAACGAGCTCTACCTAAAATTCCCTGAGGATCAAAAAAGCTATCACTGGGAACAAGCAGGGCATAACCAGAGACAATCTGGTCCCTGGTAAAGGGCTTCCTGATCTTTCCCATAAGAACCTGAAATTCCTTGGCAAAGGCAAAATTAACCCCCGCTTCACCAATCTGATCAGTTGTCCTTTCCTGATCAAACTCTCCATAGAACTGAACAAGCTTATTCACCTGCCCTGTAAAATAAATCTTGGCTTGACCAACTCTAAATTCATTCCGACTCCAGCCACCAGAAGTTGTTGAATTTGAGCGCTTGTCATAATTATTATACCAGATCTTCATGTTCAGACCGAAATTAGCCCAGGTCTCATCACTGACCTTGATCTGAGCAGCATTAGCTTCCACCACATAACCTAAAGCCAAAACTCCTGCCAAACCTAAAACCTTCCACCTTGCTACCTTCATAACCCACCTCCTTTAAGTTTTTTTCTTTTTTAACTTAGGGGTATATATAACAAACTCTTTTAAATTTGTCAAGGGGAAATTTTTAAAAATTTTTTTCAAATTTTTCAAAAAGTAACTCCTGTAGCAGGATTTCAAGCAAATTTACAGATAATATTAACTTTAAATATTTTTATTAAATTAGTCAATGTTTAAAATTGCCTCTCATAATTTATAAATCCAAAATATTTTGCAAAACCCTTTTTTTTCTCTTATTTTTGTAAATTCTTCCTCTTTTTCTCCCCTATAGGCTTCATGGATTCACATTCTTATAATAAAAAGGAGGGGTGGAAAAAGGTAAAAAGGTTGGGAGGCAGATTTGAGGCTTAAAAGACATAGGCACATATATTTGCATAAGTTCATATCCTTACAAGAAAAAGGGTGGTAAAAGGTAAAAGTAAAAGTAGGGGAAGTTCCTTGCGTGTCTGCCCTGTGTAGGGGTTTAAAATTTTAAACCCTTGTAGGGGTTCAAGATTTTGAACCCCTACATTGATGTAAAATCCTTTCGAGTCTCAAAAGATATGGACGCATACATATATCTGGTTTTACTTTAAAATGGGAGTAAAATAATAAAAATGAGGCTTTTTCAGATATTTGAAACCTTAAGAAAGTATCTTTCAGGGAAGGAAAGTGCTCTTGAGCTTACACTTATAACCCTTCTTGCAAGAGGCCATCTTCTTATTGAGGATCTTCCAGGGGTTGGTAAGACAACCCTTGCCCTATCCTTAGCTAAGATTCTTGGGCTTTCCTTTTCTCGCATACAGGGAACAAGTGATCTCCTTCCTTCGGATATAACCGGGGCCTCAATTTACAATAAAAAACTTGAGAGTTTTGAGTTTCATCCCGGGCCAATTTTTGCCCATATTGTGCTTGTGGATGAGATTAATCGTATGAGCCCTAAGACTCAAAGTGCCCTTCTTGAACCTATGGAGGAGGGGCAGGTGACAGTGGATGGAGTTTCCTATCCCCTGCCCAGGCCTTTCTTTCTTATAGCCACTCAGAATCCCATAGAATATTATGGAACCTTTCCCCTTCCTGAAGCCCAGCTTGACCGCTTTTTAATGAAGATTTCCATAGGCTATCCCCCAAGAGATCTTGAAAGGGAAATTCTTAAAAGGGGAAGTCTCAAAGAGGAACTTTCTGAGATTCCCTCTCTTTTCTCACCAGAGGAAATTTTAAGGCTTCAGGAGGAGGTAAAAGAGGTCTATGTTTCAGAGAAGGTGCTTGATTATGTGCTTGATATAGTTTCTGAAACAAGAAAAAGCCCCTTTTTAAGATATGGTCTTTCCACAAGGGGAGCTCTCCTTCTTCTTGAGGCTTCAAAGGCAAGGGCCTATCTCTATGAGAGGGACTATGTTCTTCCTGAGGATATAAAGGCCCTTTCTTCCTTTGTGCTCCCCCACAGGCTTGGATTTAAGGAAGAATATGAGGGTGAAAAGGACCTTTTAATAATAAAAATCCTTGAAGAGATAAAGATTCCTCTTTGATTTCAGAAAAAGTGACCTTATAATTAATAAATAAAATGGAGGATAGCGCTATGGAAAATCTGGCTGAGCTTGAAAATAAGCTCTTTCAAGGAATTCTTCCCCGTATAGAAGAAAAAATTTTTAAGGAGCTTGATAAGAAGTTTGAGGAAAGCCTTGAAGAGAAAATAAGGGAGCTTTTTGAAAGGCGTCTGAGAATCAATCTTGAGAGACTCAATGAAAATACTCTTCTTGAGAGAATTATTCGGGTGGAAGAGGAGCTTAAAGCCCTCCGGGAAGCCCAGAATCTCATGCTTGAGATGATGAACAGGAGATTTGAAGATGTAAATAAAAGATTTGACGACATGAATAAAAGATTTGATGATCTTTTCAAACTTCTCAGTCTCTGGATGAAGATAATTGGCTTTGGCCTTGCCTTTCTGGGACTTCTTATGACTATTTATAGGTTTTGGTAAAAAGTTTTTCAAGGGTGAAGGCCTCTCTTAAAATTACAAAGGCCGGTCTTTTATACACTCTTCTTTCTATTTTCATAGGGATTGCGGCAGTAAATACTGGTAATAATCTTCTCTTTATAATGATTTCCCTTCTTTTGAGCTTTATGTGGCTTTCAGGGGTTTTTGGAAGGGCAAATCTCCTTGGATTGGAGAGTGAAGTCATACTGCCTAAGGAAATTTATGCTAAGGGGAAGGCCTTTTTTTTCCTCCGGATTAGAAAAAAGAGAAGTGGCCTCTGGCGAATAAAGATGCCCTCCTTTTTACTGCGCTTAAGCATAAACATCCGGGATTCAGCAGGGGTAGAAAGAAAGATTTTTAGTAAGATTGGGCTCCTTGAAAGAGAAAGGGAGATTTTGATTGATGCGGTTTTTGAGAAGAGGGGTAGATACGAGGTATCTACTGTAGAGATTTCTTCTTTATTTCCCATTGGTTTTTTCATAAGAAGTATTAAGTATGAGCCTAAAAGAGAGTTTCTGGTTTTTCCTGAGCCAAAGAAGTGCCAGTCCCTTTCTGAGTTTGAAAGGAAGGTTTTGAAAGGGGAGAATAGGGGCTTCCAGGATCTGGGAACGGCACAATTTGAAGGTCTTAGTGATTATACAGCGGGTGTGCCGAAAAAATTCATTGCCTGGAAAAGTTTAGCTAAATGGGAGGAACTACGAAGAAAGATATTTGCAGAGGAATTAACTTCCCCTAAGATTTTTGATGTCCTTAAACTTCCAGCTTCCTCCCTTGAGGATAAACTTTCCTGTGCGGTTTATCTTATCCTTGAGGTTACTAAAAGGGGATCTCCAGTAGGCATGAGACTTGGGAAAGAGAGTTTTCCGGTTGGAACCGGGGAGGCCCATAAATTGAAGCTTCTTAAGGCCTTAGCTCTCTACGAAGAGAAATGAATATTAAAAAATTTAGCTTTGAACAGGTCTTAGTTTACGGAAGCCTTCTTATTCCCTTTGGATTGCTTTTCAAGGTTATTTCCATAGAGGCCTGGGGGATCTGTCTATTTCTTTCCTCTTTAGCTTTTTTTCTTGAAAGAGGAAAAATCTTTTTTCCCCGCCTTTTTATCAACCTTGCAGGTATTCTTTTTATTGCTCTTTTCTTCCTGACAGTTAATCTTTCCAATTTTCTTGAAAATGCCTTAAGGACCCTTCTTTTTCTCCTGAGCCTGAAATTGCTTGAGAAAAAGGCTCTGAGGGATTTTTTTCAGATCTATCTTCTGGAATTTTTAATCCTTGCAGGGGCAAGTTACTTTTATACCCACTTTACTTTTTTTATATTGCTTATCTTACAGATATTTTATGTGGGTTATGCCTTATTTTTTCATCTTTATATGGTTGAGATGGAGGTAAAGACTATCTCCTGGAGGGAGCTTAGAGGGGGAGTTATCTGGTTTGGAGTTCTTCTCTGGGCAAGTCTATTTCTTTCAGGGGTTTTCTTTATCGGTCTTCCCAGGCTTAAGACCCCTCTCTTTAATTTAGCTAAAAACCCTGAAGAAAAGGCCAAAACTGGCTTCACAAATCAGATAAGGTTAGGTGTCTTTTCAGAAATTCAGGAGAGTGCCCGAAAGGTCCTGAGGCTTTCCTTTGAGGAGGGAAAGGTCTTAAATCCTGATAGCCTGTATTTCAGGGTTATGGTTTATGACTATTTTGATGGAAGATCCTGGCAGAGAAAGTATATCCCCGAGGAGATTCCTGGAAAGGGGGATATTACTGGTAGGGCCTTTAAAGGGACTATTTATCTTGAAGAGGATTTAGAGGGGTATCTTCCAGTTCCTGATGGAACCATGGTTGTCAGGAAACTTGAGGGAGTGAGAACCTTTGCAGATGGAGTTTTCAAACTTGATACCCCTTTGATTTATCCTTTACGATATGAGATTCTTCTATTGAAAGAAACTAATTCCTATGCAGAAGACCTGCCTTTGCAGAGTAGTGGAAATTTGGCCCCTTATCTTCAGGTTCCACATGTGGATGAAAGGGTGCTCTCTCTTGCTAAGAGATTGAAAGGCAAAGATGCTGAGGAGACAATTAAAAAGACCCTTGGCTATTTTCAGCAGGAGGGGTTTCGCTATAGCTTAACCAAGCTTCCTCTTACACAGAAGCCCCTGGAGACCTTTCTTTTTGAAACAAAAAGGGGGAATTGTGAATACTTTGCAGGAGCTACAGCCCTTTTATTCAGACTTAATGGTATCCCCTCTCGAGTGATAGGAGGATATAAAGGGGCTATTTATCATGAGAGAGGAGGTTACTATCTTGTGGAGGAGAGATTTGCCCATTCCTGGGTGGAGGCCTGGCTTAATGGAAGATGGTTAAGAGTTGATCCAAGTCCATCTGCAAGCTTTGTTCTCCTTAGCCAGAATCAGGGCCTTCTATATAAGATTAAACTCTATTTAGACTGGATTAACTTTTATTACACCAAAATTATTCTTGACTTTGATTTTTCTAAACAAAAAAGACTGCTTAACTTATTTAAAAGTGATTTGCTAAAAAGAACGCAAAAAGATGGGAAAGAGTTTTCCTTTAGTGGCCTAAAGGGTTGGCTAAAAGTTGCCCTGATTGTCTTTGGGGTGGTTATATTTCTGGCAGTGCTATTTAAACATAAGAAAGAGTTACCTTTTTTCTGGTCCAGTGAGAAAAGGCTTTTATATCTATTTCTCAAAGAGCTTAAAAAGATGGGATATCCAAAGCTTGAATCAGAGGGACTCTTTGAGCTTGCAGAAAAGATAAAGAATGCTACCTTAAGGGAAGAGGTTTTGAGATTTATAAGTTTATATTCTGAGTACAGTTATAAAGATAGGCCCTTTGACAAAGAGGTCCTGAAGAGGCTTAGAGAATGTCTGAAGAGACTGCAAAGCTTGAGGTAAAGGAAGAAAAAGGGTTTTTGGAGAGGATTACCCCTAACCGAATTACCCTTTTGAGGATCTTTCTTTTACCCCTTCCCTGTGCTCTGCTTTTCTTAGAGGGATATTTAGCCAAGCTCTTTTCCCTTGGGCTTGGATCTCTCCTTGGATTTACTGATTATGTGGATGGGGTGCTGGCAAGGAGGCAAAAGCGAATTACTACCATAGGGGCCCTTCTTGACCCTGTGGCAGATAAAATTTTTGTAACAGTAGTTTATCTTACCCTGGTTTTTCTTGGCTATTTTCCTTTTATACCTGTTGCTGTGCTTTTAAGTAGGGAGATTTTAGTTGCTCTTTTGAGGAGCTGGTTCCCTGAGGAATTGAGGGTAGTAAATGTAGCCCGATGGAAGACCTTCTTGCAGATGACTCTGGCTGGACTTGCTATTTTATTAAGTATCTTTAACAGGAGTTATCTCATTATAATTCACTATGCCCTCTGGGGCCTTGCGCTCTTTAGCTACTTTTCAGCCTTGCCCTATTTTTATCGAGTTAAAAAGGCCTTGAGAAGAACGAGCCTTGAACCTCTTATTTGGGGAAAATCACTACTTTCTTTGAGTTTCAGCCTTTCTTTATTGATAGTTTTTCCCTTTTCAGGGAAGCTTTTCTGGATAATTCAATTAGCCCTTTCCTTTTATTTTTTCAGAAAGGGTCTTGCTAAGGCCTCTCCCCTTCACGCTCAGGAAGAATCTCTCCTTATTGTGGCAGTGCTCCTTGGAATCTCAGGGGAGGCCCTTTTCAGGGGAGAGCTATATTACAGCCTCTGGCTTGCCTTAGCCTTTAGCCTTTACCGAGATGGCATTAAAAGTTTGAAACTTATGTGGGAGATTTTAAGGCTGAGATAGCCTTTTGATAATCCTCTTGTCCAAAGATTGCTGAGCCTGCAACCAGGATATCTGCACCAGCTTGCAGAACAGAAAGAGCTGTCTTTGAATTTATTCCACCGTCAACCTCAATCAGGGTAGGAAGCCCTCTTTTAATTAGGATGTTTTTTAATCTTTCAATTTTTGGTAGGCACTGGGGGATAAATTTTTGACCACCAAAGCCGGGATTAACAGTCATAATAAGCACAAAGTCAAGGAGATCAAGGACATAATCAAGGACCTCAAGAGGGGTATGGGGATTTAGGGAGACCCCGGCAAGCTTTTCTTGTTCCTTGATTTGGGTAATAGCACGGTGAAGATGGGGGGTAGCCTCTGCATGTATGCAGATAAGATCTGCTCCAGCTTCGGCAAAGTCTTTAATGTATCTTTCGGGATGAATTATCATCAGATGCACATCAAAGGGAAGAGATGTATGGGGTCTAAGAGCAGAGATTACAAGGGGGCCAAAGGTAAGATTAGGGACAAAAAGGCCGTCCATAATATCAAGATGGAGAAGATGAGCGCCTGCTTTTTCAACGCTGTTGACCTCTTCTCCCAGGCAAGAAAAGTCTGCAGATAGTATTGATGGGGCAATAAGGGGTCTATCAGAAGGAAGACTAATGGGCATCGGGATAGTCCTTCTTTATAGGAAAGGGAATAATTTTTTCCTCTTCTTTTTTGCGGGGTTTAGCCCTTGGTTGAACTGGCTTTTCAAGGGGTTTTTCAGGGGCTTTTTCAGGGCCAGAGACACCTCCTTCACCCAGAAAAGGCAAAAAGGACTGATACTGATTTAAAAGCTCTGCAGGAATGTGGGTAGTATACCAGAGGATCTGACTTCTTTGAATAGTAATGTAGGGAAGACCAAGAAGCGCCGGGAAAAGCCCTTTTTCCTGTGAAATCATAAGGGCAGGCCACTCCATTTCAAAAAAGTCCCTCTTTTCAAGGACAAACTTGAGGTTTTCGTAAAGGGGATTATAACAGACCAGCCCCAAGTAAAGCCCGGTTGGAAGCTGAATGAGGACAGGATTTTTAGCAACAGGCTGATTTTGCATAAATTTTAAACCTCCCTGCCTGTGCATGCAGACAGGCCAATTTCTAATATAATACCTGAAAAACATTGAAAAATCAATATCCTGTATGCGTCCATATCTTTTGAGACTCTATATGATTTTTTCTACCTCGGTTGTAGGAAAGTGAACCTGTATTTTGTAGGGGCAAACCTATGTGTTTGCCTCCCTTATGGAAAATCTATGTGTTTGCCTGTTATGGGATCCTTTAAAGTATTGGGCAGACACATAAAGATTGGGCAGTCACTATAGGATTTGCCCCTCTTTTAACCTCTCATTTCTCACCTCTTATCACCCCTTTCTTTTTCTTGCAAGGATATGAACCTATGCAAAAATTGTTGTAAATCCTTTGATAGGGGCAAATAATTATTTGCCCCTGCATGCGTTGGTTTGCATTTAGTTCTTTTAAGCTTTTTATATTTTAATAAGTTTTATAGAATTATTATGTATGCAGAATGAGATTTAATTCAGGAATTATAACAATAGAAGAGCTTTATAAAAATTTGAGTAGAGCTAAAAGGACACCTAAGAAGGCAAAGCCAGCTGTTATCAACCATTGCATAAAATTCATACGCTTTTCAAGGGATTCAAATCTTGCATTCATCTCTCTTATCAAACTCTCAAATCTCTTTCCTTCAAGCTCCCTTAAAGCCTTTAATTCCTCTTCCACACGAATAATTCTCTCAAGAAGAGTTAACTCCTTCAGTCGCTCTTCATTTAACCTCAGTTTTTTCTCCATAGGTTAGATAATTTTTTCTGAATTATCTCCATTATCTCAGAACTAATTTTTCCCCTGATTTCATACCCTAAGGTCCCGCTAAAAATGTCTCTTACAGCTTCTGTTAATTCCTTGGGACTAAAATTAGTATTCATAAAAGCCTCCCTCTAAGCGCAATCTATATATATTATATCAAGAAAAAATTAAAATAAAAGATGAAGTTTATAGCCCTTTTATGCGTAAACTTCTTGCATTGAACCAAAATTAATCATTTCTTGAATAAAATTTTTCTAATTCCCATATCAAAGTAGAGGCAAAACAATGTGAATGCCAATTATATATTACATAGAGCAGACACGCAAAGGGCTTCCTCTACTTTCCCCTCTCACCTTTCACCTTCTTTACCCCCATGTTTCCTCTGAGGATATGAACCTATGCATTTTTTTATGCAGGGTTAAATATTCACTCCTCCTTAAAAAAGTTTTCTAAGAATAAAAGAAGGCTGGGAATTTCTATATCAAAGTCAAAAAAATAAAGATTTGGGGCTTGGGGGAACTTTATAAAGTCCTTAAGAGTTGTTAAGTATTTCTCAGAGGGATCAAGCTTGAAATCTCTGTAATCATAGTGGTCAGGAAAGGAAAGAAGTTTTTTAACAGGGATTTTTAAGTTTTTCAGGGTCATCTGAAATTGTTCGTTAGATCCAAGACCAGAAAAGGCGATAAAGGATTCTCCCTCTTTAAGGGTGGGGGGATGATGGCTGGCATCGAGGATGCGAAAATTTTTACGAAAGAGCTTAAAAATTGGTTTATCCTTAAAGGTAAATTCAAAGGGAAGGACTTCTTGATAGCTAAGTATTATGGCAGATGCTCTTTTCAGAGAGTTTAGTGGTTCTCTCAATCTTCCCAAGGGAAGAAGTTTATCCTTAAGGTCATTTTTTTTCAGTAAGAGGAGATCTATATCGCGATACAAACGCCGATGTTGAAAACCATCATCTAAGAGGAGAAGTTCAATATTTAGCTCTTCAATCATCCTTTTTCCAGCCAAAACTCTATCCTCTCCCACTGCAAGGCTAACCTTAGGTTTACCTTGAAAGAGATAACTCAGCATATAGGCTTCATCTCCGGCCTCAAACAGGGTTGAACAAAGCATCCCTCTGTCAAGTATGACCTTATAACCTTTACTTTTTCTCTTGTATCCCCTCGAGAGAATCCCCACATGGAGCTTCTTTGAGAGATTTTCAGCAAGATAGCGCACAAGGCTTGTTTTTCCAGTTCCCCCGGCTGAGAGATTTCCAATGGAGATGACTGGAATGGAAAGTCTCTTAGAGGGCAGAACTTTTAAATCATAGAGAAGGTTTCTTATGGAGATGACCCAGAAATAGGGATTAATGAGATTGCTCAGCATGTCTCTTTTTATAATCTATGATAACAAGAATCAAAAAAATAAGACCTCCCAGGAAGGCGCTTAGATATTGACTAAGAGTCCTCCAGAGTATGACAAATAAACCGATGGTATCTTCAGGAAGATAAGGGGAAAAGATTGGTAAGGCCCCAAACTCTCCAACTCCACTTCCTCCAGGGGTTGGGCTGATAAATATGGCATAAAGAAGGGGTAGTTGATCCAGAAATATCTCTAAAATATCCCCTGAGGGATTAAAAGCCCTTACAAGGAAAATACCTACAAAGAGAAAGGAAAAATAAAGGCCAAAGCTTAAGAGCAGGGCCAGAATAAATTCCTTTTTCTTGGTGCGGAAAAAGATTTTGCAGGTTATAAAATATCTAAAAGCGGTTCTTCTAAGCTTATTAAGAAAGTTTTTCTGGAAAAGAGCATCTTTTTTAAAGAGAAGTTTATAAAGTAAAAAAAGGGTAAGAGAAAAGAGGAGTAGAGCACCCACAACTAAAAGAAATTCTTTGGTTTGACGAGAATCCCTTAGAAGGGCATTAAGGGTTAAGGGTAAAAAAAGAAGATAGAAGAAAAAGCCTGAAAAGCCCTTCATGGTAACTATAGTTAAAATCTGATAAAAGTGTCCTCCTCTACGGGAAAGGGTATAAAGGGGTAAGAGTTCCCCCCCTAAGTGTGCAGGAGTAACCGTTGACCCAAAGGTGTTTACTAAAGAAACAAGATAGCCATACCAGAGGGGATATTTAACTTTTAAGGCCCTGGCAAGGACAATTACCCTTAAAGTATCAAAGGTATGAAAGGAAAAGAGGCTCAAAAGGGCATAAAATAGATTTTTCCTATCCAGAAGAAGAAGGGTTCTTAAAGCATCCTTTGGAAAGTATTTTAGCCCAAGATAGCCAAAGGAAATGAGTATTATAATCAGAGTGAGTATGAGGCCAAGAAAAAGATTTTTTATCATAATAGAGTTCATTATATCACAGCACAAAGGCTTTTAAAACCTGAAAAATAAGTTATGGTAAATATGGAGTCTTTGGAGAGGAGGGCTTTTGGGGATGGAACGCAGAATTCTATGGGCGCCCTGGCGAGGGGAATATGTTGGAGGAAAAAGGGAAAGGGGATGTATATTTTGCCCACCTGAGAAACCTCTTCCCCCGGAGGAAAGACCCATTCTTTATATGGATAAACTCGTTATGGTAATGCTAAATAAGTTTCCCTATAATACAGGGCACCTTCTTATTTCCCCTGTGCGTCATATTGCAGAACTTGAGGATCTCACAGAGGATGAGTCCCTCCATCTCATAAAGGTAACCCAGAGGGCAATTATGATTTTAAAGGAGCTTTTAAAACCTCATGGGTTTAATGTGGGATTTAATCTTGGAAAAGTAGCAGGAGCAGGTTATCCCGATCATCTTCACCTTCAGGTTGTGCCTCGCTGGGAAGGGGATGTTAATTTCTTAAGTATTCTTGATGATGTTAGACTTGCCTCCCAACACTACCTTAGGGTTTATGAAATGCTTAAACCTCATTTTGAAGCCCTCAAAATTTAAAATTTTAAAAAATATGTAAGCCGGAGGTGTTATGCGTAAAATCCCCAGAGTGATGTCAACCCAGCATCCTGATAATGTATCCCTTCCATTCTTTGCAGAAACTCCGGATATGTCTGGAGAGGATGAAATCCAGGAGGCCTATTATGCCTTTTCCCATCTTGGCTGTGATGAGCAGATGTGGGATAGCGAAGGAAAAGAGGTTGATGACTTTGTGGTAAAAAAACTTTTAACCCGATATCCTCATTTCTTTAGAAAAAGACGCTTAGGAGAAGAAATTTTTTTAACCCTGAGAGTGCCTAATCCCTCTGTAGAGAAAGAGGAGGCTAAAATTTTAGTTGAGGCCCTGGAAAGCATTCCCCGTTCTATGGATGCAGCAAGGCTCTTTTATGGAGAGGTCCCATCCCCTCCTATCTTTGAAGTTATTCTTCCTATGACTACCTCAGCTGAGGAATTGAATAGGGTTTATTATTTTTACAAAAACTTTATTTCTGGAAAACAGCATCAGGCTATCTATCCAGGCTCAGTAACCGTAGCGGAATGGGTGGGGGATTTTCTGCCTGAAAAGATTCAAGTGATCCCTCTTTTTGAAGATGTCTCTTACATGTTAAGAGCAGATGAAATTCTCAGGGAATATCTCAAAGACAAAGAGGAATCATACTTAAGGGTTTTTCTGGCAAGGTCAGATCCAGCCCTTAATTATGGAATTGTTGCAGCTGTGCTGGGGAATAAGATAGCTCTTAAAAAGGTTTATTCTCTCTCCCAGGAGCTTGAAAAGGAATTATTCCCAATCCTTGGGGCAGGTTCTCCCCCTTTTAGAGGTAATCTCTCCCCCTACACCGTAGATTATGTTCTCTCTGAATATTCCTTTGTTGAGACCTTTACCGTTCAGTCTGCCTTTAAGTATGATAATCCCATTGAGGATGCCATAACTGCTATAAAGAGAATCAAAAATTTTGTTCGCTATCCATTGGAAGATTTTGATGAAAAACTGGCTTTACAATGTATTGAGAAGACCTCTGAGGAATATCAGGATATTATTGAAAAAATAGCTAATCTTATCAATTTATTATCTCGTTATGTACCGAGACGAAGAATGAGAAAGCTCCATGTAGGGCTTTTTGGTTATTCAAGACAACTCGGGAAGATAACTCTCCCCAGGGCGATTGGTTTTTGTTCCGCTTGTTATTCTATCGGTCTTCCTCCGGAGATCATTGGATTGTCTGCCTTAACTCGAGAGGAACTTTTGAGGCTGAAAGAAATTTACAAAAACATGGAAATTGATCTTTCCTTAGCTATGCGATACTTTAATCCCAAGATCCTTGAGATGATCCCAGAAGTTAAAGAAAAACTTCTCAAGGCATTAAATCTTCTTAACACCTTGAATCTCAAGGTTGAAACGGATCTTGATCATCGAGAAATTACAAGCCGAATTATCAAAGATCTAAAAAGGGAAAATTACTTAGGTCTTACTAATCTGATTATTGAGGCAGGGCTTTTAAGAAGATTTCTGGGATAGACAATGTATAGGACGACAAAATTGTCAAAAAGGGGCATCATTTTTGTTATTTAGAAAGGGCCTATAACCTGAAAAGGCTTGTAAAAAGAGCTTGCATTGATAGGCACGGAAATTGATAATAAATATGCAACTAAATTAAAAAGGAGGAGGAAGAGCCATGGTTAAGAAGTTGCTTGGTTTGATGGTTGCTTTAGGTCTTGCTGTTTCACCTGTTATTGCTGCTGAGCAGGCTGGAGCCCCTGCTGATCAGGGCCAGGATGCCAAGAAGGCAGAGAAAAAGCCAGCCAAGAAGGCAACCAAAAAAGCCAAAAAGGCCAAAAAGGCTGAGAACGCTACTCAGGAAGCTCCCAAGCAGTAAACATTTCAATAGAGGGAGGGAAGATTATCCCCTCCCTTTTTCATAATATTTTGTTGAAATAAATCAAATTTCATAGGTCCACATTTTTACAAGATTTTATTCCTCTATCTAAACCTAAAATTTATAATACTTTCAAAAGGCAAATTGCGACCTAGAGTAGCGGTTAGTTAGAAAGGGTTAAATATTTTGAACCCATGCTATAAATCAGTTAAAAAATTCCTGTTTCAGAAGAGATTGGGACATGGGGCAAACATTCAGGTCTGCCCAAATAGGCAGATTTAAGTCCCAAAAGAAATGGATCCCAAATCACTTGATCCCTGTCAAGGATTGGGCTAAGGATTCAAGGAAATAATCAAATTCGCGATAATTTACAATCAATGGGGGAGTAAGGCGTATAATGTTAGGTTTTGGCTGGGTCACAAGGATTTTCTTTTTAAGGAGGGTTTCATAAATGGGTTGGGAGGGTTTGTGAAATTCAATGCCTATGAGAAGACCTTCTCCCCTTACTTCTTTAATAATTTTCTTTTCAGGGTCAAGGTAAATTAATCTTTCTTTCAATACCTTGCCTTTTAAGGCAACCTCTTCAAGAAAGCTTTTTTCAGAGACCACTTCCAGGACCTTTAAGGCCACTGCACAGGCTATGGGATTTCCTCCAAAGGTTGATGCATGGGTGCCAGGTTTTAGAGCTTGCATAACCTCAGACTTGGCAAGCATAGCAGAAAGAGGCAGTCCATTAGCTAAGGCCTTGGAGGTGCAAAGGATATCGGGTTCAATACCAAAGTGTTCATAGGCAAAAAGTTTGCCTGTTCTTCCAATTCCAGTTTGAATCTCGTCAAATATAAGTAAGGCCTTAAATTTTTGGCAGAGTTCCTTAACTTTTCCAAGAAATTCCTTAGTTAAAGGGAATATGCCTCCTTCTCCTTGAATAGGTTCAAGGATCATTGCGCAGACCTCATCAGAAAAGGCTGTTTCAAGGGCCTGGAGATCATTGGGAGGGATAAAAATAACACCCTCAAGAAGGGGTTGAAAACCCTCCCAGTACTTAGGTTGTCCTGTAACAGACAGTGCCCCAAAGGTTCTTCCGTGAAAGGAGTTTTCAAGGGCAATAAATTTGTATTTTTGGGGACCATAGTTTTCAAAAGCTAATCGTCTGGCAAGTTTTAGAGCGGCTTCAATGGCCTCTGCTCCAGAATTAGCAAAAAAGACTTTTTCTGCAAAGGTAAGGTCAACAAGCTTTTTGGCAAGTTTTGCCTGGGGTTCGGTATAATAGAGATTAGAGGTGTGCCATAGCCTTTGCCCTTGCCTCTGAAGAACTTCAACCAAAGCGGGATGAGCATGCCCAAGATTGCAAACAGCTATTCCTGCTGTAAAGTCAAGATATTCCTCGCCATCTTCAGTGAAAAGTCTTGTGCCTGACCCTCTTACAAAGGCAAGCTTTTCCCTTTTATAATTTCCTGCCAGATAAAGCTCTCCCATTTCAACAAGATAGCCCATTTTTCACCTCTTATCTATGACCTTAGGATATTTGCCTTCTCCCTTTTCAAAAGAGCTAAGAGAGGCAAATTTTACCTTAATAGGAAGATTGATCTCAAGTAAGAGTTTTTCTTCCAGTTTTTTGCGTAATTCCTCTTGAGCAAGAAAGGAGTCTGAAAAAAGTTTTTCCCCTAAGGCAAGGTATATTAATACCTCTTCAAGCCCCTCAATTCTTAGCAGATGAATCTGATAGGGTGGTAAATCTCCAAGAAGCTCACTCATTATCCTATCCACCTGAGCAGGATGGAATTTGATGCCCCTTACAATGATAAGGTCATCTCTTCTTCCAAGGATTGGAGATGTATAGATGTAAGGGCTCTCACAAGGGCAAGGGTCTACCTGAATACTCAAAAGGTCTCCTGTGCGATAGCGTATAAGAGGAAAAGCCTCTTTGGTAAGGGTGGTAATAACGAGTTCTCCCACCTCACCAGGAGCTACAGAATCTAAGGTCTCGGGATTTATGACCTCTATGAGAAAGTGTTTTTCTTGAAAATGAAGGCCTTTTTTTTCTTTACATTCATAAGCAAGGCCTGGCCCAAAGACCTCTGTAATACTGTAAAGGTTATAAACATCAGCCTTGAAGGTTTCTTCGAGACGATTTCTTTGAGCCTCAGTAAAAGGTTCACCACAGAGAATTATTTTTTTTAACATAAGACTATTAGGATTGATCCCGGTTTGCGGAAGGACTTCAGAGAGCCAGAGGGCATAAGAAGGGCTGCAGATAAGCACAGTGCTTCTGTAATCCTGAAGGATTTTTAGTTGTTTCCGGGGATCTTCAAAATGAACGGGTATGACTGAGGCCCCTATCTTTTCAGCTCCACTCTGAATTCCAAAGGCAGAGGAAAAAAGCCCGGGGTGGAAAGTGATCTGTAAAACATCTTCCTTAGATATGCCTAAGTTTTTTAAGGCAAGGGAACTGATTTCTGTTAAAGTAGCAAGATCATTGCGAGTATAACCAACCACAATTGGTTCTCCTGTTGTGCCTGAGGTTGCAAGAATTCTTACCACCTCTCTTAAAGGCACAGCAAACATGTTATAGGGATAATTTTCTCGGAGATCTTCCTTCGTGGTGAAGGGAGCCTTTTTAAGGTGCTCAAGCTCGGAAAGATCTTCAGGATTAAAATTGAACTTGTCAAAGAGGTGTCTATAAAAGGGGACTTCTTTATAGACCCGATTTAAGATCGCCTGAAGCCTCTCTAATTGTAAAATTTTTAAATCTTCTGGCATGGCAACCTCCCTTTATAGTGGAGCCTCCCTGTCTACCTCTCTTCCAAGATAAGCCCTCTGAATCTCTGGATTTTCAAGAGCATTTTTGGCCTCTCCTTCATAAATGATTTTTCCGGTCTCCATTACATAGACCCGATCTGCAATCTTTAAGGCAAGTCTTGCGTTTTGTTCCACAAGGAGGATGCTCAAATTGTAATTCTCCCTGAGATTTTGAATATACTGAAAGATTTCAAGGACTAAATTAGGAGCAATTCCCATGGAGGGCTCATCAAGGAGTAATAGCTTTGGGTTGCTCATAAAGGCTCTGGCTATAGCAAGGATTTGTTGTTGTCCACCTGAGAGAGTTCCAGCTGGGGCCTTTCTTTTGGTTTTTAAAATTGGGAAAAGGGCATAGATCTCCTCAAGTTTTCTCTCAAATTCTTTTTTCTTTTTGAAATTATACCAGGTATAGGTCCCAAGAAGTAGATTTTCTTCAACACTAAGGGGTTTAAAAAGGCCTTTTCCTTCTGGAACAAGGCTTAATCCCAAACGCACTCTCTCCTCTGTTGATAGGAATTCTATTTTTTGATTCTGAAAGAGAATTTCTCCTCCCTTAGGAAAAAGAATCCCCATCAGGGTCTTGAGAAGGGTGCTTTTTCCTGCTCCGTTAGCCCCAAGTAAGGCTACAATCTCTCCTTCTCCTACATGCAAAGAAATCTTTTTCAATATGTGTAGATTTCCATAATAGGCGGAAACACCCTTTAGATAAAGCATACTTAGAGTTCCTCTCCTAAATAGGCCTTAATAACCTCTGGATCCCTTTGAATCTCTGCAGGAGGACCTTCTGCAAGGACCTCTCCAAAATTTAGAACTGTGATCCTGAAGCTAATGTTCATAACCAGTTCCATATCATGTTCTATAAGAAGAATGGTAAGCCCATGTTTTTCATTAAGCCTTTTTAGGACTTCTCCAAGGAAACGTGTTTCTCTGTGATTGAGACCAGCGGCTGGTTCATCAAGAAGAAGTAGTCTGGGTTCTAAGGCCAGGGCTCTTGCAATCTCAAGGAGTTTTTGTTCTCCAGCGGGAAGATTTTTAGCAAGCTCCTTGGCTTTAGAGCCTAAGCCTACCTCCTCTAAGTAGGTAAGGGCCTGAGATTTAATCTCCCCTTCGCGTGGATTTCCAAACTCCCCCAAAAAAAGGCTTTTAAGCATCCCCCAGGGCTTTTTGGCAAAAAGTGCCACCATTACATTTTCAAGGAGACTGAGCTCAGTGAAGATTTCTAAAAGCTGGAAGGTTCGCGCAATCCCCATTTTGGCCCTATTTTCAGGAGAAAGAGAGGTAATTTCTTTTCCATGAAAGAAGATTTTTCCACTGTCTGGCTTTTCAAGACCATTTAGAATATTCAGGAGGGTTGTCTTACCAGCACCGTTTGGACCAATAAGGGCATAAATTTTCCCTTCTTCAAGGGAAAGGTTCACACCCTTTAATACCTCAAGGCCTCCAAAACTTTTGAAAATATTTGTTGCCTCTAAGAGATAAGCCATTTTTGAAACCATCCTTTAATTGTCCCCACCAGCCCCTCTCTAAAGAAGAGAAGCCCAAAGGTGAGAACCAAACCATAGAGGAGAACATCATATTCTTTAAAGGGTCTTAAGACCTCAGGCAGGAGGGTTATAAATAGAGCCCCAAGTAGGGCCCCCCAGAGAGAATGCATTCCCCCAATCATAACCATCATAAGAATCAGGATGGAATAAAAAATTGAAAAATTTGCTGGACTAAGAAAAGTCACGAAATGGGCATAAATTCCACCAGAGAGAGCTGTGTAAAAGGCACTGAGCATAAAGATTTTAATTTTTAAGGAGAGGAGGTTTACTCCAAGGGTTTTTAAAGCAATCTCACTACTATGGAGGGCTTTGAGCGTGCGTCCGTAGGTTGAGGTGGTAAGATTTTGGGAAAAAAGGAAAAAAACCCAGAAAAGGAGCCAGATAAAAATCAGATAAGCAAGGGGGCTTTCTAAGGTATAAGAGCCAAAGTTAAGCTTGGGTATATCTCCAAATCCAGAAGGACCTCCTGGTCCCCATTCATTTAACAAAAGATAGATAATTTCACCAAAGGCAAGAGTTGCCACAGCTAAATAATGCCCTTTTAGACGCAGGGCTGGAAGGGCTAAAAATATTGAAAAAAGGGCACTCAGGGAGGCGGAAATAATTATACTTAATGGCACAGGAATATTATATTTTAGAGTAAGAATTGCAGAAAAATAAGCTCCAAGTCCATAAAAGCCATTATGTCCAAGGGAGATCTGTCCTGCAAGGCCCATAAGTAAGGAAAGTCCAAGGGCTGAGAGGGCATTCAGTCCTGCCATAACAAGGACAGTATTTAGATAGGGGTCTTTAAAGAGAAAACCTGCAAAAAGTAGTAAGAGACAAAAGAAAAGACTTCCTGAATAGGAATTAAAGAGGAGTTTTTTCATAATTTTCTTAAACCAGCTGTCTTAGCAGATTGAAAGAGACCAGCAGGCCTGAAAAGCAGCATAAGAAGGAGTAGCAAAAGAGCTATAGCATCTTTTAAACCTGAGTGGATATAACCTGCTATCATAGATTCAAGAATACCGAGGAGAAAACCTCCAGCCATTACTCCCCAATTACTGCCCAGACCTCCAAGGATAGCAGAGGTAAAGCCTTTGATGGTGAGCATAGGACCCCTATCATATTCCATAAAAGTAATGGGGGTGATTAATATTCCTGCCAGCCCGGCAAAAATTCCACTCAGGATAAAAGAAAGCATTACCATTCGGCTGGTCTTAATTCCCATGAGTTTAGCTGAAAGCGCATCAAAGGCACAGGCCTTCATGGCTCGTCCTAATAGGGTTTTATTAAAAAAGACAACCAGAAAAAGTATGGTAAGAATTATAAATAGAAAGATCCAGAGAACCTGTTTTTGAATAATAGCAGATCCCAAGAGAATGGGGGCTCCTTCTGTAAGAGGGGCAAAGCCGTAAGGGTCCTTTCCAAAGGCAAACATCAAAAATCCCTTTAAAAGAATTGAAAAGGCTATGGTTACAAGGATTAAAAGAAGTGGATCTGCTTTTTCAAGAAGGGGTCTAATGGTGAGTCTCTCCATAAGTAGTGAAGTAAGGCCAGCTATTCCCAAGGTGAGAATGAAGGCTACAGGATAGGTAAGCCCCAGTTTTTCCAAAAAAAACCACATCCCAAGACCACCGAGGACTACAAATTCCCCCTGAGCTAAATTAAGAATTGATGTTGTATTATAGATAATATTAAAACCGAGGCCGATGAGGGCATAAATGGCCCCCACCGTTAGCCCCGAGAGAAAAAACTGTAGAAAAAGTTCCATTGGTTATTGGATAATTTCCCAGTCTCCCTTTTTCACTACCACCATTTCAAAGGAAGAGGCATCTAATCCGCAATGATCCTTTGGACTGATATTAAAAACTCCACTTATACCTGGCCAATTTTTGATTTTATGTTCAATATAATCTCTAATTTTGGCAGAATCGGGGCCTACTTTCTTCATAGCCTCAACAACCATCATAAAGGCATCATAAGCATGGCCAGCAAAGGTTCCAGGCTCAGTTTTATATTTGGCTTCATAGGCGCGAACAAAACCTTCTAAGATCTTCTTTTGGGGATGTTTTTCAGGTAGCTTATCCCAGACTACGATCCTTCCAAGGGGAGCAATAACTCCTTCGGCTGCAGATCCTGCAAGCTGAATATTTTTCTTGCTTCCCCAGCCATGAGATTGAAAAAGGGGAATATTTAGTTTTAGGGCTTGCCAGTTTTTCACAACAATAACCTGGGTTGGTCCAACAGACCAGTTAATAATGGCCTGAGCTCCAGCTTTGTGAGCTTTGAGAAGTTGAACAGTCATATCTGAATCTTCAGGTTTATATCTTTCATCAGCTACTACCTGAATTCCAAATTTGGGTGCAAGCTCAAGAAGGGCTTTCCTTCCTTGATCTCCAAAACTATTGGTTATGGTAAGAATACCCACCTTTTGAATTCCCTTTTTTTGCATATAACGATAAATAGCTTCAACGGCACTTCTATCATACTGAGCGGTTTTAAAGACCCAGTATCTCTCATTAACAGGCTCGGTTATACCGGTTCCTGCAGCTAAGGAAATGAGAGGAATTTTGGCCTGTGAAATAATTGGAATAACTGCCATACTTTCTCCGGTTGTAGAGGGGCCAAGGATTGCAACTACTTTGTCCCGTTCAATAAGTTTTTTTGCAGAAAGCACTGCCTGGCTCTCTCCACTTTTGGAATCCTCTATAATCACTTCAAGGGGTCTTCCATTGATACCGCCTGCTTTGTTTACCTCCTCAGCCAGCAAGAGAAGGGTATTTTTTTCCTGTTCTCCAATAAAAGAAGCAGGACCTGTAACACTTAGAATAGCTCCGATTTTAATAGGCTCTTTAGAATAAGAAAAACCTATCACACTAAAAAGAAAGGCTAAAATTAACAAAAGAACCCTCAGTCCAGCCATTTTAGACCTCCTGGTATAAAATTTTGTAAAGTTATAATGTAAAATCTCAAAATGTCAATCTCTTGTGTGCGTCCAGGTCTTTTGAGACTTAAATAGTAGGGGTTTAAAATTTTATACCCCTTGAATTTTTTTTGTGGGTCTGTTGTAGTACAGACATTCTTGTCTGTGTTTCTTTCACAGATTGGAGTGTATTTTACTTTCACAGGCAAGATTGCCTGTGTAACTTTTACAGACTTGTAAAGCCTCCCTTGTTTAGATATCTAATTCCTCTTTTACCACCCTTCCTTTTTTCTTGTAAGGATCTGAACTTATGCATCTCTTATAAGGATGGCAGAGAAGAATCCATCAAGGCCATGTCTATGGGGATAGCTCTTAAAAAAGGTTCCCTCTATTAAAGTTTCTCCTCTTTCAGCACAGAGTTTTTTTAAAATAGGAAGAGGGGAGTGTAGGGAGAACTCGGGATTTTTTTCAAGAAAGGTCTCAATGACCTCTTCATTTTCTTCTGGTTCGAGGCTACAGGTTGCATAAAGAAGTTTTCCTCCTTTTTTAAGATAAGGGGCAAGCCCTGAAAGTAAATGTAATTGTTTTTTGAAATTTTCTCTGAAATCTTTTTTTCTCCTTACCCATTTGATATCTGGATGTCTACGAATGATACCTGTTCCAGAACAGGGAGCATCAAGCAAGATTTTATCAAAGCTCCTAATTTTTAATCTTTTAAGTCCCTCTACAACATCCCCTTTAAAAACTTTGGGTTCTCTAAGGCCTAATCTTCTGAAGTTTTCTTTAAGTTTTTTCAAGCGGGATTCGTAAAGGTCAAAAGCAACTATTTCAGCCTGGTTATTTGTAAGTTCTGCTATGTGGGAGGTCTTCCCACCAACTCCGGCACAGGCATCAAGGATTAATTCCCCGGGTTTGGGATCAAGAAGAAAGCCAGCTAATTGACTGGCTGAATCTTGGACACTAAACCATCCCAGCTCAAAACCCTTTAGCTCGGCAATCTCTCCTCTAAATTCTTTAAGCACAATCCCATAGGGGCTATATTTACAGGGCTCAGCAGAAGGAAGAACTTCCTCTTGTAGATATTTTAAAAAGTTTTCCCTTGAAACTCTTAGAGGATTTACTCTTATCACTAAGGGAGGTTTGCTGTTACTTGCCTGAAGAAGCCTTTCCAGTTCCTCAAGTCCAAAGCGCTTAAACCACTTAATTATCAACCACTCTGGAAAGGAGTATTTTATACTCATGTAATAAAGAGGATGCGCCCTTGGGGGTTCGGGAAGATTGGCTTTTTTTTCGGCAATTCTGTGCAAAATTGCATTGACAAAACCTCTTATCCAGCTTGCTCTCCTCCTCTTTAAAAGGAGCTTTAAGGTCTCCGCAAGAACTGCTCTCTCTGGGATTTTCGTAAAAAGCAATTGATAGATACCAAGCCTTAGGGCATTTTTAACCTCGGGGTCCAACTTATGAAGAGGAACTTTGGAAAATCGCTCAATCAAAAAATCCAGATAAAGGAGATGTCTCACAACACCATTTACCAATTCCCCTACTAAGGCCCTATCCCTTTTATCAGAAAGGGGATTTTGGGTAAGTAAATGGGTGAGGAGTGCATCTAAAGGGGGTTTGTCTTTTTCCCAAAAAATTAAGGCTCTAAGGGATAGGGCTCTTGCATCCTTGAGAGAATTGGCCATACAATTTCCTTTAAGCCCATTTGAGGGCAAGCTGTCTCAAGCTAAATAGTCTATCTCTAAGAATTGCTGCCCTTTCAAATTCATAGTTCTTGGCAGCTCTCTTCATCTCCTTTTCTACTCTTTCCATCTCCTCTTTTAGCTCTTCAAGGCTTGTGAAGTGTTCATCAATCTCAACAACTTTTTCAAGATCCACAAAATCAGCCTCAACCATTTTCATAAGAGGATCCTCTAAGGATTTGACAATTGTTTGAGGAGTTATCCCATGCTTTAGATTATATTCTTCCTGGATCCTTCTCCTTCTTTCAGTCTCCTGGATAGCTTTTTTCATGGAGGGAGTTAAAGTTTCCCCATAAAGAATGGCTGTGCCATTTACATTACGAGCAGCTCTTCCCATAGTCTGGATAAGACTTCTTTCTGAACGAAGGAAGCCCTCTTTATCCGCATCAAGGATAGCCACAAGGCTTACCTCAGGTATGTCCAATCCCTCGCGCAAAAGATTGATTCCTATAAGGACATCATAGACCCCTCTTCTAAGATCCCTGATAATCCGAGCCCTTTCAAGGGTCTTTAAGTCTGAATGTAGATAACAGGCCTTGATCCCCAATTCCTTGTAGTAATCAGTAAGCTCTTCAGCCATTCTTTTAGTAAGGGTGCAGACAAGGACTCTCTCTCCTGCAGAGACCCTTTTTTTTATTTCAAAGTAAAGATCCTCTACCTGATTGGTGGAAGGTCGTACCTCTATTTTGGGATCCAGAAGTCCCGTAGGTCTTATAATCTGCTCAATAATTCTACCCTTAGCCTTTTCAACTTCATAATCTCCAGGGGTAGCTGAGACATAAATAACCTGATTAACCCGTTCTTCAAATTCTGAAAAGGTAAGAGGGCGGTTATCAAGAGCAGAGGGGAGTCTAAAACCATACTCAACCAGAGTTTCCTTTCTTGAGCGATCTCCTCTAAACATTCCCCTTAGTTGTGGTATGGTGATGTGGCTTTCGTCAATAAAGAGGAGAAAATCATCCGGGAAGTAATCCAGAAGGGTATAGGGAGGCTCCCCGGGGTTCCTTCCATCTAAGTATCTACTATAGTTTTCAATGCCCTTACAATAACCAGTTTCTTCAAGCATCTCAAGGTCATAGAGAGTTCTTTTTTCCAGTCTTTCTGCATAAAGGTAATGCCCCTGAGCCCTGAGATAACTAACTCTTTCTTTTAGTTCTTTTTTGATTTCTTCAATAGCTCGGAAGAGATTGGCTTCCGAGGTAACATAGTGGCTGGCTGGAAAAATTACCACACTCTGGATTTTACCCAGTACCTTTCCCCTGAAGGGGTCAATAACCTTGATATCTTCAATCTCAGCACCAAATAGGGATAGCCTGAGGGCCTTTTTTTCTTCATGGGAAGGAAAGATCTCAATAAGATCCCCCCTTACTCTGAAGGTGCCGCGGGTGAAATCTGTCTCCACTCTTTGATAATGCATGGTAACAAGTGCCCTTAAAAGTTCATCTCTTCTCAATTGTTGTCCCTTTTGAAGATATAGATGTTTGGAAAAATATTCATGTGGTGCTCCAAGCCCATAAATACAAGAAACACTGGCTATAACGATGACATCTCTTCGGGTGAGGACTGAGGTTGTGGCTGAATGTCTTAGCCTATCAATAAAATCATTAATAGAGGCATCCTTTTCAATATAGGTATCAGTTGCAGGGACATAGGCTTCTGGTTGATAATAATCATAATAGGAAACGAAGTATTCCACTGCATTTTCCGGAAACAGTTTTTTAAACTCATTGTAGAGTTGTCCGGCTAAGGTTTTGTTGGGAGCGATGATAAGGGTAGGTCTTTGCACCTTAGATATAACCTGGGCCATGGTAAAGGTCTTTCCAGAGCCAGTAACTCCAAGAAGAACCTGGTGAGCAAGGCCATTCCTTACTCCTTCAACAAGCTGGGAGATGGCTTTGGGTTGATCCCCTCTGGGTTCAATCTCAGCTTTAAGTCTAAAGAGTAATTCCTTCTTAGGTATTAAGATCTCCATAAAACCTTTTTACCTCTTCGGTATAATCCAGATTTTTTCCTTGATAAATGTATAGCGGGGCAAGGATCCTTAGGTCTTGCCTGACTCCTTTTAGGGCCTTAACAAGAAATAGTCTTGCCTCATCCCCGGGGTAGGAATGAACAAGGCGTAACACTTTAGGTTCTAACTTGACCTCTCTTAGTAGGTCAAGAAATTCTGCAAGTCTTGAAGCCGTAAATATGGCATAGAATCTACCACGATTTTTTAAAAGTTTAGCACAGGACTTAAGAAAGCTTTTGAGAGTAAAGGTCTCCCTTCGGGCAAGATTTTCAAGGAAGTAGGGACTTGTCCTGCCTGAACCTGCCCTAAAATAGGGAGGATTAGCAAAGAGGACATCAAAAGAATTGGCTTTAAAGGGAGGATAAGTTATATCTCCTCGGAGAGCATAAGTTCTTTCTTCAAACTGATTGGCCTGGATACCTCTTTTTAGGGCCTCAGTGTAAAGGGGATCAATCTCAAGAAGAAAAAGCTTTGCCTGAGGAAACCTGATAAGGACAAGGAAACTTATGATACCTGTCCCTGCTCCTACCTCAAGGACTCTCTCATTTTTTTTAATCTCTAAAAAATGTGCAAGAAGCAGGGCATCTATCCCGAAACGATAGCCTTGGCGAGGCTGAAAGACCTTTAAAGTCCCTTTATAAAAGAGGGTCTCTTCAAGAGCAGAGGTATAATTATTTTGGTAGTTCCTTTCTGTATCTTTCAAGCACATAGGAGATAGCTTCATTTTTAGTTTTTAATACCCCTTCAATTGCTTTTATTTCAACCTCTTCAAGAATCTCTTTGAAAAGTGGCCCGGGTTTGAATCCTATCGCAATCAGATCCTTTCCTGTTATAAGTCGTTCCCGTTTTTCAACCCTTTCCAGGTCTTGTTGAAAACTCAAGAGGTCTTTAAAAAAGGCCTTAAGTTTTTCTTCATAATCTTTTTCTTTATCCGGTCCCCGGGATGCCAGAGAGTCAGCCATTGCAACTATCCATAGAGAAAAGAGCTCCGAATGGGCCTTAAGGAGATTTCTTTTAGCTCGAGCACTCAAGGTCTTATTTTCCCACTCTTTAAGAAGATGGCACGGTCTCATGTGGTTTTTAATGAGGCTAAAAACCCAATCCGCAATCTCATTTTTAAAACGAAGGGCCTTAGCCCTTGCTATCCAGAGCTCGGCACCTTTTGATTCATGGCCATAAAAAGTTATTCTTTCCTCAGATTCACCATAGGTATAGCCTTTGCCAAGGTCATGCAAAAAACTTCCTAATTTCACTGCGATAACAAAGTCTTCCTCATTAAATATTTCGGGAATTTCATTCAGCCCAAGATATTTTTTCGGTTCTTTAAGAATGATTTCTGCCCACTTTAGGGCCTCTAAGCTATGAGCAAAGACATCTAAGTGGTGAAAACTGGGTTGAGGAAGGCCTTTCGCTGGAATTATCTCTGGAAAGAGTATCTCAAGAACTCTATCCTCATCCATGGCCTTAAAGGCTAAATAGGCCTTGTCAGAAATTAAAATATATTTTAGTTCCATGGAAAGTCTCTCAGGGGCTATGAGTAAAAGCTTCTGAGCCTGATTCTGAAAGTATACGCGCGTTTTTTCTTCAAGATAACCATAATTTAAAGCATAAAAGCGATATCCCCTGAGGATTCGTAGGGGATCTTTTTTTATATTCTCTTCTCCTAAGGCCCGAATAATTCCTTTCTGGAGGTCAGAATAACCATAAAAGGGGTCATAAAGATAGAAAGGGCCCTCAAAAAGCCCCTCCAGAGGAATAGCCATGGCATTAAAGGTAAAATCTCTTTCTCTAAGATCCTCTTCAATGGTTTCCCCACGATAAAGGGTAAGATCAAGGGTGTAGCCTCCTTTAGCCAAACGATAAATACCAAATTCTTCTGAAAGGGGAACAGGGCTGAAGGATAACACCTCAGCTAAGTATTGGTAAAGAGCGTAGATGTCATATTTTACTGCGATATCAAGGTCTGTAATTCTTTTACCCAAAAGAAAATCCCTTACCGCACCCCCAACAATAAAGAGATCTTCTCGATGGGAAAACTTTCTCAATTGAGATAATAGCCTATCCTTTTCAGGAAAGGTAAGTAATTCAATAAAAAGGGCTTTATCCTTTTCTGAAAGTTCAACCATTAAAGAATTTGGAATTTTTTTATCTAAAATATAAAACATTTTGGCTAATTTTAATAGGATTAGTCCAATTATCTCAAAAATATTTTCCCCCTCTTTTGGCATAGGCTCTCCTCTTTTTTTTGCCAAAAAGGCAGATACACCCCCTGTATAAGCTCAGATCCTTACAAGAAAAAAGGAAGGGTGATAAAAGGGGAATTAGATATCTAAACAAGGGAGGCTTTACAAGTCTATGAAAGTAACACAGGCAATCTTGCCTGTGAAAGTAAAATACACTCCAATCTGTGAAAGAAACACAGACAAGAATGTCTGTACTACAACAGACCCACAAAAAAAATTCAAGGGGTATAAAATTTTAAACCCCTACTATTTAAGTCTCAAAAGACCTGGACGCATACACCCCCTTTGCTTTTTTTAAAAAGATATTAAAATTTTAGTTATGGGTATTTTAGCTTTGGATTTAATTAAGACATTGGAAGAGCTTGATCCTCCTGTCAGAAAAGCCATTATTAAAGTTCTGGAAAGAATTGAGCAGATAATTGAGGATACTGTTAAGCGAGAGGATTTTTTTGAGTTAAAAAATATTGTAAAAGAACTTGCTATAGCCCAGAAGAGAACTGAAGAGAGAGTTGAGGAACTTGCTATAGCCCAGAAGAGAACTGAGGAGAGAGTTGAGGAACTTGCTATAGCCCAGAAGAGAACCGAAGAGAGAGTTGAGGAACTTGCTATAGCCCAGAAGAGCCTTGCAGAAGAGGTAAAGAGGCTTGCTGAGGAGCAGATAAAACTTGCTGAGGCCCAGAAGAGAACTGAAGAGAGAGTTGAGGAACTTGCTATAGCCCAGAAGAGAACTGAGGAGAGAGTTGAAGAACTTGCTTTAGCACAGAAGAAGACCGAAGAAGAATTAAGAAAGCTTACCGAGGAGCACAGGAAAACCCGTGAAGATTTAAAGCAATTAAGACAAGAATTTGGCGGTTTTACAAGAAGTTATTCTTATGCCTTTGAAAATGAGGCTTATAGGAATCTTCCCAGGGTATTAAAAGAAAAATATGGTATAGAAATTGTGGAAAAATTTGTGCGGACAGAGATTGAAGATGAGGAAATTAACTTTTTTGCCAGAGGTAAGTTAAATGACAGAGAAATTTTAGTAGTTGGGGAGGCAAAACTTAGATTTGATGAGAAAAAAAAGGATTTTGAGAGAACTTTAAAAGAATTAGAAAGAAAAATAAGTGCTGTTAAAAAAATTTATGGAGATAAAGAGATAGTGAAACTTTTGGTTACGCACTTTGCAAAGCAAGGCGCATTAAAGATGGCAGAAGAGCGTGGAATTTTAGTTATTCAAAGCTTTGAATGGTAAAGCGAGATAGTTCCTTTTTTAATGAAATATTATAAGGGCTTGTTTAGGATGCAAAAGAATTTATTATTTAAAACATCTTTTAGATAGATAAAAATTATGAAAATAATTACTCTTGGGAATCCCATTTTAAGAGAGAAGGCAAGGCCTGTGAGTGAAATTAATGGGGAGCTGAAGACCCTTATT
The DNA here is from genome assembly GCF_001548275.1 of Caldimicrobium thiodismutans. Classification (GTDB taxonomy): domain Bacteria; phylum Desulfobacterota; class Thermodesulfobacteria; order Thermodesulfobacteriales; family Thermodesulfobacteriaceae; genus Caldimicrobium; species Caldimicrobium thiodismutans. The sequence continues at coordinate 1,472,663 of NZ_AP014945.1, forward strand.
GAGAAAATGGCTGATCTTATGTATAGGGTAAAAGGTTTAGGGCTTGCTGCCAATCAAGTGGGAATACCAGAGAGATTTTTTATTATGGATATTGCTCAGAAGGAAGGTAAACCCCTCCTTGAGGTTTACATCAATCCAGAGATTATTTCAGCAGAGGGGGAAACCGAGTATGATGAAGGATGTTTAAGTATTCCAGGCTATTATGCCAAAGTTGATAGATTTTCCAGGCTTTTTATCAGGGCCTATGACCTTGAGGGAAAAGAATTTGAAAGGGAACTCACAGGGCTTCACGCCATAGCCTTTCAACACGAATATGACCATTTAGAAGGGATACTTTTCATTGATCGGCTCTCTCCCCTTAAAAGAGAGCTCTTTAAAAAGTGGTGGAAAAAGAACGCCCCCTCTTCTAAGTAATAAGCCTAAATCTTTCTATGTTTTTAGCCCTTCCTTCGGAATTTAACTCTAAAAAGACCCCCTCCAATTTGTAGGGAGGAGAACTCTCAACCTCAAGTTTTCTTCCCACCATGGTGACATAAAGTTCAAAGGCCTGATGAATCTTCATTCCAATAATACTTTCTAAGCTTCCGCACATACCCACATCTGTTATATAGGCCGTTCCCTGGGAGAGTATCCTTTCATCAGATGTCTGGACATGAGTATGTGTGCCAAGGACAGCTGAAACAAGGCCATTTAAGAAGTATCCAAGGGCAAGTTTTTCAGAGGTAGCTTCTGCATGAAAGTCAACCAAAATAAAAGGTGTCTCCTTAGCAATATCTTGAGCAAGGGCTCTACCCACAAGGAAGGGATTTTCCAGGGGCCGCATAAAAATACGGCCCTCAAGGTTTAGGACACCAAGCTTGAGCTCTCCTCTGGTAAGAAGACTCCAGCCCTTACCAGGAGCTCCAGGACCATAGTTGGCAGGTCTAACCACTTTTTCAGTTTTCTGTAAATAGGGAATAAATTCTTTTTTCCAGACATGGTTCCCTGTAGTAAGAAGATCTATCCCGTAGGAAAAAAGTTCCTCTGCCACTTTTTCTGTTAATCCATATCCACCCGCTGCATTTTCACCATTAGCAATGACAAAATGAGGTCTGTATTTTTTAATAAGTTCAGGTAAAAAATCTTTTACAGCCCTTCTGCCTGGCGAGCCAACAATATCCCCTAAGAAGAGTATCTTCATGCTTTACTCCTATTTAGCATACTCAATGGCCCTGGTTTCTCTCATAACAGTTACCTTAATGATACCTGGATAGGTAAGTTCTTTTTCAATCTTCTGAGCTATTTCCTTGGCAAGAAGATAGGCCCTTTCATCGGATACAACTCTACTATCAACAATAATTCTTACTTCCCTTCCAGCCTGAATGGCATAGGCCTTTTCCACACCTTCAAAAGAGGATGCTAAGTTCTCCAGTTCTCGAATACGCTTCAAATAGGCCTCAAGGAGCTCCCTTCTGGCACCAGGTCTTGCCCCAGAAAGGGCGTCAGAAACCTGAAGAAGTATTCCCAAAATAGTTGTAATAGGAATATCTTCGTGATGAGAGGCAATGGCATTGACTATATCTTCATCTTCTCCATATTTTCTGGCAAGCTCAGCTCCTATCAGGGCATGAGGACCTTCCTGTTCATAGCTTGCTGCCTTTCCAATATCATGTAAGAGAGCCGCTCTTTTTGCCCTTTTGGGATCAAGACCAAGTTCTCCAGCTAAGGCTGCACACATAATGGCAGTCTCAATAGAATGCTGCAGGACATTCTGGCTATAGCTTGTTCTGAATTTAAGTTTGCCCAAGAGTTTGATTAATTCTTGATGAATGCCATAGATTCCCAATTCAAAACAGGTCTTTTCCCCTACCTCAAGGAGATGCTGTTCCATCTCTTCTTCTACCTGTTTGACCACCTCTTCAATACGGGTAGGATGAATTCTTCCATCCGCTATAAGTCTTTCAAGGGAGATTCTGGCAATTTCTCTTCTATAAGGATCATGCGAGGAGAGGACAACCACCTCTGGTGTATCATCAATCAAAAGGTCAACTCCGGTTAAGGCCTCAAAGGTGCGAATGTTTCTGCCTTCTCTACCAATTATCCTTCCTTTCATCTCCTCACTCGGAAGTTGAACAACAGAGACGGTTTTTTCAGTAACAAAGGGGATAGCTGCTTTAGCAGTTGCATAGGCAATGATTTCCTGCGCCTTCTTTTTGGATTCTTCTCGGATTTCATTTTCAATCTTCATAATAACCCTGGCTTTTTCCTCTACCATCTCCTCCTCAATCTTTTTAAGGATGATTTCTCGGGCCTCCTTTTCTGAAAGACCGGAGATTCGCTCCAGTTCCTCTTTAGCTCTGTTTAAGGCCTCTTTAAGTTCTATTCTCTGGTTTTCGAGTTGATTTTTAAGATTTTCAATTTCAGATAGTTTCTTTTCTAAAAGCTCTTCCCTTTTAGTGAATTCTGTTTCCTTTCTGGCAAGATGTTCTTCCTTTTGTAGGAGCCTTTCCTCTTTTTGATTGAGGTCCTTTAATTTTTGTTGAAAGTTTTTTTCAAGTTCATTTTTGTGCTTTTGGAGTTCACTTTTGATTTCCTCGTCTGCTTTTTTGAGGCGATCAAGGGCCTCTTTTTCTCCTCGTAGAATTATCTCTTTAGATTTTTCTTCTGCTGAAAGGAGAATTACCTCAGCCTTTTCTTTGGCATGTTTCAGGATTTCTTCAGCTTCTTTTTCAGCTGATACACGAAGTTCTCTTTCTCTTCTTTTTTGTAAATAAAGATATAGACCTGCTAAGGCAAGGCCAAAAAGTAAACCAAGGATTAAAGCGAGAATGTAATACATAGACCCCTCCTCATTTTTATTTTAAAGGAGGGAGGGGTAAGAGGATTTAAAAAGAGAACCCCGGAGTACCGTGGCAGAGGTCCTGCTCAAAGCTCTGTGTTTTATAATCTTTGAGGAGGGGGTTGGTTAGCCCTATTTCCTCCAGACTCAAGAGCCCCAACACCACCTTACCTCTCATTTTTTTTGTGTTAGCTTGACAGGTCAATACTCTGCTCACGCGCACCCCAGGCCAAGGTCTTCCTTTTCTAAAAATTCTTCAAGCTTAGCAAGTTGGCCTTTAAGGAGGTTTTCAAGGGCATCTTTTTCCTTCTTCACTTTTATATAATCATAAGCCACCTGCATAAGTAACCAGATGGCAAGTTTGTAAGTAGGGACTTTTTTAAAAGTCTCTACCTCCTGCTTTTTGCCCTCTAAATAAGCTAAAACCTCCTTTATTTCTTCTTCCGGAAGGGAGCTCCGGAAGGTAAAAGATTGACCCAAAAATTCAAAGGTTACTTCATGGCTCATCATTTTTAAACTTGCGAAAGTTTTTCTATAAGGCCACCAATTTTCTCCTTTAAAACCCTCTTTTCCTCCTCCCTCCTATCTATTTCTTCTTTTAGCCTTCTATTTTCCTCTTCTTTGTCCTCTAATTTATTTAGTAGCTCTTCTCTCTCTTTTCTGAGTTGAATTACCGTAGAAATAAGACTATCTATTTTTGCTTCAAGTTCACTTACCTCTTGAAAAGCCATCCTAAAGCCTCCTGCAATTTTTATTTTAATAAAATCCCATTTTAAAATTTTGCAAGACCCTCTATGCATCCAAATCTTTTAAGCCTTAAATCTACCTCTTTTGGCAGATCAATCTGCCCTTTCCTTTATCATTAATTACAAAACCTTCCCTGTATAAATATTGTAAATCCTCTGGTAGGGGGTAAATAATTATTTGCACCTACATTGTTGTCCCCAAATCAATCCCATTTTTGAATAAAATTTATCTAATCCCCATATCCAAGTAGGGGCAAAACTATGTGTATGCCTGTTATGTGTTCCTTGGCATTACAGGGGTAGATACTCTAAAGGGCTTTTCTTTTTGATCTAAGGCTTTTATAATAAAAGCAATGTCTTTTAAAGAAGACTTTTTGAAGATTCCTAATTTAATCACCTTTTACCGATTTATAGTTTCATTTCTTATACCCTTTCTCTGGATTAAAGGGGTAGATTCGGCATGGATATATTTTTTTCTGATAACCGGGGCCTTAAGTGATGCCCTTGATGGTAATCTTGCCAGGCTCCTTAAGCAAAAAACCCCCTTAGGAAAAATCCTTGATCCATTAGCTGATAAGCTTTTTATTAATATGCTCTTTTTTCTTCTCTACTGGATGGATAGAATAGATTTATCCCTTTTTAGCTTGATTTTTGGCCGGGACCTCTTTATACTTCTTGGAGCTTTTTATCTTTTTAAAAGAGGACATCCTCTTACAGGCCTTAATCCCACTCTTTTAGGAAAGGCTTCCACTGTCTTTCAGCTTTTAAGTTTACTTGTTCTTTATATAGACCTTTATTTAAAAAATTTACCAGGCGAGTTTATTAAACAGATTCTTAATCTTACAATTTTTTTTACCGCAGCCTCAGGTTTTCATTATCTCCTTATCTTCAAGCGGCTCTGCCTCAAGAAGGTTATCCCGCACTCTTAAGATTTTCACCTTTATAAGTTTCCCTCTGGATGCTTCAGAAACCTTTCTATTTGGAATAAGCACCTGGAGGTAATTATCTGTAAGTGCCTTGATTGAACCTTTCTTTTCCTCTTCAAGAATGGCCTTTCTTACAGTTCCGAGATTCTTTTTAAGAAAGGAAAGCCTCTTTTCTCTGGAGAGTTTTTGTAAGATTTCAAGCCTCTTCTTTTTCTCCTCAGTAGAAACCTTGGAAGACATATTTTTAGCAGGAGTCCCGGGTCTTTCAGAAAAGGGAAAAATATGGAGCCAATTAAGTGGAGATTTCTCAATTAATGCATAGGTCTCAAAAAATTCCCTTTCACCCTCACCGGGAAAACCAATCAAGATATCTGCTCCAAAGGTTGCATAGGGAAAAAGACTGTAAAGGGCCCAAACCTTTTCTAAATATTCTTCAGCTGAATATTTGCGATTCATCTTTTGGAGAATTACATTAGAACCACTCTGTAAAGGTATGTGAAAGTGAGGACAGAGGAACTGGCTTTGACGAGCAAAAATTAAAAAATCCTCATTAATTTCATTTACTTCAAGGGATGAGAGCCTGAGATTCAGAGGCTTTTGAAAGGATTTAAGAAGTTCTTCAATTTTAAAGAGTAGCTCAGGAAGTTTCTTTTTAGGATTTAAGTCTTCTCCCCACATGCCAAGGTGGATTCCGGTTAAGACTATTTCTTCATAACCCTGTTCCAAAAAAATCCTTATCTGTTTCAAAATATGCTCTTCCCCTATGCTTCTTGAGGGCCCCCGACTATAAGGAACTATACAATAACTGCAAAAATTTGAACAGCCGTCCTGAATTTTTACAAAGGCCCGGGAGTGTCCATAAAATTCCTCAAGAATGAGGGGATAACAGGTCTCAAAGGTGGGATCAACTTGAATCATCAGGGATAGATTTTCCCTAAGTGTAGATTCTAAAAATTTTTCTGGCTCATATTTTTTGTCCTGCCCAAGGATGATAAAATGGGGAAACTCAAGATTTTTAGCCATCTCTTTAAACTCTTCAGCCAGAACCTGAGCAGAACAGCCTGTGAAAATTACAATCTTAGGTTGAAATTTTTTCCATTGTTTCAAAATTTTTTTAGCCTCAAGGCAGGCCCTTTCTGTTACTGCACAGCTATTGAGAATAAAAAGCTCTGCCCCTTCTTCTGATCGGGCAGGGTAAAAGCCTGTTTTTCTTAATCTCTCATGGATATAGGCACTTTCTACCTGATTGACCTTACACCCTAAGGTTTTAATCCAGAACTTCATGGGATAATAGACCTGAAATACTCAAATTAAAACAGGTTCTCCACCAATTTCCCTGATAAGGTGTTCAATCTCTTCAGGGGGGAGTTTGGTAACAGGCTCACCTTTCATGGCCTCACTAATTTTTTCTTCAATAACTGTGCCGTGGATGTGGTCTGCCCCAAAGAGGAGAGCAACCTGGGCAAGTCCAATACCCATAAAAACCCAGTAGGCCTTTATATGGGGAAAATTGTCAAGAATGAGGCGTGAAAGGGCAACAGTTTTAAGTATTTTTTGTGCAGAAGGTCCTTTTAAGTGAGAAAGTTTAGTGTGTTCTGGTAAAAAAGGGAGGGGAACAAAGGCAGAAAACCCTTTAGTTTCCTCTTGAATCTCTCTAAGTTTAAGGAGATGGTCAATTATTTCTTCTTCAGTCTCAATATGGCCAAAAAGCAAGGTAGCATTACTTTGGAGACCAAGACGATGAGCAATTTTTGTAATTTCTATCCAGCGCTCTGGGGAAATCTTAGCTGGATAAAGAGCTTTTCTCACTCTCTCAGAAAAAACCTCTGCCCCTCCTCCAGGAAGGGCATTTAAACCAGCCTCTTTAAGTTCTAAAAGAACCTCTTCAACAGGTTTTTTACTAATTTTACTAAGAAAATCTATTTCTACACAGGTAAAGGCTCTAATTCTGATTCCGGGATTTGCTTTTTTAACCTCTTTTATGAGATTTACATAATAATCATAGGGAAAAGCTGGATTTAATCCCCCAACAATGTGAACCTCTCGAAGGGAGTATTCTTGTGAAAGTGTGGTAAGGATTTCCTCTATGCTAAGGGTATAGGCTCCTTTTTCTTTGAGCTTTTTGTGATAACCACAAAACTTACAATCAAGAACACATATATTCGTGTAATTAATGTGGCGATTTATAGTGTAATAATATTTATTGCCGTGAATTTTTTCTTTGGCTTCCTGGGCAAGATGTCCAAGCTCAAAGAGATCTCCTTTTGTGTAGAGTTCTAAGAATTCTTTGCGGGAGAACATTGTAAAAGACCTAACTATTTAAATAGGACAATTTTCTGGACTCCGGAAGATTTCGTATGTTCCCTTTCTCAAGCATGGATATTTATCCCTTCTTTCGTTAAGCTTTTTTCTTCCCCTGGGTAAATTTTTAATAAGAGATTACATTATAAATGTAAACAAGTTTTTCGGAAAATCAACTTTGACCTTGCATAGGTTCTGATCATTTTAAGAAAAAAGAAGGGTGAAAAGAAGTGAGGAGTGAGGAGTGAGGAGTGAGAGGGGAGAGGGGAGAGGGGAGAGGGGAGAGGGGAGAGGTGAAAGGTGAGAGTAGGGGAAGCCCTTTGCGTGTCTGCCCAATAATGTAAAAAACACATAACAGGCAAACACATAGAGTTTCCAAAAAAGGGCAAATACATAGGTTTGCCCCTCCAAAATACAGGTTCATTTTCCTACAACCAAGTAGTATAAAAATTCTATAGAGTCTCAAAAGATATGGACGCATACACCCTCTTGACTTTTAATTCTTAACCAGAGATAATAGAAAAAGTAAGCCTCAGGAGGTAGGTATGGAAAACCTTGATCAAATAGTTTATCAGGCTGTTTTTGAGGAAACTCCAGAAGAAAAAAGTCAAAAATTGAAGAATTTAATTCTTACTCTCAATGAAAAAGGCTATAGAGGATATTCAATTTATCCCCTTTATCAGAAATTTTCTGAAAAATTTCTTGGCTTTACTGTGCCTGCTTTTAATATCAGGGGAATGACCTATGATGTAGCTAAGAGGGTCTTCAGAGTGGCCAAAAGGTTAAGGGTTGGGGCCTTTATCTTTGAGATTGCCAAATCAGAAATGGGCTATACTCGGCAAGATCCCCTTGAATATGCAACAGTAATACTTTCTGCTGCTTTAAAAGAGGAATATAGGGGCCCGGTTTTTATTCAAGGAGACCACTTTCAACTTAACCGCAAATCTTTTTTTACCAATCCCGAAAGGGAGAAGGGAAACCTGAAAAAGCTCATTCAAGAGGCCCTCTCAGCCCAATTTTATAATATTGATATTGATGCCTCAACCCTGGTAGAGCTTGAAAGGGAGACCCTTGATGAACAGCAAAGATTTAATTATGAGGTTACAGCTGAACTTGCAGAATATATAAGAACCTATGAACCAGAAGGAATAACTGTAAATCTGGGTGGCGAGATAGGGGAGATAGGTGGACATAATAGCACTCCGGAAGAACTGAGGGCCTTTATGGAGGGCTTTAAGAGGGTTTTTAAAGGAAAAGTGGGTATATCCAAAATTAGTGTGCAGACTGGAACTGCCCATGGTGGGGTGGTTCTTCCTGACGGAAGTGTGGCAGAGGTAGCTCTGGATTTTAATGTTTTAAAAACCCTTTCTCGTCTTGCAAGAGATGAATTTGGCTTGGCAGGAGCTGTTCAGCATGGGGCTTCAACTCTTCCTGAAGAGGCCTTTTACAAATTTCCAGAGTGTGAATGCGTGGAGGTACATCTTGCTACCGGTTTTCAAAACTTCCTTTACGATCATCCTGCTCTTCCTCAAGACTTTAGAGAAAAAATCTATAACTATTTAAAGACCAATCTGAAACAGGAATGGAAAGAAGGACAATCAGAGGCCCAGTTTCTTTATAAAACCCGTAAAAAGGGTTTTGGAATCTTTAAAAGGGAGTGGTGGGATCTCCCCTCAGAGACCAAAGAGGCTATCCTTTCAGATATGGAGGGGCTCTTTGAAAAAATTTTCAGGGCTCTACAAGTCACAGGGACACAAGAGATTATCCAAGGGCTTTATAAAACTTGCCAGGCAAGCTGAGGATAAGATTTTTTAATTCAAGTTCAGTTAGAATCTGGAGAAGAAGAGGTGGCGAGTAGCCTGTTTGTGAGACAATTTCTTCAAAGTGAATAGGATAAGAAGACATTAAGGAGAGCACCTTTTCTTCTTCAGCACTTAAAGGGATTTTAACTTTTTCTTTAAATGTAGAACTTTCCAGTCCAAAGAACTCAAGGATCTCTTTGGGGCTTGTTACAGGGATAGCTCCCTCTTTGATTAAATAGTGAGTGCCCTGACTTTGTTCAGAAAAGATACTACCTGGGACTGCAAAGACCTCTTTACCTTGTTCTTGGGCCCATCTTGCGGTAATCAGGGTTCCGCTTTTTTCTCCAGCCTCTATTACAAGAACTCCCTTTGAGAGACCAGAGATCAATCTATTCCTTCGGGGAAAGTTTTCCCTTTTTGGTTTAGTGCCCAGTGGAAATTCTGAGAGAATTGCCCCTCCAGATGCACATATTCTCTCGTAAAGAGACCTGTTTTCCGCTGGATAGATTACATCTAAAGCAGACCCAAGAATAGCTATAGTTTTGCCACCCCTTTCCACACATACTCTATGGACGATAGTATCAACTCCTCTGGCAAGGCCAGAGACAAGGCAAATTCCTGCGCATGTAAGTTCCTCAGCAAATCTTTCTGTAACTTCTTTCCCATAGGGAGTAGGCTTTCTTGAACCAACTATAGCAAGCTTAGGGGCAGAAGGAATCTCTCCCTTGATATAGAGAAAAAGAGGAGGATAGGGAATTGCCTTAAGTTCCTGAGGAAAGGCCTGGTCTCCAAGGAAAAGGATCTGAATCCCTTCTTTCTCAGCCCTTTCTATCTCCCTTTGGGCAAGCTTTTTTAAATTTAAAAGGTCTTCTTTATTCTCTTTGAGCAGACTATCCGTAAAATTTAAATCCTCTGCCCATTTTACGCATCTAAAGGCCCCTTTTTCTTTAAGATAGAGTCCGAGAAAGAGGAGTTTCTCTTCCATTATTTTTTAAAAATAAGAGCTACCCGATTAGGACTAAGGGAAATTTCCGCATAAGGTGTGAAATAGGAGCTAAGATTTGAGATCTCTCCAAGGGAATTTTCATCCAGAGGAAGGTCTGTTTCAAAGGTTAACCCCCCTTCTATTTCTCCAATAAGGATCTTCACATAAGCTCCCTCGCAGAAGGCAGGATAGAGTTTCTCTCCGAGAAGACAAAGGATCCCCTTTAATTCATTTAAAGGGATAGAAAGGATCACCTTTTGTAGTTCCTGAAGTTCCTTTTTTACTTTATGTTTAAAAAAGAGATTGGCTTCCCAGAAGAGAAGCTCCTTTTCCATAATCTCCCGTAGATCCCAGGGTCCTCTGTCTTCATTATTAATATCTCCGAGGGCAACTTCAAGTTGATCCTGAAGCCTCTGCAAAAAAGCCAGGGCCTTTTCCACATGGGTTTGGGCTTGAGAGGATAAAAATTGCTCTCTTTTCATAGAAAGTAACTGTAATTGTAAGGAGAGATTTTGAAGAGTTCCCTTTAAATTATGGAAATAACCTCTTACTAAGGAGCCCAAAGCAAGAGTTCTACAGAGTCTTTCATCCATGAAATATTATCCTCCTTTCAGATGTTCTCTACCCTGAAAGGCCTTTTTAAGGGTTAAAGGATCAGCAAATTGAATCTCCATACCCATGGGAATTCCACAGGCAAGCTTGGTAATAGTCAAGGGAAAGGGTTTTAAGATCTCTGCGATATAGGCAGAGGTTGCCTCACCTGAGAGAGTTGGAGAGAGAGCTAAGATAACTTCTTTTACCCCGCGCTCCTGAATAAGGTGCAGAAGGCTATCTAAACCAAGCTCCTTTGGTCCAAAGCCTTCCTTAGGGGAAAGGAGATAGTGTAAGACATAATAATATCCCTTATAAATTCCAATACTTTCAAGATGAAGAAGATTGACAGGATTTTCCACAATACAAAGTAGCTCCCTTTCTCGGGTTTTATCTTTGCAAATCCCACAGACCTCTTCCTCTGAAAGATTACGGCAGAATTTACAGAGCCTCACTCTAAAGGGAAGTTCTTTAATTAGATCCCCCAGAAATTCGCAAAGCCCTGGTTTGGAGAGTAAGAAAAGGGAAAGCCTGCTTGCGCTTTTTTCACCAATTCCAGGGAGACTACTAAGAGCAGAAATAAGTTTTTTTAGAGTGGGTGGATAGTGGTTTTGCATTTTAAAAGCCAGGTAGTTTAAAACCCGGAGGCAGGGCCAGGCCTCCTGTTATTTTAGCCATTTCCTCTTCCATCATGACCTTTACCTTCTTTAAGGCCTCATTCACTCCTGCCACAATTAAATCTTGAAGCATCTCCCGCTCTTCAGGTTTTAAAAGCTCCTCTTCCACCTCAATCGCAAGGATTTCCTGCCGACCATTGGCAGTAACCTTTACCATTCCACCCCCTACCTGGACTGTAACTGTTTTCTCTTCAAGGGCTTTGGTAGTTTCCTCCATTTTCTTTTGCATCCGCTGGACTTCTTTAAAAAGTTTTTGAAGCTCCTTGGGTAATTGCATAGCTCTACTCCTTTAGGGGTTGTATGTTTATAATTTTAGCTGAAAAGCTCTGGGCAATAAGCTTAACCTCAGGTCTATCCTTAACCTCCTCTATGGTTGCCCTTTTAGGGGTTTCAAAGATTAGATTGAGCTTTTTTCCAAAATAACTTTCAACCTTTTCTTTGAGAAGAGGCATATAGGTTGACTTAAGAAAGTCTTTATTAGCCTTAAGAGAAAGGTTAATTTCCTTTGCCTTTATTTCGGGTTCAGGTAACCCTGAAAGGAGACTATAAGGAGGGGGAGACTCTATTTTTAAGGTCTCTAAGAAGGAAGCCCAGCTTTTCTCAGATTCTATAGGGCTTAAGTTTTGAGGTATAAGAAGTCCTTCAGCGTTTTTGGAAAGATCTTCAAGTTTTTTAAGAATTTCCTGTAGAGGGATGAGTTTACCATGTTCACAAATCTTCGCTAAGGTGAGCTCAAATTGTAGTTGAGGATAGGGAGTGCCCTTGAGAATTTCAAGGTCTCTGAGTAAGGTATGGAGGATAAGTAAGAGGTCTTCCTGGGAAGTAATAACAAGAAGTTCCCTTAATCTGGGATTTTGAAGATTTAAAGAGCTTTCTTCAGGTAGGGCTTTGGCTAAGAAGAGGGCTCTGAAAAATTCAGTAAGCTTTTCAGTGAGATAAATAAGATCAAGTCCCCGTTCAAAAAGGTTTTGACTGAGAGTTAAGGCCTTCCGGAGATCTTTTTCTAAAAGAATCTGAGCTATTTCCTCAACTAAGGCCTCTTCATGCCAGCCAAGGGCTGTAATAAGTTCTTCCTTGGTTGCAACCCCGTAAGCCATAGCTTGATCAAGAAGAGAAAGGGCATCCCTCATACTTCCTTGAGCCTCTTTGGCAATAAGTTCTAAAGCAGAGGACTCTATGGCATAGGACTCCCGCTCAGATATACTCTTTAGAAACTGAACCATGGTCCTTAAATCAAGTCTTCTAAAGTCATATCTTTGACACCTTGAGAGAATAGTTGGAGGAAGTCTGTTTGGTTCTGTGGTTGCAAGTATAAAATAAACATGGGAAGGGGGTTCTTCTAAAGATTTAAGAAGGGCATTGGCTGCCTCTTTAGTTAACATGTGGGCTTCATCTATGATGTAAACCTTAGCCCTTCCTCTGGCTGGAGCATACTTTAGAGTTTCAATAAGCTCCCTTACTTGATCAATACCACGATTTGAGGCCGCATCTATCTCAAGGACATCTACAAAGATACCTTTGTTTATTTCCTGACAATTCAGACACTCATTACAGGGTTCAAACCCATCTTGAAGATTGAGACAATTTAAGGCTTTAGCTACAATTCTTGCAATGGTTGTTTTACCAGTTCCTTTAATTCCTGAAAAGAGAAGGGCATGAGTAAGTTTCCCAAGCCTTAGGGCATTCCTTAAGGTTTTTACTACATGGGATTGCCCCACAACCTCTGAAAATCTTCTGGGACGATATTTTCTTGCTAAAACCAGATAACTCATTAAGATTTTATTTTAATGTGCCTTCAGGAAAAGACAAGGTGATTTATGCGTCCATATCTCTTGAGACTCAAGAGGATTTTAAGGGGAAAGATTTAAAGCTTAAAAATATGGAGGCTTACATTTATATAGACAGCAAGCCTCTATGTTGGTAAAATAAAAAAAGAGATTTACTATTTTTTCATTTAAAGGGTGATAAAGGGGATTAAGGTATGTAGAGTCTGTTTATGGTGATGCTCTCAGACTGCCCTGTATAAGATTTTTGATTGCAGATAATCCGGGTGCAGGAAAAACCATAATGGCAGGACTGATTTTGAAGGAATTGAGGCTAAGACAATTGGCAAAAAGGATCTTACTGTAAGGTGGGGCAATGATGAACTGGGCTAAAATTATAATTGGCGACAGCAGAAAAATGATAGAAGTCAAAGAGAGCAGTGTAGATTTAATTATCACATCTCCACCTTACTGGCATATAAAAGATTATGGAGTTAAAGGTCAGATAGGATACGGGCAAAGCCTTCATGAGTATTTGAAAGATTTATACAGGATTTGGAAAGAGTGTTATCGGGTTCTTAAACCAGGAAGAAGATTATGTATAAATATAGGTGATCAATTTGCAAGGTCTATAATTTATGGTCAATATAAAATTATTCCACTTCATGCTGAAGTTATATCTCAATGCGAAGATATAGGGTTTGACTATATGGGTTCAATAATATGGCAGAAAAAAACCACTATGAATACAACGGGAGGAGCAAATGTAATGGGTTCATATCCATATCCACCTAATGGAATGATTGAAATTGATTATGAATTCATCCTAATCTTTAGAAAAGCTGGAAAGACTGAAAAAGTATCACAAGAAATTAAAGAAAAATCAAGATTAACAAAGGAAGAATGGAAAGAATACTTCTATGGACACTGGAACTTTGGAGGAGCAAAACAAATTCAGCACGAAGCCATGTTTCCAGAAGAATTACCAAAAAGACTAATAAGAATGTATTCATTTGTTGGTGATGTTGTTCTTGATCCTTTCTTAGGAAGCGGAACTACTATAAAATCTGCTTTGAATTTAAACAGAAACGCAATAGGATATGAAATTAATGAAAAATTTTTAGACATTATAAAAGAGAAACTCGGAATAAAACAAAGCATGTTAAAGTTTAGTGAAAACATTCAAATAATAAAACGGGAAATTCCAGTAGAAGTTGAAGAGATTTCTTATATTCCGAGAATTAAACCTGCAGAGCCAAAATTAGACCAAAAGAAGTTTAACTTTAATGGCGATAAACTCTACAAAGTGGTTGATGTTATAGATACTTATACTATTAAATTAAATACAGGTTTAATTATTAAGCTTTTAGGAGTAGAAGTCATCAAAAAGCAACAGGTGCTGGAATATCTAAATGATAGAGTTAAAGGAAAAGATGTTTATTTAAAATTTGATAAAGATTCTGTTTTAAATGAAAATACAGTTTGGGCTTATGTTTATTTAAAAAATAAAATTTTCGTGAACGCTTATCTGATTAAATCTGGACTTGCTGTTGCTGATAAGACAAAAGAGTATAGATATAAAACAAAGTTTATTGAGTTAGAAAAGGAGGTAAAAGATGGCAAAGGAATGGATTTTGAATATGGCAACAAATAGATGGGGGCTGAACAAAAAAGATAGTGTAGGACCGGTTTCTAAATGGATTCGTGAGTGTAGTCCTAAGAAAATTGAAGACTGGGAAAAATATTATTTTAATAAGCTCGCTGATTTTCTTAAAAGTAAGGGTATTTCTTTATCTCCGAAGGAATATATTGACCATTTAGGGAAGAAACTGTATATAAAAATCACGGAAGTTATTCAAGCGGAAATCGAAGAAGTGACAGAAGAAGATTGTATTGAATATATCTATAACCTTGTAATTGACAGGACTTATGATGGATATCAAACAGAAATAAAAACAATATATGGGAAATTACAAAAAGATTTAGGTATAGAGATAAAACCAGCTCCAGACGAGTGGGATAGACTTTATAATGTTGATTTTTACATTCAGGTAGGGGAAAAATATATAGGCTTACAAATAAAACCTATAACTTATGAACAAACACCAGAAATTTACAAATGGAAAGAGTGGTTGAGCAAAAGTCACAAAAAATTTGAGGGAAAATTTGGAGGTAAAGTATTTGTTATTTTCTCTATAAAGGAAGGTAAAAATAAAAAGATTTTTAATAAGGATATTGTAAATGAAATGAAAAAAGAAGTTCAAAGATTAGAAAAATTATATGAATTAACCGCATAAATTCCATAAAGAAGCTATTTTTTCAACATAATCAAAGTTATAAATAACAAGGTCAATTCGTGTAACTGATCAAAAAAACAAGCGGAAAAGTTAAATGAGATGTAAATAATGTTGCCTTTGTAATTTTTAATTATGGTAGTAACTGAGTGTAATAGAAGAAAATAGAGGATAAGGATAGAAATATTTTATATCTTGATTAGAATTTAATCTCCTTTTAGTTTTATTTTATTCCTTGTAAGGATGTGAGATGAAGCCCTGTCTCCCGGAGGGGGGCAGGAGACAGGGCTAAGAAAAGATTAGCCGTGAGAGGAAGGGAAGAAGGTGTAACTTATCCAGACAAGGACTAATAATAAAATTATGCCAAGACCAATACAACCCCAAACTAATTTGCTTTCAAAAGGTAGCCAGGGATCATACTGCATCTTTTCAAGTTCCTCTGCAATTTGTTCAGTTCTTACCTCTTCAGCCATGTTTCACCTCCTACTTACTTATTGACCTACCATGGGTGGCTTTACACCGTGGAAGAAAATCCAGGAAATCAAAAGTCCAATCCAGATGATAAAACCAAAGAGACAGACCACATAGACCACTGCAAGTTTGCCGAGACCTTCTGCCCAGAGTTTTCTAAAGTCTGAAATGACCCCGATGGTGAAGAAGGTGATTAAGAAGAAGAGAACCCTTAAGGCATTTGTGCCAGCAGTAGCAGTTTTAGTCTGATCAACTACCTTTTTAGAATCTTTAATTTCTTCTTTTTTAGCCTTAATCTGAGCTTTTAACTCATTTAATTTGGCTTTAAGTTGCTCTTGAATGGCTGCATCCTGAGTAGTAGCAAGCTGAGCCTCAATTTTTTTGGCATCCTTTTCTATTAATTTTATTTGATCTTCAACAGATTTAACCTTGGGGGCATGGGGAGCAGAAATTATCAGCACCACAAGAAATCCAACAAAATAGGCAAGAACAAACTTAGGAAATCTTTTCCAGATTTCACCAAGGCTAACTCTTTCTCCAGGTTTGCATTCAACAAAAGCACACCAGATATAAGCTAATAAAAAGGCCCAGATACTAATAAAGATATCAATAAAAAGTTTTGTAGTTGCAGCAGCCATAAGAATCCAGCCTTCTTCATATTTGATACCAGCCACAGCCTCAGCCTTAGCCCTTATAAGGGCATCAGTTATAGCTCCAGAAGCAAAGGCAGCTCCATCAGTTTTTACTGCAAGCCCCATCCAGGCACCAGCAACCATAGGCTCTTTCCAGAGGAATATCTGAGCCAGAAAAGGCAAAATAACAAGCTCCATGACCGCAAAGATTACCACAAGAGAGGCAACCATAATGGGAACCACAGGTCTTGCTCTTATAGCGCCTCCTGCAGCAATTGCCGCTGAAACTCCACAAATGGAAATACCTGCTGCTAAAGGAGCAGCCCACTCTTTACTGAATTTGAAATAGCGTCTGGCAATGAAATAGACAAGAGCCCAGTAGATTAGATAGGCTTCAACTATAGCACAAAGTCCTCTAAAAAATATTGCTGAAGCAAGTCCAAAGGCCTCTGCAGACTTTAAGCCAAGAAGAGCACCCATAAGACCAATAGCTGTCTTGATATAAAATTCAGGCCTGCAGGCTTCTTCCAAAAATTGGGCAAAGGGTCTGAAGAAGTTTCCAATTATAAGCCCAAGGGCAAGAGCAAAAATAAAACCTCCCTCTCCTGTCAATTTTAAAGCCCAGGGAATGTTAAATTTCTTAGGATCAGTGGCTGCAAAATAGGCATAATGACCAATCAACCAGCAGATATAGCTCAACCAGAAAATAAAGAAAAATCCAACCACAAATTTTCCTACATTAGCCCCGAGGAGATAGGCTCCAATAGCAAGAATTATCGTTAAAAAGATATAAGTAAGAACTAAAGAGGCAAAACCAGAAAGTCCCTTTTTCTCATAGGTCTGACCCACTTGATACTTAGTTGGATCATCAACGGTTACAGTCTGTTCCTTTCCATCCTTGGTTTTAATGGTAAGTTTGTTACCTTCAATTTTGGTGATTTCACCTTTGATTCCCTGATATTTTTTCCCTACAGGGCCTAAAGCCTTTTCAATCTGAATCCACTCGTTAGTGCTTATCACCCATCCGAAGGGGTCAATTCCTTTATAAGCAAGTAAAGAAACTAAAAATAAAATAATAGCTAACCAAAAAGCTAACCAGTCTTCATTTAAAACTCCCTTTTTGGCCTCTTCAGCCATATCCTCACCTCCTGCAATAAAGAATTTTTATGGCATAAACCCTCTGGAAAAAACTACTTCAACCCTTTCCACGCATAGCTCTCACCTCCTTTGAGAGGATTTATTAAAGTTTAATCTCAAGAACTATGCCAAAATAAAACTTAAATAAAATCAAAGATTCCATGTCATTTATGTAACCGATCAGAAATAAATTAGAATTGAGATGTTACCTAAAGGTAACAAAAATTCTTGACAAATTTACTAAATGATTTAAAATTTTATATAGAATTTTGGGAGGTGCTATCTATGGACTTAAATAGAAGGCAGTTTTTTAAAGTTCTTGCAGGGATTACCGCTCTTACCATTGCTCCTAAAAAAAGTTTGGCCTATCAGGGTAAATTTGCAACCCTTATTGATCTTACCAGATGTGATGGCTGTAAGGATGAGCCCATTCCAAGGTGTGTTAAGGCCTGTAGGGAGGAAAATAAGCATCGTTTCCCTGAACCACAAAAGCCCATAATGCCTTACTGGCCAAGAAAGACCTATGAGGACTGGTCTGACAAAAGGGAAAAGATTGATACCCTTACTCCCTATAACTGGCTCTTTATTCAAAAAGTTGAGGTTGATGGAAAGACCCTTTATATTCCAAGAAGGTGTATGCATTGTGATACTCCTCCCTGTGTTAAAGGATGTCCCTTTGGGGCTTTATCAAAACAGCCAGAGGGGAATACTATTATAGATCACTCCATATGTTTTGGGGGAGCAAAGTGCAGAGATATTTGTCCTTGGCACATTCCACAGAGACAAGCAGGGGTTGGGATTTATCTTAAGCTTATGCCTAAATTTGCAGGTGGAGGAGTGATGTATAAATGTGATCTTTGTGATAGTAGAATTAAAAGAGGGGAGGAACCTGCCTGTGTGGTAGCCTGCAGAGAGAGGCTTAAGGACAGAGCTGTTTATAAATTTGGGCCAAGAGATGTAATTTATGCTGAGGTCAAAAATAGAGCGGAAAAGGAGGATTTATATATTTATGGCGATATTCAAAATGGTGGGACCTCAACTTTTTATCTCTCAGCTATTCCTTTTGAAAAGATAGAGGCAAAATTAAAGGAAATGAAAGCGAGATTTCAGATGCCGGTAACAGTTAAGAATCTTTACAAAGAGGATATTAATCCCTGGGGTAAAGTGGTTCTTGCTGCTTCTGTTTTAGGGGCATTAACAGGCATTGCTGGTGCCTACATCTCTAAGAAAAAGGATGAGGAGGTGGTTTAAGATGGGTAAAAAAATAAAGCGCTATGGTGCTATTATTCGCTTAGAACATTGGGTGGTTGCACTTTCAGGAATTATGCTCATTTTTACAGGGCTTGGGTGCTTACCTCTCTTTAAAAGATATTACATAACAGAGATTCCAGGTTTTGCATGGACCGCAAATTTTTACACCATTACCAAATTGCATTACATCTTTGCAATTTTTTTTGTCTTTGCTGTAGTTTTTCACCTCTTTTATCATGCTCTAAGAAAAGATTTTGGGCTTTTACCAAAAAAAGGAGACCTTGTGGCCTCTTTTAAGATGATCCTTGCTTCCTTTGGACTTAGCAAGGAACCTCCTTCAGATAAGTGGCTTCCTGAACAGAGATGGGCTTATGTGGGTATAGGTATCATTACTCTTGTAGTTCTCATAACTGGAATAATAAAAGTTTTGAAAAATCTGGAGTGGATTTATTTAGGTCCAAAGCTTGAGTCAACCATGAATCTTCTTCATACAATTTCAGGAGGATTATTTATATTGCTCTTTTTCATCCATATCTTTTTTGTTTTTGCAGTAAAATCTAACTGGCCCCTTTTCAAAGCCATGCTTACAGGCTATGTAGATGAAGAGTATGTTAAGCACAGACATTCTCTTTGGTATGAAAGGATTAGAAGAAAACTTCAGTGAGATTCAAAATTTTTGAGTTTCTGCCAGAGGGTCTTTCTGGAGATACCAAGCCTTCTGGCAGCTTCGCTCTTTTTTCCTTTACATTCTTTTAAGGTTTGGAGTATGATTTCTCTTTCAAGTAGGGCCCTACACCTTTTGTAATCATGTGCAGGGTGGATCTCTCTATTTTTTGGTAAAAGCTCTTCAGGTAGATCATGCAGGGTAATAAGATTGTTTTGGGAGAGAAGGATTGCTCGTTCTATCAAATGCTTTAGTTCTCGCACATTACCTGGATAATCATAACTTAAAAAAAACATATAAGCCTCTTGTGAAATCTGAGGTATGGGTCTACCATGTTTTTGAGCAAAATAATTGAGAAAGTATCTGATAAGGGATGGAATATCTTCCTTTCTTTCCCGCAATGGAGGGATTTTGAGGGGTATAACATTTAGGCGATAATAAAGATCATCTCTGAATTTCCCTTCTTCTACTAATTTTTTAAGGTCTCTATTGGTGGTAAAAAGATATCGGGTATTTACTTTGACCTCCCTTTTTGAGCCAAGGGGATAAAAGGAATTGGTTTCAAGGACTCTCAGGAGTTTGGGCTGGATATTTAAGGGTAGGTCCCCTATTTCGTCTAAAAGTATGGTTCCTCCGTTGGCTAATTCCAGTTTTCCTTTTTTAGATTCTGTTGCTCCAGTAAAGGCTCCTTTATCAAAACCAAAGAGCTCTGCCTCAAAAAGGGTATCAGGAATGGCGGTGCAGTTAATTTTAATATATGGCCCATCTCTGCGGGAAGAGAGTTTATGAATGAGATCAGCCACAAGTTCTTTACCTGTGCCTGATTCTCCATAAATTAAGGCAGGAACATCAGATCTGGCAATTATTTCAATTTTTTGTTTCAATTCCTTTATAATTTTACTTTCTCCAATTAGTTCCACTGTCAATTTTTCAGCGGGGATTCTTTCTTTAAGGAGTTCTAATTCTCTTTCCAGGCGTTTAAATTTAAAAAACTTTTCTAAGGCAATAAGGAGCTCTTCTTCTTGAAAGGGTTTGGCTAAATAATCAAAGGCTCCATCCTTAATAGCCTGGACCGCTGATTTTACTTCTGCATAGGCAGTAATAATGATTACACCAGTATCAGGAGTGAGGGCTTTTATTTCTTTAAGCAGTTCAAGACCATCATAATCCGGAAGTTTTAAATCTAAAAGGACAACATCAAAAAACTCTTTAGCCAAAAGTGTTAAGGCCTTGAGGCCTGTCTCGCATACTCTAACCTCAAAACCATGAGATGTTAGAATACCCTGTAGAGCGGTTCTTATAAGAATCTCATCATCAATAACCAGTATGCGGATTTTGTCCATAAAAGAACTCTAATTTACTATTGGAAGTTCAATTATAAAATTAGCACCTTTAGCTCTTTCCTCAAGATATATTTTTCCTCCATGTTTTTCTACAATAGCAAGGCTTACTGCCAGGCCAAGGCCTGTGCCTTTGCCAGGAGGTTTAGTTGTAAAAAATGGTTCAAAGATTCTGGAGGCAATTTCCTTAGGAATTCCAGGCCCGGTATCCTCAAAGGAGATTAATATGTGGTTATCCTGCTTGAAGGTCCTGATTGTTAAAACCCTTTCCTGGGAATTTTCCATAGCTTGAAGGGCATTTAAAAGTATATTGAGAAAAACCTGTTCCATTTTTTCTTTGTCAATAATAATCTCAGGAAGCTCTGGGTCAAGAGATTTGATTACCTTGATTTGATACTTTTCCAGAAGGTATGAGCTTAATTCTAATAGATTTTCAAGTAAAGTGTTAATAGAGGACTTTTCGGGATTTAGTTCGGTAACTCTCGAAAAATTTAGGAGATCTCTGAGAAGCCTCTGAATTTTAAGGAGACCTTGCTCTATGAGATTTAAATAGAGATTCCTGTCTTCTACTCTTAAATTCCCCTTTTTTAACTGGTTAAGCATCAAAAGTATTCCAGATAAAGGATTATTGATTTCATGGGCAAGTCCAGCCGAGAGCTGGCCTATAGCTGCCATTTTCTCTGTAAGAATAAATCTTTCTTCCATTTTCTTTTTTTCTGTTATATCTGCAAGCGTCTGGACAACTTTTATGACCTCTCTTTCCTGATTAAATACAGGGTAGAAGGAGATCTCAAAGATTCTACCTTCTCCGTCCTCTATAATCTCTTTAAATTCTTTTTTTTCACTAAAGACCCGATTGAGGAGCTCCCGCTGACACTTTTTATAAGGACTTTCCAGAAAGGCCTGATTGAAGATTTCTGGTTGACAATCTTTATTAAGTAAGACAATGGGGTAGGTTATACTTTCAAAAAGGGTCTCTAAGGTTTTTAAATTTTCCTGTAAGGCCCTTTGAGAAAAATAAAGGTGATGCGAAAGCTCGTTAAAGGACTCAATTAATTCACCTATTTCATCAGTCCTTTGAAGGCTAAGCTTAGTATTAAGTTGAATCTGGCGACCCTTTATAGCTTTAAAGTGCTCATTCATTCTTTTTAAGGGTTTTAAAATTAGGGTATAAAAAACCCCCTCCAGGGTTAAAAGAAAAAAAACTGCTGAAATAAGACTCAGTATGAAAAGAGAGAAGACCAAATTTTTGACCTCTAAGGTAGCCTCCCTTATGGGGTATTTAATTAGTTCTATACCCATAAGATCGCCTTCTTTCCATGGAAAGTCTTTCTTTAGGTTATAGAGTTTTACAAGACTTTGAGGTGCAGAATTAATTGCTCCGTGGCATAAAAGACAGGTTTTTTCTGCATAAATTGGCTTAACAATAACAACATATTCCTCTTTTTGCCATTTAAAAAGCCCCTGCCATTTCTCTTTAGGGAGATCCTTAGTAATCTTACTAAGAAGGTTATTATGAAACTCCTGAAAGGCATTTTCAGGATTGATAGGATTAAAAGAGACCCTTTCAAATTCAACCTCTGGAAAAGTTTCCCTAAAATAACTAATTACTCGCTTGCGGACATGTGTTGTTGACATGGCCTCAAGGATGAAGGCATCTTTATAGCCATGGGCTTTTAGAGTTTTTAACATAACTGGTCTTAAATCGTCTTTTACATATCTTCCCAGAGCATCTATTTGGGTTAAAACCATTTGCATCTTTTCAAAGGAAGATTTAATTAGACTGTCTTTGAGGTAAAAGTAAAGCAAAAAGGTCAAAGAGCCAATAAAGAGAAAAATTATGAAGAGAAGGATTAAGAGGAACCTTGTGGAAAGGGATAGTTTTTTAAACATAATGGTCCTCTTTACATCTGAAAAAGATTGTTTATATTTAATTTCAATATATGAGTTTAGGAGGTTTGTGATGAAAATCAAGGGAAAAATTGGTCTTTTCTTTCTGTTAACTTTTATAATTATAGCCTTAGCCCTTCCTCTTTCAGCAGGATCAGTAAATTTTTCTTTTAATACTTACGATGGAAAGAGATACAAGCTCTCTGATTTTAATGGAAAATATATTTTATTAAATCTTTTTGCCAGTTATTGCCCGCCCTGTATGGTTGAATTGAAGGTCTTTCAAAAGCTTAATGAGACCTGTGGTCAAAGAGGGCTTCAGATTATTTCATTAATGATTGATCAGGAGGGAGCCTCTCTTCTTCCCAAAATTGTCTCCTCAAGAAACCTGACCTATCCTGTAGGTTTGGCTAATTCAGAGATTCTTAAAATCTTCAGTGATTTTTCTATTACCCCCACTACCTATCTTCTTGACCCTAAGGGGCAGAGGATTGAAAAGTTTGTAGGCTATCATAGTTATAAAGAATGGGTAGAAAGTCTTACTAAATATGTGAAGTGTAACTAAGGGAGGATCTCAAGAGAAGGAGGTCCTTCTGTAACCTCCCCCACAAGATATAAGCTATAAAAACCTTTTTCTATGGCCCTTTTTTCAAAAAATTCTTTTTTCTCCCTTGGGCAGGCAAGAAGTATTCCTCCTGAGGTCTGGGCATCAGCCAGAATAAATTTTTCTGCCGCTCCTATCTGAGGGTGAAATTTGACAAGAGTTTCACAATAATTAAGATTATCATAATCTCCCTCAGGGATTATCCCCTGTTTAACAAAATGGAGGGCCTCCTTGAGGTATGGAATTCTTTTGAAGTAAAAGATGAGTTTTTTTTCACTTGCGCTTGCCATCTCAAGGGCATGTCCAATAAGGCCAAAGCCGGTTATGTCTGTGGCAGTAGTTAGCCCTACCTCAAGCATTAATTCAGAGGGAACTTTATTTAGTTCTGTCATAAGCTCAATTATTTTTTGATAAATTGGGGATTCTTCATTAAAAAACCCTCCCTTAAAGGCTGTGGCAAGAATACCTGTTCCAAGAGGTTTAGTAAGATAGAGGAGGTCTCCAGCCCTGGCTCCTTTGGTAGTAATAATCTTTTCTGGATGGGCAATCCCTACTACAGCAAGGCCATATTTTGGTTCAGGATCATCTACACTATGCCCCCCTACGAGAAGGGCTCCTGCTTCTTTAATTTTAGAAAGGCCCCCTTCAAGAATCCTTTTAAGTATTTCCCGGGGAAGACCTTTCTTTGGAAAGGAGATAAGATTTAAGGCAAGTAAAGGCCTTCCCCCTGTTACATAGATATCTGAAAGAGAATTAGTGGCAGCAATCTGGCCGAAAACATAGGGGTCATTCACAAGGGGAGTAAAAAAATCAGCGCTAAAGACTAAAGCGATATCAGGTGAGAGTCTGAAGATGGCTGCATCTGCTCCGTGTTCAAAACTTTGAAGAAGATCAGGATGCTCTGGAAGGGGGAGCTCCTTTAAGATCTCCGCAAGAAACTCCTGCGGAAGTTTAGCTGCTCAACCAGAGGCCTTAACCATTTGAGTAAGTTTAATCTCTTGCACATTCACTTGGATCACCTTTGATTTTGGAGACTCCATGCTCTATAATCCCTATAAGGCTGGGCATAATTTCTTTTAAGGCTCTGGGGCTTCCCGGGAGATTAATAATAAGGGTCTTCTTTCTTAGGCCTGAGAGACCTCTACTTAAAGCAGCTCGGGGAGTTTTGGAAAAACTTATGTATCTTATATATTCAGCTATCCCTGGGATTTCTTTATCTAAAATATCCTTAGTTGCCTCCGGGGTTACATCCCTGGGATGAACTCCTGTTCCCCCGGTAGTGAGGATAAGATCAAGCTCAAAATCATCACACCAGCTCTTAAGTAAGGCTATAATTTTATCTTTTTCATCAGGAAGAATCTGATAAAAGCAAACCTCCCAGCCCCTTTCTTCAAGAAATTTTTTTAAATATTCTCCGGAGAGATCTTCTCTTTCTCTCTTTGCGCCTTTATCACTTAAGGTAAGGATCCCACATCTCATTCTTCTTGAGATTTTGCTCCTGCCGAGGCAATCACCTTTTCAGCAACAAAGGGAGGTGCCTCCTCATAATGGGAAAATCTGCTAATAAAATAACCCCTTCCACCTGTTAATCCATTGAGAGTTACAACATATTCAAGCATTTCGGCAAGAGGGGCCTGAGCTCTAATTTTAGTCCTTTTACCTTCTTTTTCAAGGTTGAGAACTCTTCCTCTTCTTGAATTCAGGTCTCCGATGACATCACCTACAGTTTCATCAGGCACAAAGATCTCAAGTTCAATAATGGGTTCAAGGAGAGTGGGACTGGCTTGCTCTAAGGCCTTTTTAAAGCACTGTATAGCAGCAAGTTTAAAGGCAAGGTCTGAGGAATCAACCTCATGAGATTTTCCATCATAAAACTGAACCTTTACATCCACCACAGGAAATCCTGCAAGCACTCCTTTTTCCATGGCCTCTCTGACCCCTTTTTCCACAGCAGGCACATAATTACGGGGAACATTCATTCCTGTAAGGGTCTCCAGGAACTCAAAACCTCTCCCCCTTTCCAGGGGGAAGACATTGAAGTGCACCTCTGCAAACTGGCCTCTTCCACCGCTTTGTTTTTTGTGGCGATAGATTACCCCTTGAACAGGTTTTTTAATGGTTTCTCTGTAAGGAACTCGGGGAAGGCTGGTTTTGACCTTTACTCCGTATTTTTCTCTCAATTTTTCAATGGTTTTTTCTATATGGATACTTCCAAGCCCGGAGATAAGAAGCTCCCGTGTTTCTTCGTCCCGATAAAAGTTTAGAGAAGGGTCCTCCTCTTTAATTTTACTGATGGCGGAGCTTATTTTATCTTCGTCTGCCCGGGTTTCAGGATGAAGGGCAAGGGTAAACATGGGTGTTGGCATCTCCGGGACCGGTAAAGCCTCTTTTAGAGGCTCTGTTGAAAAGGTATCCCCGGTTTTAAGGGCATCAACCTTTGCAAATACTATTATATCTCCTTCCTTAGCCTCTTTCACTGCCTCAAGGCTATCTCCACGGGGTAGAAAGATTTGGGTGTATTTTTCTTCTTTGCCCTGAGAGGTAATCAATTTGCTATCAGCCTTAAAGGATCCTTTAAAGATGCGCCCGAAGGAGAGCTTGCCAGCATAAGGGTCATAAATGGTTTTAAAGGTTAAACCGAATCCTGCATTGGTGTTTATTAAGGGGAAGGACCTCTCTGGATAGAATTCAAGAATTTTATTAAAAAAAACACCTACCCCCAACCCACTATATGCCGAGCCAATAAAAATTGGTATCATTTTTTGATTTTGAAGATTTATCTTTATTCCTTCAATCAGCTCATCCTTTGTTAAAAGGCCTTCTTCAAGATATTTTTCAATAAATTCGTCTTTGGCCTCAGCAGATACCTCAAGAAGCTGGTCTGATAAAGTTTGAGTCTTGTGGTCAAACATTTCTGGAATTTTTTCATAATTAATCTTCAGATTCTCTTCTATTATTTTCTTTTTCTCCACAAGGTCAACGAGAAAAAGGGGCTGTGTGGTATTAAAACCATATACCACAGGTATTTGTAATATCTCAAGCATATCCTGAAGATCACAGATGGTTTGAGCCCACTGGGTCTTTTCTGCATCAATTTTGTTTATAAAGTTTATTAGAGGAAGCTTTATCTCCTTAGCCATTTCAAAGATGCGATAGATGTAATACTTAACTGGAACAGTTGAATCCACAACCAGCACTCCGAGGTCAGAAACGCTCATGGCCCATTTTAATTCTGCAATAAAGTTTTCTTCCCCTGGGGTGTCAATAAAATAAAAGGGGATGTCTTTAAAAAAGGCGCCATAAACCTTAATTGAGGAGGTAGGGCCTGGAGAAGAATTTTTAATTTTTCCCCCCATTTTAGTGATAAGCCCTTCAATTAAAAGGGTCTTTCCGCTTTCTGAGGCTCCTAAAAAGGTTATAACTTTACCCTTCATTTTGACCTCCTTCTGCTAAATTTTAAATTAATATTATTTATAAAAATCCCTAAAAAAGCAAGAGAAAATTTCAAGGCCCCTTACATAGGTTCTGATCCTTAGTAGTAAAAAAATTTCTTAAATCTCAAAAAATATGGGCTCATAAGCTATCTTGAAAACCATTTAAATTCTGGCAAAATACCTCTATGTCAAAGAAGAAACCTCCTGTTCCCTATGACCTTTTTGCCAAGGCCTTCCTCAAAGACCCTGAAAACTTAAAAGGCTTCCTCTCAACCTTCCTCCCTGATCACATTAAAACTCATCTTGACCTTGACTCCCTTAAAATCATCCCTGAAGAACAAGTTTCTCTCTCAAGAAAAAAGCGAGAAATCCCGGACCTTGTTGCTGAGGTTAATCTCCTTAGTGAAGGGCAACCTTCAACCAAAGCCCATCTCTACATCCTTATTGAGCACAAAAGTGCACCTGATAAAAGGATTTACCTTCAGATTTTAAATTACATAACGGCATTAAATGAAAAGTCTTTCAAGGAGGGGAAGGGGTATGTGCCTGTTTTACCTCTTGTATTCTATGAAGGGGATAAGCCCTGGGGGTATCCTGAAAGGATAGAGGAGATATTTTCAGTGCCAGAGGGGTTAAAGGGAGAACTTTTTAAGGTTCATGTGGTAGATTTAAAGAGGGTAGAGGATGAGAAGATATTGGAGGTATTTGATATTTTAGCAGGGCTTGGGTGTTATCTTTATTTAATAAAGGCGGAAGCAGGTAATTTTGAAGAGATGATAGATATGGTGGTAAGAGCGGTAAATAGGTTAATTGCGATAGGGGAGAAGGGGAGGTGGGAGATAGGGTTTTTAATTACGATATCTGAAATAAAGTTTAGGGTTGACGGGGAGGTAATCTGGTTTAATATATTAGATAGGTGTGGAGAAGAGGGGGTAAAGATGGAATTAAAGAGCTTTTGGGATAGAGTGGGAGAGAAATTTTATCAGAAGGGGAAATATCAGGGGTTAATTGAGGAGGCAAGGGAGCTTGTGCTTGAGGCCATAGAGGTGAAGCTTGGGTATGTGCCTGAGGAAGTGAGGGAGAGGGTGGTAAGAGAGGAGGATAGAGGAGTTCTCAAGGAGTGGCTGAGGAAAATAATTCTTGCGAAGAATTCTGAAGATATCTTTCAACTTTTTGAAAATTGATAATTTCATTATTTATTTAACCTATCTAACTTTATCAACTGTTATGGCTTTATTAGAAATTTATTAAAATTTTAAACTCCTTCAACAAAATCATTTATTCAATTAAAATTAAAAGACGCTATTGAATATTTCAAAAATAAGGATAGGGGTGCATAAGTTGAGATCTTTACATAAAAATAGGTGGAAATAGGTTAGAGGTGAGAAGTAGCAGAAAAAATCATCTTGAGTCACAAAAGATATGGACGCTAACAAGGCCTTGTCTTTTATGCTCAGGGCTATATAATTAAAATACATAAAAAGGAGGAAACTATGAAAAAGTCAGTATTATTAATGGCTCTTATCTTTTTACCAACCTTAGGGTTTGCCTCAAATGGAGAAGAGATTTTTAAAACTAAGGGGTGTGGTGGTTGCCACTCTAAAGAATATGACTCTTTTGCCCCATCCTTAAAGACTATTTCTAAAAGTTATTACAAGAAAAATCAGGAGTTGAAAGATTATTTACAGGGAAAAAAGCCTGGCCTTATCAAAGGTGAGCCTAAGACCATGAAAGGTTTTATTAATATTACTAAAAAACTTAGTGAAAAAGATCTCTCCGCCCTTATAGAGTATTTACTTTCCTTTTAGTATCTCGTGATTTATGAAGATCTTCTCTCTTTTTGGATAGCCTTCTTCCTGTGGGAACTCATTCCCTCTTCTTTTTCATGGGAGTTCTCTCCTTATTTAAAAATTTTGCTCTTTATAAGTAAAGAGCTTTTCTTTTGCCTAAGTTTAATTTTTATTGCCCGAAGGGCAGGTTCAGGTAACGAGAGGAGTTATTTTTATGTAGAAAAAATTTTTCTCCTTTTTTCATTTATTTTCTATAGTTTTGATCTTGCCTTTTTTGGACTTAAAAAATTCCTGAGTCCCTATTATTTTTCTGTATTTCCAGCTCTTTTCTGGTTTTTTCATTATTATATCCTGATAAAAATTGCATTTTATCGGTTTCGTATAGGGTATTTTAGGATTCTTCTTGGACTAATTTTACCCTTTTTGATTTTAATTTTCATGGAGGAGGTCCTTGATTTTTTTAAGATTTCCTTCCCTGGGCAATTTTTTCTGCTCTTACTGGGTGTAATCTCTCTTTCTCCCTATCTTGTTATCAAAATTTGGCCAGTTAAAAGGCTTCCTGATGGGCCTTTGAGAGAAGTTATAGATAAATTTTTAAGGCAAGAGAGATTAAATCTCAGAGATTATTATATATTACCCCCTTTGGGACCCAGATTTTATACCGCAGGTGTCCTTGGATTTATACCACCTTTCAGGTATCTCTTTTTTTCATCAGGAATCCTTGAGATTATGGATTTAAAGGAGATTTTAGGAATTTTAGCCCATGAAGCTGGGCACTTAAGAAAAAGACATGGCCTGTATCTTCTTTTAGTGCTTTTGACCTTTCCCATTTTTATTTTAAATGCCTTCTATCTTTTTTTATTTACTTTTCTTATTTTATTTGATGATTTAAACGGGCTGGATAAGTTTTTGCAGGGGCCCTATGCTATTTTTTTTGATATTGCGCTTATTATTTTTTTTCTGAGTTTGGCTATATCCTTTTTTAGGATAATATTTGCCTATTTTCTTCGTTCTCTGGAACGGGAGGCAGATTTATATGCCCTTTCAAGACTTAAAGATCCCGAACCTATGACCTCTGCTTTTTATAAACTTGGAGAAATTACAGGGCAACTTTTCAGAAAATCATGGCATCATTATGGTCTCATGGAGCGAATCCTCTATTTAAATTATGCCTTTCAGAGGCCTGATCTTATTAAGGCCCATTCGGTAAAATTAAGGAGAAGACTTCTTCTCTGGATTCTTATGAATGTAATTATCGTTGCCTTTTTTACCTATCTTGGAGCAGATATCTTTGAAAGAATCTTGAAAATTTTTTTCCCTTGAGTAAGTTTAAAAAATAATGCTAAGACCACCTTATCAGAAATATGAGACCTTTTATATTTATGGTTTTAGGGATGGGCATCCAGCCCTAAGGGTATTGGATGACCCTGATCTTATCGGATATTGGGAGGAAGATGGCATTGGAGTGCTTTTTTTCCATAAGCCAAAGGATGCCCTGGTTCAGGAGCTGATCAATCAATTTAATCTTACTCTTGAAATTAAAGACGAGGTTCCCTATACCCAGTGGAACGAAAGGCGGATACCACAGCCCTTTGAAGTAGGGCCTTTTAAGATTGCTCCTCTCTGGTATGAGGGAAAATGGGATCTTATCTTTGATCCCAGTGTAGTCTTTGGTGAAGGAACTCATCCCACAACCACCCTTATGCTTCATTCAAGCTGGAATTTTTATAAACTTTACGGTCTTCCCGAAAGTATTCTTGATCTTGGATGTGGATCGGGAATCCTTACCCTTTTCTGGGCAAAATTGGGAGGAAAGATTAGGGCAATAGATATAAATCCCCTCTGTGTGAAAGTTACTCAAAAGAATCTTTCCCTGAATGGCCTTCAAGCGCAAGTTCAAGAAGGTGATGTAAGAGAATTTAAAGATTTTGCCTGTGATCTTCTTTTAGCCAATCTTTATAAAGGATTACTTCTTGATCAATTTAAAAGAGAGGAATTTTTTTCAGCTAAATATTATCTTTTATCAGGATTTACCATAGGAATGGAAGAGGAAATAATAGATGGCTTAGAGGAAAAACCAGTGAGGCTTTTAGAACGAAAACAAATAGAAAACTGGGTCTGTTATCTTTTATGTCGGATCTAATTTTAACTGTTGATGTGGGAAATACGGCTACAACCTGTGGTATCTTTGAGGATGAGGGGCTTTTGAGGGCTCTTTTTAGTTTTAAAACAGAGTATGTGGTTTCTCCAGAAGAGCTTTTAATAAAGGTAAATGAGTTCTTAAGTTTATTTGGGATAAAAATCAAAGATATTAAGGGACTTAGTCTTGCCTGTGTTGTTCCTCCGGTTGAGGTTTACTGGGTGGAGCTGGGTAAAAAATGGTTAGCCAGAGAGGTAGTGGTTGCCTCAGCTAAGACCGTTGGTATCCCTTTAGATCTTCATTATTCCGCAGAGGTAGGAGCAGATAGATTAGTAAATGCCTTAGGAGGCTGGATTAAATATAAGAGCTCCCTTATCATTGTTGATTTTGGCACGGCTATTACCTTTGACTGTATATCCTCTGAGGGAGTTTATTTAGGAGGAGCTATCTCTCCCGGGTTAACACTTTCCATGGAGGCCCTTTTTAAAGGCACAGCTAAGCTTCCAAGGATTGATTTGAGTAGCCCCCCAGAAAAGGCTATCGGAAAGGACACTATATCAGCCCTTAAAAGTGGGCTTCTTTTTGGTTTTGCAGGTCTTACGGATACAATGATTGAAAAGCTTACAGCTGAGATGCTAAGTAATCCTTTAGTGATAGCAACAGGAGGACTTGCCTCTTTCATAGCTCCCCTTTCTAAAAAGATTCAAAAGATTGACCCTACCCTTACCTTAGATGGTCTTTTTTATTTATGGAAGAATCGTTAAGTATTGCCATAATTCAGCCCTCAAGCCCGCCTGATAGAGAGCCCTTTGAAAGAGGTTTAGAAGTTTTAAAGAAGTGGAAGATTCACTTTAAAAGTTATGTGGATTTTGTAGAGGCCCAAGCCTCTCAAAAGGCCTTTCTCCTCTATGAGCTTATGACCTCTTTTAAGTTCACCCATCTCTGGGCTGTAAGAGGAGGTAGTGGGGCTATTAAGCTTTTGCCTTATTTAGATGAGTTCTTTGGAGCTAAAGCCTTTCCAGTTGAATATCTTCCTAAGCTTATTGGATTTTCCGATATTACAACTTTGCACCTTTATTTTTGGAAAAAATTTAAAAAGGTTGGGCTTCATGCTCCCATGGTTGTTAATCTTCCTGAGCTTGAAAAGAAAAGTCTTAAATGTCTTAAAAAGATATTATTAGAAGACGCTGAGGCCTTTAAAATTTTCGGATTGGCCTATAGGAAAGGGTATTCTGAAGGGGTGCTTATTGGTGGCAATCTTTCCATTTTGGCAAGTCTTTGTGGAACTCCTTATTTTCCTTATGAAGAGGAGATTATCCTCTTTATTGAGGAGACTAATGAAAAACTTTATCGGATGGAAAGGGCTTTTTTGCAGATTCTTTATAGCCTTCCAAAAGGTGCGTTAAAAGGAGTTGTGCTGGGAGACCTTGGAGAGGTAAAGGCTGAGGATTTTTTAAAGGAGATGGAGGAATTTATTCCTGAGCATATTCCAGTTGGCTATGGCTTTCCCTTTGGACATACCTCTGTAAATATACCTTTGCCTATTGGCAGAAGGGCCTGTCTCAAGATCAGTAATAAGCGTGCAGAGTTATGTTTTGATGGAGGGCCTTTTTAAAAACTTTAAAGAGATTTTCAGGATCAAGACAGGGTCTTTCTGAACAGGTCTTTGGAAAACAGGGTCTACAGGATAGGGGAAGAAATATCAGATGTGAGGTCTCTCCAAGGGGTGAAAAGATAACCTCATCAGTTGGTCCATAAAAAAGGAAAGATTTGATCCCCAGATAAGAGGCAAGGTGAGAGATTCCACTATCATTCCCTATGAAAAGACCTGCCCTTTTAAGAAAAGAAGCTATTTCTAATATGTTAAAACTTCTGAATAGATTTTTCTTTTTGGAAAAAAGCCAGTCCTCAGCTTCTCCTGCAAGGTAAATTACCGTAAACCCGAGATTTACTAAGTATGCCTCAATTTTTTCAAAAAGCTCTAAGGGAGGATTCTTTTTGGGAGAGCCTGAACCCGGGTGAAGCACGGCTAAATTTTTATCCCCTGGCTCATCCTCAAAAATAGGTAGCTTCCTTGAAAAATTAAAAGGAAGGCCAAGGCTCTTAAGATAATAATAAGTAATGGGTATCCTACTTTCTGGAAAGGGATTAAGATTGCCTCTACAGGAGATGAGGATTTTTTCTTGATACCTGGATAAATCAAGAGAAGACAAAAATTCGGAACTATAGATTTTATCAGCCCATCCACAGAGATAAGCAAGTTCTAAATAGTCTCTATTTCCCACAAAGTGCACCTCAAAGCCTTTCCTTTTTAGGACTTCAGCTACAGGAAAGGTTAGAAGAGTATCTCCAAGCCCTCCTCGCCTGTAAAGTAAAACCCTGTTCATTTTAAAAAAGCTTAACAGCTCCTCCTGTAGCTCCCCCTAATACCTCATTTAATTTTCTAAAGGAATTTATTTTACCTTCTCCTCCTTTTTATTGTCAATTTTTCCCCGAAAATATTCCCTTTTTTCTCTAAATATGCTCTCTCAAGCATTTTTTCTGATATCTCCATATCTTTCTATAAAGCTCCTTACCCACTCTTTCCTTTGAAATAAGCTTTGCGAAAGAACTAAGCTTGTAAATTTAAGAGGGGCGAAATAGATAGTTTTTTTGTGAAGGTTCAAGAGAGGCGCTGAGATTTTTTATATGAAGCAACGATAAATTTTCGAATAGATTTTTAATGAGGCCATTCGGCTCTTGTAAAAGACTTTTTCTAAAATATAATGCTTTTTATTAAAAATTTTCTGAGAGAAAAAATGCAAGAGATTCCCTTTTTAGATTTAAAGAGAGCCTATTTTGAGTATGGTGAGGAGATAGAAAAGGCTGTTTTAGAGGTCTTAAGGAGAGGCATTTATCTAAATGGCCCTGAGACAGCCTCCCTTGAGGAGAAGCTTGCCTCCTATTTAGGGGTTAAATATGCAGTGGGGGTTTCCTCTGGTACAGAGGCCCTTTATCTTATTCTTAAGGCCCTTGAGCTTCCCGCTGGGAGTCATGTTATTCTTCCCTCTTTCACCTTTATTGCCACTTCTGAAGTCGTGGTAAGAGCAGGGTTTACTCCTGTTTTTGCTGACATAGATATCAATACAGGCAATCTATCCACTCATAGTGTAAAAACCCTCTATGAGAAGCTTTTGTCTGAAGGGAAAAAGGTTTCTGCTGTAATAGGAGTCAGTATTTTTGGTCTTCCAGCGGAACTTCCGGCTCTGGAGACCTTTTGTAAGGATAGAAAGCTTTATCTTATTGAGGATATCTGTCAGGCCTTTGGGGCGGAGGTGGCAGGAAAAAAAGTCGGGACCTTCGGGATTGCCAGTGCAACCTCCTTTTACCCCACTAAAAATTTAGCCTGCTTTGGTGATGGAGGTATGGTTTTTACAGATGATTACGAGATCTACCGTAAAATAAAAGTAATGAAAGAACATGGACAAACATCCCCTTATTTTTATGAATATCATGGAATTAATGGAAGGATTGATGAAATTCAGTGTGCTATTGTAAGGGTAAAATTTAAATTTTTTGAAAAGGAGCTGGCCCTAAGAAGATACCTTGCAGACCTTTACACTAAGGGGTTAAAAAACCTTGCCCCAGAAATAAAGTTTTTAGAACCCCTACCGCAAGCTCTCCCTGCATATTCTCTCTATTCCATAAGAGTAAAGGCAAGGGAAGAACTTATAAAATTTCTTGCCCAAGCCCGAATAACAACACGAATTTATTATCCCTCTCCCCTTCATTTACAACCTGTTTACAAAGGGCTTGGATATCAAAAGGGGGATCTTCCTGCTACGGAAAAACTCTGTGATGAGATCCTGAGTCTTCCCTTTTTCCCTTATTTAAGGGATGAGGAAGTAGAATATGTAGTTGAGAAAATAAGGGAATTTTATGGGAGATAAAAGAGATGGAGATTAGAGTTTCAATTCCCTTTGAGCTTTTGCGTGAGAAGTATTTACCCATAGTTTTTGAGCGAGGGCTTTTGATTGAGATAACTTTAAAGGCTGAGGTTTTGGATAGCTTTGAAAGGAAGGCCTTCAGGGAGGTTGCTTTCCTGTTGAAAAAAGGAGGTCTCAGGCCTACAGTTCATCTTCCATTTATGGATTTATCTTTGGCTGGACTTGATCCCTGGATCAGAAAGGTAAGTCTTAAAAGGCTTTTTCAGGGTATGGAGATAGCCTCTTTGTTTGAGCCTGCGCTTTGTGTGTTCCATAGCGGATATCATCCCGATTATCACAGGGAGCCAAGGGAAGAGTGGAGAAAAATTTTTATTGAAGAATCTTTGCCTGAGATTTTTAAACTTTCTTCAGAACTTAATTTAGTTTTAGCCCTTGAGAATGTCTTTGAGCCAGAACCAGAATTTGTTAAGCCCATTTATACTGCTTTTGAAGGAAGGCTCCGTTGGTGCTTTGATCCAGCCCATGCTAAGGTTTTTTCAGAAAGCGAAGAAATGCACTGGCTTAGAACCCTTTATCCCTATCTTTCAGAGATTCACTGTCATGATAATCTTGGAAGATGGGATGACCATCTGGCAGTAGGGGCAGGCATTATTGATTTTGCAGGCCTATTTGATTTTTTGAAGACCAAGGCCCTAAGGCCAATTCTGACCATTGAGGCAAAAAAAGAAGAAGATGCTCTGGCCTCAATAAAGTATCTTGAAACCCTTAGGAACTCTTAGATGTTAAAGAAAATAACTGGTTTTATGCTTTTTTTTCTATTAATAGCTCATAACCTTTGGGGAGAGAATATCTTTCAAGAGATTCCCCTATCAGAACATATTGAAAATGTAGAGGTGCTCCCATCTGAGATTGTCAGACATCTTCCTATGGATGTTAACTCTCAGATAGCCTATTTTGTTAAGTATTATACCACTGAGAAAAAAGAGGTTCTTCAAAGGTGGTTTAGGCGCTGTGGTCCCTTTTTACCTTATTTTAGGGTAATCTTTAAAGAGGAGGGGCTTCCAGAGGATTTGGTCTACCTTGCTTTAGTTGAAAGTGGATGTAATCCCTTTGCAGTCTCTCGAGCAGGGGCTGTAGGTATCTGGCAATTTATAGAAACTACAGGTCGGCTCTATGGTTTAAAGGTGGATTACTGGATTGATGAGAGAAAGGACTTTATAAAGTCCACTTATGCAGCAGCTAAGTATTTAAAAAAACTTTATGAGATCTTTGGAGACTGGAGGCTTGCGGTAGCAAGCTATAATGCTGGAGAGGGAAGAGTCTCCCGAGCTCTACGAGCCAAAAATTTTGCAGACTACTGGAAGGTGATGATGAGTGGAGCCATACCCTTTGAAACCTTTGCCTATCTACCTCAGTGGCTGGCTATTTCTATAAT
The DNA here is from genome assembly GCF_001548275.1 of Caldimicrobium thiodismutans. GTDB lineage: Bacteria > Desulfobacterota > Thermodesulfobacteria > Thermodesulfobacteriales > Thermodesulfobacteriaceae > Caldimicrobium > Caldimicrobium thiodismutans. Next base: position 1,508,280 of record NZ_AP014945.1, read on the forward strand.
AATTAAAGATCCCCAAAAATATGGCTTTTTACCACTAATTGAGGAGCCCTGGGATTATGTGGAGCTGAATGTTCCAGGAGGTTTGGATCTAAAGGTTTTGAGCTTAGCTGCAGAAGTAGATTATGATATCCTGAGAAAACTCAATGCAGAATTAAGAAGAGAGTTTACACCTCCGGGAGTAACTTACCCCCTCAAAATCCCTATCACCTCAGCAGATAAATTACTTGCTAACCTCAAGAGGCTTGAACTTGAAGAAGTAAAGGTCAATACCCCATCAGGAGAGGTCACTCTTTTTGTAAGTGCAAAAGATTCAGTTATAATCAGGAATTTTGAAGAAAAAAAGGGCGAGAATTCTTCTAAAAAGAAGACAACTTCTTCAAACAGAACAAAAACTTCCTCTTCAAAAGACTCAAAGGTGGCTAAGAAGAAAAAGCCTTCTAAAGGGCGTTAACTTAAGGTTTTTCTTAGTTTTTCAAGGAAGGCTTCAGCACTTTCGAGGCTATCAAAGTGAAGGATAAAGCAGGGTTTTTTTTTCTTAAGGGTTATTTCTACCTTTGAGCCAAGAAGTTGACTTAACTCTTCAGAAAGGGCAAGTAGGTCTGGATCTATCTCTTTTGGCCTTACCCTGGTCTGCCCGGTCTTGAGTTTTTCAACTAATTTTTCAGTCTCTCTAACAGAAAGGCCCTTTTCAAGCACAAGTCTTCGAGCAAGAAGTTGAAGCTCTTCAGAGGGAAGAGATAACAGGGCTTTGGCATGTCCAACTGTTAGCCTTTCCTCTAATAAATCATCCTGAATCTCCTTGGGTAGTTTAAGAAGTCTTAAGAAATTGGCTACAGTTGCCCTGTCCTTGCCCACTTTTTCTGCAACTTCTTCTTGAGTATAGCCAAATTTATCCATAAGATTTTTATAGGCTAAGGCAATTTCCATGGGATTTAGGTCCTTTCTTTGCAAGTTTTCCATCACAGAAATCAGCAAAGCCTCTTCATCAGAGAGTTCTTTTATGATAACAGGAATAGTGTTCAGACCCAGTTTTTTTGCAGCTCTAAGTCTCCTCTCTCCAGCCACACACTCATAAAGTCCTTCAGTTATCTTTCGGACGACAATGGGCTGAAGAATTCCTTTTTCTTGAATGGATTTCAAGAGGTCTTGAAAGGATTCATCTTCCTTAAAAGTAATTCTTGGCTGATAACTAAAATAGGTGACTGCATCAACAGGTAGTTCTGCAAAACCCTGCTTACTACTCAATTCAGGGATAAGCTCAGAAAGTCCTTTGCCCAGGACTTTTTTCTTAATTTTTAAGGCCATCTTTACTCCTTTATAAGTGGGGGGATAAACTTAAGGGAAATTTCCTTTTCCAGCTGGTAAGCTAGGCTCAAGACTGTATCATCTTTAAAGTTTGGTCCCATAATCTGAGCACCTATAGGTAAATTTTGGGAGGTAAGGCCCACCGGGAGATTCAAGGCCGGGATACCTGCAAGATTTACAGGAATGGTAAAGATATCAGAAAGATACATCTGAAGAGGATCTGCGGTCTTTTCTCCTAATTTGAAAGGTGGGGTAGGGGTAGTGGGAGCAAAGATTAGATCCACTTCCTGAAAGGCCTTATCAAAGTCCTCTTTTATGAGAGTTCTAACCTTTGAGGCTTTGAGATAATAGGCATCATAATAACCTGCTGAGAGGGCATAGGTGCCAAGCATAATTCTTCTTTTGACTTCCTTCCCAAAGCCCTGGGCCCGACTCTTTTTATACATCTCAAGAAGAGTTTTGGCTTCTGCCCTGAACCCGTATTTAACACCATCATATCTGGCAAGATTTGAGCTTGCCTCAGCAGGGGCAATAATATAATAGGTAGCCAAGGCATATTTGGTGTGGGGAAGACTTATTTCTTTAAGAGTGTGTCTTTTCTTGAGGATATGGATGACCTCCTCCAAGGTCTTTTGGATTTCAGGATCAAGCCCCTCTGCAAAATACTCCCTGGGAAGACCAATGCGATAAGAGGTCTTAAGATTTTCCTGAATGGCTTTAGTAAAATCTGGAGGGGTAATCTCAGCAGAGGTTGAGTCCTTAGGGGTAGGGCCTGCAATTACCTTTAATAATAGGGCAAGATCCTCTACATTAAGAGCAAAGGGGCCAATTTGATCAAGGGAAGAGGCAAAGGCAACCAGGCCGAAACGAGATACCAGGCCATAAGTGGGTTTCATACCCACAACTCCGCAAAAGGCTGCTGGCTGTCTTATAGAGCCTCCTGTGTCAGAGCCAAGAGAGCCAAGCCCCAATCTTGCGGAAACTGATACAGCGGAACCACCAGAAGAACCTCCAGGAACTCTCTCTAAATCCCAGGGATTTCTTGTGGGGAAAAAGCCTGAATTTTCTGTAGAGGATCCCATGGCAAATTCATCTAAGTTTGTCTTTCCTATGAAGACAGCGCCTTCGGTCTTAAGCCTTTCAATAACATCCGCATCATAGGGAGCAATATAATTAGCTAAAATTTTGGATGCACAGGTCGTAGGGTGCCCCTCAATATGGATATTGTCTTTGATTGAGAGAGGAATCCCGGTTAAGGCTCCAGCTTTTCCCTCTTTTCTTCTCTGGTCCGCCATCTCTGCTTGTTTCAAGACCCATTCTTCATTAACATAAAGAAAGGCCTTGAGCTTTGAGTCATATTTTTTGATCCTTTTTAAGGTTATCTCAGCTAACTCTTTACTGGTAATCTTCCCCTCTTCAAGAAGCTTTAAGGTAGATATAAGGGTAAGCTCATTAAAATCCATAAAATCACCCCTTAGAAGATTGAATTTTATTTAGGTTCCTTTTTATCGGCATCTTTATGGGGCTTTAACAACCTTAGGGACAATAATGGAGGTCTCTTTAAGTTCTGGTGCATTCTCAAGAAGTCCCTTTCTATTATAAAACTCCTTAACCTCGTCTTCTCTAAAAGGGGTTTTTTTCTTGAGGGGATGAAAGGTTGGGGAAACTGAGGAGGTATCAACCTTTTGAAGTTCTTGAAAGTAGTCAAGGATTTTGGAGAGTTCCTGAGTGTATAAAAGGATCTCTTCTTCAGAGAATTCAAGCCTTGCAAGATGGGCAATTTTTTTGACCTCATCAAGAGTAAGTGGCATATTTCCTCCCTAAGTTCAAAATTTCTTTTAAGTATAATCAATTTTTAGCTATTTCAAAGGGTTGTATGCATTCATATCTTTAGAGACGCAAGAGGATTTTCTACACATACCCATTCCCCTTTGGAAACAAAGGATAAAAAATCTGCAAAATCTTTCCTTAAGTAGGAGTTTAAAATTTTAAACCCCTACATGGGGCTCAAAAGCAGAAACAAGTTGCCCCTGTTCAATACTTATACCCCTCTTATTTTTTCCTGTAAGGATATGAACTTATGCATATTTTTCTTTAACAATTAATTTTCAAGACCGTGTTTTATAGTTTGTGCATATAAAAACAGGTCTGTAATGCCTCATTTAATTTTCTAAAGGAAATTATTTTACCTTCTCCTCCTTTATATTTTCATCAATTTTTTCCCCGATAATAATTCCCTTTTTTCTATAAATATGCTCTCTCAAACATTTTCTGATATCTCCTTATCTTTCTGCAAAGCTCCTTTACCTTTCCACCTATTCTTTCCTTAAAATAAGCTTTGCGAAAGAACTAAGCTCATAAATTCAAGAGGGGCGAAATAGATAGTTTTTTCGTGAAGGTTAAATAGAGGAGCTGAGGTTTTTTATATGAGGCAACGATAAATTTCAAATAGATTTTTAATGAGGCAATTCAGGTTCTTGACTTTTGGTTTGAGATTTATAAAATAAAAATAGTATTAAATTTTATTATGAATAGGAGGGGAAGTATGTGGAAGCTTTTGGGATACATAACTAAAAATTTAATAATTTTTATTCCTGCCAGTCTCTTGGCAGGTTTCATCGCCGGGCTCTATTTAGATCTTTCCTTTCTTAAAAATTTTGTTCTCTTCTTTACTTTTGTAATGATCTATCCCATGATGATTAATTTAAGGTTTAAAAAGGTCTTTGAGGGAGGTGATACCAAGGTTTTGCTTGTTGCTCAGGGATTAAATTTTTTGGTTATTCCCTTTCTGGCTTATTGGCTGGGAACTCTATTTTTCGGAGAGAACTACTATCTCACCCTTGGCCTTCTTATGGCTGGTCTTGTGCCAACAAGTG